>CAYPLG010000018.1:0-28029 GCA_964411535.1 uncultured Oscillospiraceae bacterium
CGGCTACAAGCGGATAGCCCCTACCGGGACAAGGGAGCTTTCCCGGCAGTGGAAGAAGATTACCGACGGCGAGGAGGAGCTTGCGGAGGGCGCGCAGGATATTACGGACGCGGAAAAGAAGCTTGCGGACGCGGAGACGGAGCTTAACGACGCGGAAGCGGACGCGGACCGGGAGATCGGCGACGCGCAGAAAAAGCTTGACGACGCGCAGGTAACGCTCGACGACGCGCAGAAGGAGCTTGACGACCTGGAGGAGCCGGAGTGGCTGGTTCTCGACCGGGAGGACGTCGTAAGCTTTACGAGCTATGAGAGCAATACGGAAAAGATCGACGCCATTGCGCGCGTGTTCCCGATATTCCTGTTCCTTGTTGCGGCGCTTGTCGCGCTGACGACCATGACGCGCATGGTCGAGGAGGAGCGTACGCAGATTGGTACGCTCAAGGCGCTTGGCTACAGCAACCGCAGAATTCTGTTCTATTATCTGGGCTATAGCTTCTGGGCGACGCTGCTTGGCAGCGGGATCGGCATTCTGCTGGGCATGTGGCTGCTGCCGCGCGCGATCAGCAAGGCGTACGACATGATGTACACGCTGCCGCCGATCATTACCGTTATGCGCTGGGATTCCGCGATATGGATTGCGGCGGTGTCCATCCTGTGCACGTCGGCGGCGACGCTGTGGGCATGCCTGTCGATCATGCAGGAAAAGCCCGCGCGCATGATGCTGCCGCGCGCGCCGGAGGCGGGGAAACGCATCTTTCTTGAATACGTAACGCCCCTGTGGAAGCGGCTCAAGTTTACGCAAAAGGTGACCTGCCGCAATATCTTCCGCTACAAAAAGCGGCTGTATATGACGATGTTTGGCATTGCGGGCTGCACGGCGCTTCTGATTACGGGCTTCGGCATCCGGGATTCCATCAACGACATTGTGGACAAGCAGTTCTACGAGCTGTACCGGTACGACATGACCGTATACCTGAAGGAGGCCGGCGTACTGGAAACCAACGCGGCGTTGCGGGACTTTTTTGAAAGCTCCGGCAAGGTGGACAGCTATGCCCTCGTGTATACGGAGGCCGCTTCCGTGCGTGCGGAAGGCGGCGAGGAGGACGTGAACATCTACGTGCCGCAGGATACGGATTCGTTAAAGCAGCATATCGTGCTGCGAGAGCGGAAAACGGGCGCCGATGTGCCGTTCGGCGAGGACGCCGTCGTGCTGACGGAGAAGCTGTGCGAAACGCTTTCCCTTTCCGTGGGCGACGCGTTCACGCTTGTCAACAAGGACGGCGAGGAGGCGCAGCTGACCGTAACGGGCATTACGGAAAACTATATAACGGCCTATGCGTTCATCAGCCTTTCGACATATACCCGCTGCTTTAAAAATACGCCGGAGTTTGAGCAGGTGATCGCGCGGCATGCTGCGGCGAACCCGTCCGGCGAGGAGGAGATTGCGCAAACGCTGCTGGCGGACGACGATGTTGCAATGGTGTCGTTTACAAGCACGATTAAGGACAGCTTTGACAATATTATCAGCAACATCAACTATATTGTGTACGTGTTGATTGTTGCGGCGGGCGCGCTGGCGATGATCGTGCTGTACAACCTGACAAACATCAATATTTCCGAGCGCAAGAAGGAGCTTGCCACCATCAAGGTGCTCGGCTTCTACGAGCCGGAGGTTGCGAAGTATATCTATCGGGAAACGACGATGCTTTCCATACTGGGCTCGATCATCGGCATCGGCCTGGGTTACTGGCTGCATGCGTTCGTCGTGCGCACGGCGGAGGTTGACGCGGTCATGTTCGGGCGGACGCTGTATCCGCGTGCAATTTTGATTTCGCTTGTTATTACGATGTTGTTTACGTTGATTGTGGACTTGCTGATGCTGCCTGTCGTGCGGCATATCGACATGGTAGAATCCATGAAGGCCAACGACTGAGGCGAGCGGAAAACGGGGGAGGAACGGTTTGACGAATACATCGGAACCCATTATGGTAAGCTGCCTGCTGCTTACGTATAACCATGCGCCGTACGTGCGGCAGGCGATCGAGAGCATGCTGGCGCAGCGGACGACGTTTGCCTATGAAATCATTGCGGCGGACGATTGCTCGACCGATGAAACGCGCACAATCCTTTCCGAATATGCCGCGGCGCGCCCGGATATCGTCCGTACGTTTTTCCATCCGGAAAATATGGGCGGGTCCAGGCTGCATAGCGACGCAGGGCTTACCATGTTTTCCGGCAAGTACATGACGATTCTGGAGGGTGACGACTACTGGGTGGGCGAGGACCGTTTGCAGACGCTCGTGGATTTTCTGGAAACGCACCCCGGCTATGCCTGCGTGGCGCACCGCCGCGAGGTACGCGACGACAGCGGCAGGCTGCTCGATTACGACCCGGCAAAGCGCCTGTTTGGCAGGGATTTCACCATGGCGCAGTTTTTGCGCGGGGAGCGGTTTTCGCTTACGGGCGCGCTGTACCGGAATTATTACCCGCTCGTTGGTGATAAATACCGTTCGCTGGAGCTGTTGACGCGAAACGCCGACGACTACCAGCGCTGCGTGATCATACAGGACTTTGGCAAGGTGTACATGCTCGACCGCACGCTGTATTCGTACCGCGTGATTCGTTCAAAAAGCGGCGTAAATTACAATTCCACGATGCGCGACATTGAGAAGTATCGCGACCAGATGCGCATTCTCACGGCGATGCAGGCGTTTTACGGCGGTCGGTACGACTTTTCCGGCGAGGTGCGCCACTGGCAGGCGAAGCATCTTTTGCTGGCGCTTCTGCACCGGCGGCGGGAGCAGTTTGCCGAGGTTTGGGCGGACGTACAACGGGATAGGCGGCTTTCTACGGCGCTGTATATGCCCGTGTATGCAATGAAAAGACTGTGGAAGATCGGGGAGCGTTCCGGATGGAAGATACGCTGAAAAAGCGAACCGTATCGGGGCTCGCCTGGAAAATTCTGCAGAGCGTAAGCGCGCAGCTTATCAATTTCGTTTTGCAGATTATCCTGGCGCGCCTTTTGCTGCCGTCGGATTACGGCGTCGTCGCGCTTGCGGCGGTGTTCATGACCGTAGCCAACGTGTTTGTGCAAACGGGCTTTACGGCGGCGGTGATTCAAAAGGAACAGCTTTCCGAGGAGGAGAAATCCTCCGCGTTCTATGGCGGTATGCTGCTTTCCGTATTGCTGTTTGTCATCCTGCTTTTTGCCGCGCCGCGCATCGCCGCGTACTACGAGGTGCCGGAGCTGACCGGCGTCATCCGCGTGCAGGCGGTCAACCTGCCGGTATTGGCGCTTTGCTCGACGCATCTGGCGCTTCTTACGCGCGAGCTTCTATATAAGAAAAGCTTTCTTGCCGCGCTTGTCGGGTATGTGGTCAACGGCTGCGTCGGCATTGCAATGGCGCTCTCCGGCATGGGCGTTTGGGCGCTGGTGCTGAGCGCGCTTGCGGGGAACGTCGTCAACTGCGCCGTGCTGCTTTTCGTAACGCGCTGGCGGCCGACGGCGCGGCCGACGGCAAAGGCCGCGCGGGGCGTTCTGTCGTTTAGCGCGAACATCCTTGCGGCGAACCTGCTCAATACGCTTTATAACAATATGTATAACCTGATCATCGGCAAGGCGTACGACACCACGACGCTGGGATATTACAGCAAGGGATTTCAGTTTCCGACGGTTATCATGAACAATGTCGACGGCGCAATGAACAACGTGCTGTTTTCCACGCTGTCGCGCGTGCAGAGCGACGAAGCGCGCAGCAAGCATATCATGCGCCTTTCGCAGCGGCTGAGCCTGTTTGTTACCGCGCCGCTGATGGCGGGGCTGTTCGCCGTGGCGGAGCCGCTTATCCGGCTGCTTTTGACCGACAAATGGCTGCCGGCCGCGCCGTTTGTGCGTGTGGTATGCGTGATCTGCATGTTCTGGCCGCTTTCCGCCAAGACGCATGCGATCAATGCGAAGGGCAAGAGCGGCGTGACGCTGCTGTTCAACTTTGTAACAAAGCTGATTACCTTCGGCGTGATGCTCTATTGCAAACGCTTTCCCATGTCCGTATTCATGCTGGTAAGCATGGCTGCGGAAATTGTCAACGTATGCATCTTCATGCCGGTCGTCGCCAAATACCTGCACTATACGATCAAAGAGCAGCTGTTTGATATGCTTTCCTCCATGCTGCCCGCCGTGCTGATGGGCGCGCTGGTATACGCGCTCGCCATGCGGCTGACCACGCCGCTCGTGCCGACGCTTCTGATTCTGATTGGCAGCGGCGCGGCGATTTACATCGGGCTTGCGCTGCTTACGCATAACGACAGCCTGTACTACATCCTGCGCATGCTGCGCGCGCGCAAAGCGGCAAACGGAGGACGCGCGAACGGGGAAGCTTGACAAAGCTTTCCGCACTTGTTACGCTACGACCGGGAAACGTATCCCGACGTTTGGAGAAAACCACTATGGCAATAGGCATTATGCAACCGTATTTCTTTCCGTATTTGGGGCATTTTTCGCTTATCAAGCATACGGATCGGTGGATCGTGTTCGACACGCCGCAATATATCGACCGCGGCTGGGTGAACCGCAACCGCATCATCCACCCGAACAAGCCGGAGGATGTATATATCACTGTGCCGGTGCGGGACGTGCATCGTTCAACTGCGATCAAGGATGTGGCAATTGACAGCGCGCAGCCCTACGCGGCGCGTATTGCGGGGCAGCTCACCGCCGCGTACAAGAAACGCGCGCCGTACTTTTCCACCGTGCTGGAGCTTGTGACGTCCTGCCTTGCGGACGAGACGGAGAGTCTTGCGCGGCTCAACGTCCTTGCGCTGCGGCGCGTATGCGAGTACCTTTCCATACCGCTTTCGCTTTCCGTATTTTCGGAGATGGCGCTCGACCTTCCCCCGGTGGACGCGCCGGGCGACTGGGCGCTTGCAATCTGCAAGGCCCTGCACGAGACGGAGTACCTCAACCCGCCGGGCGCGCCGGAGATTTTTGACCGGGCGAAGTACGAACGCGAAGGGGTTTCGCTCCGCTTCCTCCGGCTGCATTTTACCGAGTACGACCAGAAGAAGAGCCGCTTTTTCGAGGGCCTGTCCGTTATCGACGCGATGATGTTCAACAGCCCTGCGGCGGTTTCCGACATGCTGGACGATTACGAGCTTTTCTAAGGGCGCTTGCTCGTTTGTGCGGCGTTTTCCGGCGTGCGCTGCCGCAGCCATGCGCGCGGGCGCTCCGCTTACGTGTGATTGCCGCGGCAAAAATTGCGCTAGCCGTCCCTCCTGTTTGCATACAAATGTCCGTATTGCATAATTATTAACAAATTGTTAAGGCATATCCGATAATTTGTGAACATTGCGGCGATTTGGCATAAAAACCGCAAAAACCCGCCGTTAGGGCATTTCAATACTGTTAATTATTCGTAAAGAAGCGTTCGCATTTGTTTACTTCCAATTATATGCATTGTATAATTTGCACGACTAATGGTAGATTCATGCACGCATGTAACGCGAAAGGATGTGTACGTTAAATGAAACGCGCAATCGCATTGTTCCTTGCCCTGGTATTCGTCTTCGGGCTCATTCCGGTGAGCTCGCTGGCGACAACGGGGACTCTGAAGGTTGGTGTTACGGGTGGTACTGTTACACCTCCCGGCCCGCAGCCCCCTGAGACGGAATTGAAATTAACTCTTGATCCAACGGTAATACCGGCTGGTAAAGAGTTTGACTATTGGGATGCAAAAGGCGACACTGAATGCCTGAGTAATTTCAATTCGAAAGTTCAAGATCAAGTCTGCATTGTTGGCGAGGTTCCCGATGGTGCAGAAAAAACGGTGACGCTGACGGCCGAGTATAAAACGGCTGAATATGAAATTACCAGCAATAAGAGCAGTGTTGTTGTAGCGGTTGGCACCAACGAAAATGTTCCGGATACAACCCTGCCGACGACGGCGAAATCGGGCCAGACGGTATACTTCCGCGTGGAAAAGGGCGACGGCGTGAGTATGAAACTCAAGGGAACCCCGACGCTTCAGAAGATGACTGATCCGGACAATCCGGGTTCAGCGGGGGTTACTGTGACGGAAGTTACGCTCGAAAATGCAGATAAACTGGATTATAAAGTTTACCGCTTTGAAATGCAAGCTTTCCCGGTGAGGATCTTGGTTGCATATCAATACCTGCTGACCGTTGTTGGCGCAACGATAACGAGTGGAGCCACGTCGAACACGGTGTGGATGGATCCTGCTCGGAATTGTACGATCATTATCATACCGGAAGCCGGCAAAACGGCGAACGATGTCCTTAGCTGGTCGTCCTCGCCGTCGGTAACCTTTACGCCTGACGCAAGCACACCCAAGACGAAGGCCGTATTCGATATGCCGAGCGAGCCGTTGACTGTCTTTGTCAACTATAATGTCAACCATGTGTTAAAAGTGACCGCGCCCGGCAATACGACCGGTGCAATCGATGAGTCCGGCGCGATTAAAATTGGTGAAAACCAGGTCAAAGAGGGCGTGCTGGTTTCGGTGAAACCGAAGCTGAATCCCGGCGAGACCTTTGTGGACTGGACGATTAGACCGACGACCGCTCCTGCGGATTCCAAAATTGAGATCTCGCAGAACACGGAAGACGGCCTGATCTTCACAATGCCGAAGTTTGATGTTACGATTGCGTGCAATATATCGAAGAATAAATATAATCTGTATCTATCGGACGGAAAAGATGCCGACAACATACCGTCTACAATTAAAAACGGAAACAATCTTGTTGAGGTCGAAACAAAGGTAACGCTGGATACTCCGGCTGCAAAGTCAACCGGCGAGGTATGCAAAGCCTGGACGATTACGCCGGCGGACAGTACCATTGAGATTGCGTACGACGCTACCACAACGGATGCAAAACCGGTATTCAAGATGCCTGCGTGCGACGTTACCGCGACGCCGGTGTTTGTGAAGCCGACGTACACGCTGAGAGTAATCGGTGACGTGGGTTCTGTGATGGCACCGACCGAAAAAAAGACGGAAGCAACTAGCGCCAACGGAGCTGTAGTAGGGTATGGTGAAGATGTAGCGATTGTTGCACCGCCGAATACGGATAAGCAGGTGTTTGATCACTGGGAATACACGAACGCCGGGATTGCGGTTGTGCCGGGGGCGACAGAAACTCTGCCGACAAGCGAAACCGACAAGACGACGTTGCCGAAAACGGTATTTACTATGCCCATCAGCGGAAACGAGAACGCTTCCGGCAAGTTGACCGTTACGGCGAATTATAAGTATTTAATTACGCTGAAGGCAACGGATGGCGCGGTTGGTACAATCAACAGTACAAATACATTCTTTGCGGAGGGCGAAACTGTCACAATTACCGCAGGCATTGCGAACCAACCGGGTTATGTATTTAAGGAATGGACAGTGGTTCCGGCGGGTGGCGCAACGCTTGCCAATAAGAACGAAGCGACGACGACCGTAACAATGAAGAAAAAAGCTGTAGCGATTACAGCGTCGTATGAAAAGCCGTATACCGTAACAATGGGTGATGGGGGCACGGTGAAGGTTGCGGGCAATTCGACCGCTTACAAAGAGTTGAAGGTTGCAAAAGGCAAGAGTCTGACAGCAATCGCTGCGGCAACGTATGATGGCAAGGCGTTTGACAAATGGACGGTAATTAAAACAGGGACAACTACAGAGGCTTCCCTGTGGAAGGATGCCGACGGTTCAGTACCTCTTGTCGCAGAGGATGCCAAGAAACGTGTATTGAACTTTTACATGTCGGACGAGGATATTACCTTAAAGCCCATTTACGCGGCTGGCCAGACTGTGTCCGTTACCTACGGAACAGTGAAAAGCGAGGCGGACGCGGCGGACGCCGCTGGCGCAGCTTCCGGTACCTATGCGGTTGGGAAGAAGGTTACAATTACTGCAAACGCGCAGGCGGGCTATAAATTCCTAAAGTGGACGTTCTCGACGACGAAGGCGGGGAAAACCACGTCGATTGATATTGCGGATAGCTCAAGCTATACGTTTACGATCATGTCCGGTGAGAATTACAGCGCTACCGCGCATTTTGATACGCAGTATTCCGTAACGCTGCAAAACAATTCGCTTGCCGGAACGACGGATACGTTGACGTTGAAGGATGAGGAATCCGCAGCGGGCGCAACGTCGATTTCGGGATACTTCTCCGCAGGCGAAGCAATTGCGATTAAAACGCCGGAAAAGATCGGCGATGCGACGTTTACCAACTGGATTCTTGTATCGGGCAGCGGTACGATTGCCAATTCCGCAAGCGCGGAAACGACGTTTACCGTGACTTCGTCCAACGCGGTGCTGGCCGCAAGATACGGCGGCAACGTGCTCATCTATAAGGATGCGGAGCGCGCGGCGGTGAAGGACGGAAACGGCAACGTCATTAGCCCTGCAACGATCTTCTATACCAACTGGACGTATGAGAACTATGCCGAGGGTACGCCTATCCAGCTGACTGCGTCGGAGGACAGCGGCAACAAGTTCACCGGTTGGGTATGCGAGCCTGCCGATCTGATTCGTACGGTGGACGGAAAGAAGATTACGTTTAACATGCCTTCGGGCGTGGTGAAGGTCTATCCTTCCTATGAGCATAAGCTCCGGATTGCGGAAGCCATGTACAGCCTTGACGGCACGACGTGGATACGCGGCGAAGGCTACGACCACCCGATCGATGTGTCAAGCGGCGCCACCGTTTGGATTAAGCCGCTGGATCAGAGCATGGCCGCTCCGGGCGACGGTACCTACACGTTTGACCACTGGACCAGCAATTCCACCCGTGTCCCGTCCACAACCGCAGCAACGTCCTTTACGATGCCGCCGGAGGATGTGGAGCTCACCTGCGTCTACAAGATGTACACGCTGTATGTGCAGCGCACGGTTGACCATACGCAGGAAGCGTACGCGCTGCGGCCGGGTCAGTACATTACGCTGGATTCCGGCGAGGCGACTGGCGGACGGCAGTTCAATTACTGGGGTCATACGGACGGCGTGCTGTTCACCGTCAACGATACAAAGTATGACGAAAAGTATGCGTCAAGACTGATTTCGCAGCGAATCACGGTACAGATGCCCGCCAAGGATGCGGAGATCGTAGCCTGGTTCAGCGCGTTTGACAACCCGTACTATTGGAGCTCCGATGCGTTTATCCGAATCCAGGGCGAGCCGAAGCGGTACTACGCGCTGTTGGAGAGCTTCATGCCGTACTCGATGCAGGTTATTTACTATCCCGGCGCGGGCGAACCCGGCAATGTTGTTGATCCGCGCGATTATCGAATTGACATCGTCAAGGCCGGCACGTTTGATACGAGCGGCGTCGACGCCAACGGAATGTTTGTTTCGGAAGGCGAGTACGACCTGCTGGTAACGATGTATATTGACGGCGTGCAGTGGGCACCGACCATCCGCGTAATGAACGATGCGTACACGCATCTGTACTGCGCCGCGGAGAAGCCGGAATTTGTCCGGACGTTCACGAAACCGGCCAAGACGGTTTACTATGAGAAAGAGAACGTCGTGAAGGACGGCCTGGATATCCAGCTGCTTTCCGTGAACCATGTGACAGGTACGCTGCGGTATTCCGTCCAGCGCGAGCTGGCGGAGTCCGAATACCAGCTCTATCCGCGCTGCTACGTGAACGTAAACAGCAGCGGCGACGCGCTGGGCCTGAAGGACGGCGCAACCACAAAGCTGCCGACGGTTGCGGAAATCGAGCAGATGATTGCGGACGGTACGCCGGGCGTCAAGGTGCAGAACGGAAAGTACTATGTGCAGATGTGGGTATACTGCCTGAATTCGGCCCTGCTGGATACGGATGGCAACCCGACCATCATGCAGTATCTCATCAACGAGGAAGCGGACAAGATCTGGGTAGAGGTTCGCCGCCCGCTGGCTGCCTTGCAGCTGGACGCGGAGCGCGGCATAAACAGTAATGACGAAATCAGCAAAGTGCCGCAAACGACGTATCCAACGGTTGCCTGGACGATGGAAATGAATGCCGGTATGGGCGAGCGTCTTTTGACCATCAGCGCACCCGGTTCTTCCATGGAGGATCAGGAGATCATGGACGCGATCGAGATCGAAAACAGCGATCCGAACGTAGCGTATCTGGTGGATACGAAGCTCTCGACGCCGCTAGTGAAGAAGCTTGTCATAAAGGCACCGGGCGTAACGACGATCACAGTGCGTGCGCGCGGAACGAAGGGGTTGAAGGATGCTTCCGGCAATTCGTTGGAGATCAAGGCGACTTGCGAAGTCACGGTCAAGTCTAGCGATGTTGTGCAGATGACAGCCTTTACGGCACTGAACAAGACGGCCATGACGCTGTTTGTCGGCAATACCATAACGCTGGCTCCGTATGAATACGCGCCGGCAAATGCGAACACAGCGTGCAAGTGGGACGTTTCGTTCGAAGATTCCGAGAAAATGCCGGATAATGCTGAATTCTACGTATCCGTCAGCGAGGGCGGTGTAGTGAAGGTGCTAAAGCCGACCGACCGCAAGGTGGTTGTCACCGCAACGCCGCTGCACTGGGACAAAGATGAAGGCAAGGATGCTAATGGCGTGCTCCATTCTGATCCGGTATCACAAAGCTGCGTTATCACGGTCATTCAGGTCCCGGTAGACAACATGACCATTTCGGCCACGGCGAAGACGATGTATCGTCTAAGCAGCGCGAAGCTGAAGGTTGCGCTGTATCCGGAAGCCGCTTCCATTAAGGACGTCATCTGGACGAGCTCCGACAGCGGCGTCGTATCCGTGGATAACGACGGTAACCTTACGGCGCACAAGGTTGGTACCGCGACGATTACAGCTACGGCTGCATCGAGCATTCCGGAGAACGGAGACATGACGAAGGCGGTATACCAGACCTGCGCGGTTAGCGTGCGGGAGTCGGTCATGCTGACGGGCCTCATGCTCAACAAGACCAATATCACGCTGGGCGTGGATGATACGATTGTGCTAAGTCCGTACTTTACGCCTGCGACGGCCACCACGCAAAGCGTAACCTGGACAAGCAGCGACACCGCGATTGCAACGGTGGACAGCAACGGCAAGGTGCGCGGTCTTGCGGAGGGCGCGGTGCTGATTACGGCGAAAGCCAACGATGGCAGCGGCTTAAGCGCCAGCTGCGTTGCGACGGTAACGCACATTATCGCTTCCGCGGTTGTTCTCAACAAGCAGACGCTGGCGCTTATCGAGGATGAAACGGAGACGCTGGCGGCGACGGTTTATCCGACGAATGTCAGTGTGAATAAGGTCGTTTGGACGAGCTCCAATGAGAACGTTGCGACGGTCGATCCGGACGGCGTCGTCACCGCGACAGGCGGCGGCAGCGCGGTGATTACCGCAACGGCGAAGGATGCGAGCACGAAGTATGCGGACTGCGTTGTGGCGGTTACGGCGAAGATTCCGGTAACGTCGATTACGCTGAACCTGGGCGACTTCGACATTCTGCTCAACGACACTACGGTGCTCAAGGAGACGATCGCCCCTGCGAACGCGACGTACAAGACCACTTGGACAAGCAGCAACGCGGCTGTTGCCAGCGTGGACGAAAAGGGTAAGGTCAGCGCGCTTACGACCGGTCAGGCCGTGATTACCTGCAAGGCGGGCGACATGACAAAGGCCATTACGGTCAGCGTCGTGACGAAGACGTACTCGACGGGCAAGGTTGTCAACTGCGCACGCAGGGTCAACGTCCGCGCGAATTCCAGCGGCGGTTCCTCGATCGTTGGATATGCGTACCTGGGCGACGTATACAAGGTGCTGGACAAGAGCGGAAACTGGTACAAGATCCAGTACAACGCGACTACGACGGCGTATATCTGGCACCGTTACCTCTCCGCGACGGAGACGGGCGCAGGCTACGTGTCGGCCGGTAAGGTCGGCTCGACCACGACGGATCCGACGACCGGAACGACCACGACCCCGGCGCCGACGGTGACGGCGAAGACGCTCACGATCGCAAACTGCACGTACTGCGTCAACGTGCGCTCCGGCGCAGGCACGAACTTCTCGCGTCTGGGCTACGCATACCTGGATGAGTCGTTCACCTACACGGGCGTAACCGGCGACTGGTACATCATTACCTACAATGGCGCGACGGCATATGTCAGCTCGCAGTTTGTAAAGGTAAACGGCTAGTCTAAGGCAGAAAATCAAGCAACGGGGGCTGTTCCACGGCGGGACAGCCCCGCTTTACAAAAGCTTCTGCGGTTTCGCACAGGACGATCGGCATGCGTGGGGAAGTAAGCGATAAGCGAGCACCTATGCTGCCCAGCGGATGAAGGATATGGAAAACAAGAAAAGAAAACGGAGAAAGATCGACAGGAAAAAGAAGCTGATTCTTGTGTTGGACGGCGTTTTGCTCGTTGGGCTGATCGTTGCGGCGGTTGTGCTTGCCACGACGCTCTCCGCGCGCGGCGGCGAACCGCAGAGCGCGGCCGCAGCGCCCGCTGCCCCGGAGGAAAAGCCGGCCGCCAGCGGTCTTGCGGCGGTGTTCAGCCCCAAGAAGGAAGAGTCCAACAACAATTCCGGCGGGGACGCGGCGCAACCGGCTACTGCGCAGGCGGCTGTTACAGGCGATTCGGCGGATGCGATGCAAATCGATTTTTCCGGGCTGTCAAGCGAAGGCGTTCCGGCCGTTGCTTATCTTTGCAGCGACAATACGCCGATTCAGTACCCCGTTGTGCAGCATCTTGACAATGAGTACTACATGGCGCGCAACAGCAGCGGGAAAAAGGACGAGAACGGCGCAATCTTTCTGGATTGCCGCAACAGCAACGAATTTCTGGATGAGCAGATCGTGATCTTTGGCAATCCGATGCAGGACGGCTCCATGTTCGGATCCCTGGTTTCGTATCAGGACAGCGCGTATTTAACGGAGCATCCGTCGCTGTATTTGTATACGCCGGGCGGCAACTATCGCATTGACGTATTCGCGGCGCATACCGCGTCGCCGGCAATGGCGAATTACCCGATCTGGTTTTCGGACGCCGCTGCGCGCGCAAGCTATATCGAGGCGGCCAAAGCGCAATCCGCCATCAAGCCGGACGTCGCCATTGCGGACGAGGACAAGCTGGTTTGCCTCGTGACCAGCTCCGACTTTGATTCCGGCGCCAACACGCGCTTTGTCGTGCACGGCGTGCTAAAGAAGGCATAAACCGAAAAGGCCAGCCGATATTACAAACGAAAATTGGATGCATAAAACAACAGCCGGGTTTGCCGGCTGTTGCTGTGTTTTACGTTACATTTCCATATTGGCGGCCGTGCGAGGGAAGGGCAGCACGTCGCGGATGTTCTGCATGCCGGTAACGTACATGACGATTCGCTCAAAGCCGAGGCCAAAGCCGGCGTGTTTGACGCCGCCGTACTTTCTCAGGTCCAGATACCAGTCGTACTGGCTGCAATCCATGTTCAGCTCCGCAATGCGGCGGGTGAGTACATCGAGGCGTTCCTCGCGCTGGCTCCCGCCGATGATTTCACCGACGCCCGGCACCAGAAGGTCCACGGCCGCAACGGTCTTGTCGTCGTCGTTTACGCGCATGTAGAAGGCCTTGACGCCCTTCGGATAGTCCGTGACGAACACGGGCTTTTTGTATACCTGCTCGGTCAGATAGCGCTCATGTTCGGTTTGCAGCTCCAAGCCCCATTCGACCGGATACTTAAACTCCGCGCCGCTTGCCTGTAATATCTTGACGGCTTCGGTATAGGTCAGCCGGACAAATTCGCTTTCGATAACGTTGTTCAACCGGCCGAGCAAGCCCTCGTCCACGAACTTGTTGAAAAACTCCATCTCGGCGGGGCACCGCTCCAGCACCGTGTTGATGATATACTTGATCATCGCTTCGGCAATCTCGATATCGCCGGTCAGGTCGCAGAAGGCCATCTCCGGCTCGATCATCCAGAACTCTGCGGCGTGGCGCGCGGTAAAGCTGTATTCCGCGCGGAAGGTGGGCCCGAAGGTATAGATGTTGCGGAAGGCGAGCGCGAACGCTTCCCCGTACAGCTGTCCGGACACGGTCAGGTTGACGGGCTTGCCGAAGAAATCACCGGAAAAATCGACGGATCCGTCCGGATTCTTCGGCATGTCGGAAAGCGGCAGCGTTGTGACCTGAAACATCTCGCCTGCGCCCTCGCAATCGGAGCCGGTGAGAAGCGGGGTGTGCACATACACAAAGCCGCGCTGCTGAAAAAACTCGTGGATGGCGGCGGCGACGACGCTGCGTACGCGGAAGGTCGCCTGAAAGGTGTTGGTGCGCGGGCGCAGATACTGGATGGTGCGCAGGTATTCAAGCGTGTGCCGTTTCTTTTGCAGCGGATAATCGCTGGGGCACGTTCCTTCAATCGTGATTGCGTCGGCGTGAATTTCAAACGGCTGCGGCGCGTCCGGCGTCATGATCAGTTCGCCGTGCACGCAGACCGCGCAGCCGGTCGTAAGCCCGTTGCCGAGATTCCGCTCGTCGCGCGCATAGACAACCTGCACGGGCGTAAAGCACGTTCCGTCTGTCAGCGCGACAAAACCGAACGTTTTCCCTTCGCGAACGGTGCGTACCCACCCGCAGACGGTGATTTCGCCTGCGAATGCGGCGGGGTTTTTCTGTACTTCGGAAAGCTTTAACATTGCCATGGTCTTCCTTACAAATCAAATTTTTTTCAGTATACCACAAAAACGGAAGGTGTATAGGGGAAATTCCGGTTGCGAAGCAGAAATGCGGAGGAAGCGCCCCGCTATTCGAGCGCTTTTTGCACCCGCCAAAGCTCCTGCTCGTCGATAAGCGCCGTAACGTGCGTGCCGTCCTCGGCGTGCGACTCCGAAAGGAGCGTCCCGGCATCGCGGAGGATGCGCATGGCGTCATAGCGGTCGTACGGAACGACAAGCTCGATGCGCACCTGCTGTTTGCCGAGCATGTCGGACAGCATACCGGTAAGCTTGTCAAGGCCTTCACCCGTTTTGGCGGAGATGGCGACCGCACCGTCCTTTTTGATCTGGATTGCGGCGACGTCGCACTTGTTATACACCTCGATGCGGGGCGTATCGAGCGCGGAAAGGCTCCCCAGTACGTCCTCTACGACGCGCATCTGTACGTCATAGTACGAGCTGCTTGCGTCAACGACGTGGAGGATGACGTCCGCGTCGCTGACCTCCTCCAGCGTGCTGCGGAAGGCGTTGACGAGGTCGTGCGGCAGCTTGTTGATAAAGCCGACCGTATCCGAAAGCAGGCAGTCCGTGCCGTTCGGCAGCGTAATGCGCCGCATCAGCGGGTCCAGCGTAGCGAAAAGCTTGTCCTCGGCCAGTGCGTCGCTGCCGGAAAGGGCGTTGAGCAGGGTGGATTTACCGGCGTTGGTATAGCCGACGAGGGCGACGACCGGGATGGGGTTGCTCTTTCGCTTGCTCCGGCGCAGCGCGCGCTGCTTGTCAATTTCCGCAAGCTCGTTGGAAAGCTCGAATATTCTGCGGCGAATGCGGCGGCGGTCAATTTCCAGCTTCTTTTCGCCGGGGCCGCGCATGCCGACGCCGCTGGCGCCCTGCCGGGTCATGAGCTTGCCCATGCCCATCAGGCGCGGCAGACGATACTTCTGCTGCGCAAGCTCCACCTGGAGCTTGCCTTCGCGCGACTGTGCACGCGTTGCGAAAATATCGAGGATTAGCATGGTGCGGTCGATGATGGGCACGCCGAGAATGGTTTCCAGATTGCGCAGCTGAATGGCGGACAGTTCGTCGTCGAATACGCATAGATCCGCTTCCGCCGCGTTGACGGTCAGCTGCAACGCGTCCGCTTTGCCCGTGCCGATATAGGTGGTGTTGTCAATGCCGCGGCGGCGCTGCGTTTCCCTTGCGACAACTTCGAGCCCGGCCGTTTCGCATAGCGCGGCCAGCTCCTCCATGGTGTCGTATCCATCGTTGCTTTCGATGCCGGCCAGTACGGCGCGTTCCGGCCGGGCGGCCGTTACGCCGTATGTGCTGCCGCCGAGCCGCGCGTCCGCTTCGCCGATGGCGGCAAGAAGCATCTTTTGCGGCAGCCTGCCGGGGCGCATCGGGCCGTATAGCACGGTTTGGCGAACGTTTCCTTCTATCTCGCCAATAAAGCCCGCATAGATGCTCGTCGGTTTTCCGTCGCTTACGCCGATGGCGGCCATGGCGTCGAGACGCAGCGCGTTGAGCGAACCCATGTCGACGTCGGAAAGCCGTCCGTCGCCGTTCGGGTGCGTGTGAATGCAGCGCACGCCGGAAAGGCGGTCGATATTGCGTACGAGGCGCATCTCCTCCATGCCGACCGTGCGGTCGCTGCCGATTCGTACGTCGACAATCGCGCCCGCGCGGGAAACGTAAATGAGCACTTCGCGGTTGATCATGGTGGTAAAGCGCGCAAGCGCCTCCGTCACCTCTACGGAGAGGAACTCGTCCGCACCCATGCGCATGTCGTAAAGCAGGCGCATTTCGGAAAGAATGGTTTCGCGGATTCCCGCGCTGTTGCCGTGGATTTCATTTTTCATATCTGCATTGTAGCATTTGCAGCTTCGCTTGACAATTGCATGATGCAGCGCGCTTTGCGGGATTTCAATAAATTGGCTGGGACGATACGTGGCGTGCCGTGTTGCATATTGCAAAAACCGGTGCTAAAATGATAGAAGATGAACAAAAATGAAAAGCAGTTCCATCGAGCGTCACCGACGGCGGGCATTGGCCCGGCAGAACGGCATTTGGACTACAGCAAACGGAAACGCAATTGAACGGAGGGAATTCTATTATGCGCTACTATGAGCATCTTTTTACGCCGATTAGAATCGGAAACGTTGTTATCCCGAACCGCATCGTGCATGTGCCGACGGACGTCAGCTCGGCCAATGCCGACGGCTCCGTCAGCGAGCGTGACATTCATCATCACAGCGAGATTGCGAAGGGCGGCGCCGGCCTGATCATCGTGGGCGCGACAACGCCCGATATGGCGACCGGGCGGCCGACCGTTACCTGCCTTTCCGCGGACAGCGACAATTACATTCCGGGGCTGACGCGGCTTGCCGCATCCATGCATCGCTACGGGGCAAAGTGCGCCGTGCAGTTGCAGCATCCGGGACGGCAGTGCGCGCTGCCGCGGTACAACACCATGTCAACCAACGATATGGTCATGAAGCTGCCCTGGTCGGCCGGGCACGAGATCGTCTATGCCAACGCGGAGGAAAAGGGCAAACCTGTGCGCGCGATGACAACCGAGGAAGTGCTGGATATGGTCGACAAATTTGCGGAAGCGGCATGGCGGGTCAAGCAGGCCGGGTTTGACGCCGTGGAGCTGCACGCGGCGCACGGGTATCTGATCTCACAGTTCATGAGCCCGTTGCTGAACCGCCGGATCGACCGCTTTGGCGGCAGCTTTGAGAATCGCATGCGCTTTGTGCTGGCGATTGTCGATCAAATCCAGAAAAAGTGCGGCAAGGACTTTCCTGTTTTGGTGCGTTATTCCGCCGACGAATGGGTCGAGGGCGGCCGCACGATCGATGAGAGCGTCGAGGTTGCAAAGGTGCTGGAGCAGGCGGGCGTTGCCGCGCTTGACTTAAGCCAGTGCATTCAGGAAAGCCCCGGCGCGGGTTTCGACCCGATGTACTATCCGGAGGGGTGGACGGAGTATGCTTCCGTCGCGGTGAAGAAGGCGGTCTCCATCCCGGTGATCAACAGCCATACGCTGCGCAACCCGGATTATTGCGAAAAAATGGTAGCCGACGGAAAAACCGACATGATCGGCCTTGCGCGGCAGCTGCTGGCCGACCCGTATTGGCCGGTCAAGGCGCAGATGGGCAAGACGGAGGAAATCCGCCGCTGCATATCCTGTCTCACGGGCTGCTGGCAGGAGTCCATGATGGCCAAGCGGGAGATTGGCTGCGCGATCAACCCCGCCTGCGGCAACGAGGCGTTTTTCGACCTGCAAAAGACCGACAGGCCGCTCAACGTTGCAATCGTCGGCGGCGGACCGGCGGGCATGGAAGCCGCCCGTATTGCGGCGGTTCGCGGGCACAAGGTGACGCTGTTTGAAAAGACCGGCGAGCTTGGCGGCGCAATCCTCGGCTGCTGCATGGTGCCGGGCAAGGAGAAGATGAAATGGTACGCGGACTGGATTCGCAAGCAGATACAGCGTCTGCCGGTGGATGTGCGGCTCCATACGGCGCCGGATGCGGACGCGCTTAAGGCCTTTGACGCGGTGCTGGTTGCGACCGGCGCAAGCAGCTTTGTGCCGGATTGCATCGGCAAGGAGCGCGTTGTGGGCTTTGAAGGCGTAATCGCATGCCCGCGCGTCAACTGTGAATTCCATCCCGGTTCGCGCATGCCCGCGAAGGTCGGCGAGCGCGTGCTTGTGTGGGGCGACCATTACGCGGCGGCGGATACGGCGGCGTACCTTGCCTCCATCGGCAAGAAGGTTACGATTGTGACGGAGAACAAGGAGTTCGGCAGCAGCGTGGAGGTTATCCATATGTACGTGCTGCGCAAGCGTTTCCAGCAGACGGACGCGGAAGCGCTTACGTCGAAGCCGTTTAAGTATCCGGTGACGGTGATTGAGAACAGCACCGTATACGCCGTGCGCGAGGGCGAGGCGGAGCTTGTGGACAAGGATTTCCGCCGTACCACGCTGCCCATCGATACGGTCGTTTCCTGCCATACGCGCAGCAACCAGACGCTGTTTGCCTCCCTGCTGGAGGCGGGCGTCAAGGCGATTTCCGCGGGCGACGCCGTGCGGCCGCGCAATGTAAACGCCGCTGTGCATGAGGGCGCGCTCTTTGGACTGAACCTGGATGCGGACATGCTGATCAACCCGAACGGCTCGATCATGAACAAGCTTCCGCTCGACGTGCTGGGGCAGCTGAAAGACTAAGCCGGTCGCCCCCGATACCGCGCGGGCCGTCTTCGAAAACGGGGACAGGCGCGCTAAACTAAATGCGGGGGAATATAGCAAGAAAACTGCATACGCGTAAAACGGACGAACATAAGCTCGTCCGTTTTTTGCAGGCAATTGCCGGCGGTTTGGGGCGTTCCGCCGCCGGCAAAAAAGCGCTTGACAACAGCGGGCAACCCTGCTAATATTGTCAAGCGCTTAATTATTAAGCGGCAAATATTAAAAAGAGCAGGAGGCTCACTGTGAATTTGCAACCCATCGGCGCAAGGCTGATCATTCTTTCCGTACTGCGCCGGAAGCACACGCGGCAGAAAACCGCCAATTTCGAGCTGCACCACGGGCAGCTGCCGCTGCTGGAGCGCATAATTGCAAACCCCGGCAGCACGCAGCAGGAGGTGGCGTCATGGCTGATGGTCACGCCGGCGTCCGTTGCGCAGTCGTTGACGCGGCTGGAAAAAGCGGGATTGATTATGCGCAAGGTGGACCCGGAAAACCGGCGCTGCAACCGCGTGTATGCAACGGAGAACGGCGTGCATGCGGCGGCGCTGTACCGGCAGAGCTTTGACGAAGTGGACGCGGAGACGTTCGCTGGCTTTTCCGACGAGGAGCTTACGCAGTTTTCCGCGCTGCTGGACCGCATGATCGCGAACATGAACGAGGATGTTACGGGCGGCTGCCCGTATTTTGACTGGAAGGTGGAACCGCCCAAATGATTAAAAAGCTGATCCCGTTTATCGGGAAGTACAAGAAGTATGCAATTCTTTCGCCGATTCTTGTCGCGACCGAGGTTGTGCTGGAGGTTTGCATACCGCTGCTGATGGCGCAGATTGTCGACGTCGGGATACCCAACCGGGATTTCGGCTACATCCTGAAAATCGGCGGCCTGATGATACTGTTTGCAACGCTGGCCCTTGTGACCGGCGCGCTTTGCGCGCGCTTCGCCGTTACGGCGAGCAACGGCTTTGCGAAGAATGTTCGCATGAAGCTGTTTACGCAGGTGGAGTCGTTTTCCTTTAAGAATATGGACAAATTCTCCACGCCGTCGCTGATTACGCGGATGACGAACGACATTACAAACCTGCAGCAGGCGTTTCAGATGTGCATCCGGATGCTGGCGCGCGCGCCGATGATGATGATTCTGGCGACGGTGATGGCGATACGGATTTCGCCGGATCTGTCGGTGATCATACTGTGCGCAATCCCGTTTCTGGGGGGCGTGTCGTTTTTGATTGCGCGCCTCGCGTTTCCGCGGTTTGAGATCATGCTCAAAAAGTACGACCGGATGAACGCGCAGACGCAGGAAAACCTGATCGCCATCCGCGTGGTGAAGGCGTTCGTGCGCGGCGAGCATGAAACGGTGGAATTCGCCGACGCGGCCAAGGCGCTGAAGGTATCGCAGCAGAAGGCGGAAAAGGTGCTTGTTGCGGCGATGCCGATCATGCAGCTAACGATGTATACCTGCATTCTGCTGGTGCTCTGGTTCGGCGGGCGGGATATTATTGGCGGCGAGCTGCTTACGGGCGAGCTGATGAGCTTCATTAGCTATATTTCGCAGATTCTGATCAGTCTGATGATGCTGACGATGGTGTTTGTCAACCTGGTGCTTTCGTCCGCTTCGGCGAAGCGTATTGTCGAGGTGCTCGACGAGCGGGCCGCCATTAACGACGACAACGCGGACGCGGCGCTTGCCGTTACGGACGGGTCGATTCGCTTTGACGACGTATGCTTTTCCTATTCTGACAACGCGCAGAACCTTGCGCTTTCGCATATCAACCTTGCTATCCGGTCCGGTGAAACGATCGGTGTTATCGGCGGTTCAGGCTCGGCCAAGACGACGCTTGTGCAGCTGATACCGCGGCTGTATGATGTGCTGTCCGGTTCCGTATCCGTGGGCGGGCACGATGTGCGGGATTACGAAATTGAAACCCTGCGCGAGAGCATCGGCATGGTATTGCAGAAAAACGTTCTGTTCTCCGGCAGCATCCGCGAAAACCTGCGCTGGGGCAAGGCGGACGCCACCGACGCGGAAATTGAGGAGGCATGCCGCAGCGCGCAGGCGCACGACTTCATCATGTCCTTCCCGGATGGCTACGACACCAGGCTGGAGCAGGGCGGCGTAAACGTGTCCGGCGGACAGAAGCAGCGGCTTTGCATTGCGCGGGCGCTGCTGAAGAATCCGAAGATACTGATTCTGGACGACAGCACGTCCGCCGTGGATACCGCCACCGACGCGTCCATCCGCAACGCGTTTGCCACGCGCCACGGGGGCACGACGACGATCATCATTGCGCAGCGGATTACGTCGGTCATGGACGCGGACCGCATTGTCGTCATGGACGACGGCGAGGTCAACGGCGTAGGCACGCATGCGGAACTGTTGGAGACGAACGAAATCTATCGCGAAGTGTACCATTCGCAGCAGAAGGGGGTGGCGTAATATGCCAGGTCCAAAGGGTCCGGCCCTCGCAAAGCCCAAGCAGACGAAGCGGACGTTTTTGCGCTTGCTGGGGTACTTAAAGTTCTATCGCTGGTATATCGCAATCATCGTGGTGACCATACTGGTTTCCGCCGGTGCGGGCGTGGCCGGCACATATATGCTCAAGCCCATCATCAATATGATTGCCAAGCTTGTGCAGGAAAAGAGCGGCGATCTTACCGAATTGATTCGGTATATCGTGCTGCTTGCCGCAATTTATGGCGCGGGCGCGCTGGCGAGCTATACGACGAACCGTCTGGTGATTACCGTATCGACCGGCGCGCTCGAACGCGTGCGCGTGGATATGTTCACGCAGATGGAGAAGCTGCCGCTTCGCTACTTTGATTCCCAAACGCATGGCGAGATCATGAGCCGGTTTAGCAACGACACCGATGCGCTGCGTGAAATGCTTGGGCAGGGATTGCCGCAGCTGATTAGCTGTACCATTACGGTCGCCGGCGTGCTCACCATGATGCTGGTGCTTTCACCGCTGCTGACGCTGCTCGTGCTCGGCGTATTCGCGCTGATGCTGCTAATCGTAAAAAATCTCGGCAAGAAGTCCGCTTTCTATTTTACGAAGCGGCAGGAGGCGCTGGCGGCAGCCAACGGGTATATTGAGGAAATGTGCGAAGGGCAGCGGGAGGTAAAGGTTTTCTGCCACGAGGACGAGGTCATCTCGGAATTTGAGGCGCGCTCCGAAAACCTGCGCGCGTCGTCCACAAGCGCGATGACGTTTGCAATGATCCTCATGCCCATCATGGGCAACCTTTCGTACGCGCTCTATGCGGCGGCCGCCGCCGCGGGCGCGGGACTTGCAATCCTGGGCTATGCGGATATCGGCACGCTGGCGGCGTTCTTGCAGTATACGCGTTCCTTCTCGCAGCCGCTGACGCAGATTTCGCAGCTGTTCAACGGCTTTATCAGCGCGCTGGCCGGTGCGGAGCGCATCTTTGCCTTGATTGACGAAAAGCCGGAGGTAGACGACGGCAGGGTGACGCTTGTCAACGCCGTGATCGGTTCCGACGGTTCGATTGCGGAAGCGGCGGAGCATACCGGCACATGGGCATGGAAACGGCCGGCAGAAGGTGGCGGGTATACGTATACGCAGCTGCTTGGCGACGTGCGATTCCATGATGTGACGTTTAGCTACGACGGTGAGCGCAACGTGCTGACCGATATCGACCTGTACGCCAAGCCCGGACAGAAGATTGCGTTTGTCGGCAGCACCGGCGCGGGCAAGACGACGATTACGAACCTGATCAATCGGTTTTACGACGTGCAGGAGGGCTCCATTACCTATGACGGTATCGACGTCAAGGACATCAAAAAGGACGACCTCCGGCGCTCGCTGGCGATGGTTTTGCAGGATACGCATCTGTTTACCGGCACGGTGCGGGATAACATCCGTTACGGAAATCTCTCCGCTACGGACGAGCAGATTGTGGAGGCGGCAAAGCTTGCCAATGCGCACTCGTTTATTCGCAGGCTGCCGCAGGGCTACGATACCGTGCTTACGGCGGACGGCGCCAACCTTTCGCAGGGGCAGCGGCAGCTTTTGACCATTGCGCGCGCAGCCGTTGCCGACCCGCCGGTACTGATTCTGGATGAGGCGACAAGCTCCGTCGACACGCGCACGGAGGCGCTTATTGAAAAGGGCATGGACCGGCTTATGCGCGGGCGCACGGTGTTCGTCATTGCGCACAGGCTTTCCACCGTACGCAACTCCGACGCGATTCTTGTGCTTGAACACGGGCGCGTCATCGAGCGCGGCGACCATGACGACCTGCTTGCACAGAAGGGAAAGTATTACCAGCTTTATATGGGAATGTTCGAACTGAATTGACCCGCCCTTTTGCGCCGGGGAAACGGCTTCGTTTGCCCCGCGGATTCGCACGGTACAAACCTTCCTTTATTCGGGACTGGCGCCGTGCAAGGCGAAAAACGAAAGATGGCTTCCCGCCGCGAAATTGCGGCAGGGAGCCATCTTGATTTCTGCATAAGGGAAATTTGCCGGGCCGGTTCCTTTCCCTGCAAAAGAACGGGGCGTTACATGCCGAGCTTGCCAAGGAGCGCGTCCAGCTTATCGTTAAACGAGTCCTCCGTGAAGCAGTAACGCATATCGAGGTAGTCGCTGCGAAGCTTCGTAACCGCGTCCTTGACGTCGATATTACGCAGAATGCAGTCCGCCATCAGCTGTGCAAGCCGGTCAAAGAACGCGTCGTCCGCGCCAAAGCGCGTCATTTCGGATACGCCCATGCGCAGCGCGCCGGAGGCGGAGAAGCCTTCCTCATCCGGCGTGGCCTGGTAATTGACGATGATGTTGTTCTGCTCCAGCCGCTCCGCAATGGCAGCGCCTTTGCCATACCCTACGTGTACGATCGCCTGGTGCGTTTCCGTATAGGAGATGGCCGGGTCGCCCGCGACGGTGAGTCCGGCGTCGTGCAGCGCCGCGCTGAAGTGCTTGGCGTTGTGTATGACGGCGGCCTGGTATGCGTCCTTAAAGGTGTTCATCTCGTACGCTGCCATCAGCAGGCCCAGCTGCGTGCCCAGATGATGGTTCGATACGCTGCCGGGGAACGCGCGGGAGGCGACGGCGCTCCAGATGCCGTACTTTGCCTGCTCCGGCCGGTAATTGACGCCCAATACGCCGCGCTGCGTGCCGAAGAAGGTTTTATGCGTCGAGCCGGTGACAATTTCCGCACCCTCCGCAAAGGGCTTTTGGAAATGGTCGCCGATTAAGCCCAGCACATGCGCCATGTCGTACATGATGGTCGTGCTTAGACCCATCTCGTCGACAAATTTCCGGATTTCCGCAACGGGCTCCCGGTGCAGCACCATCGACTTACCGAATATGATGAGCTCCGGACGGTATTTGTCAAGGATCTCCTTCGTTGCCGCAACGTCGATTTTGTACAGGTTGTCGCGGCAAACAGGGAAGTTGACAACGGCAGGCCGCTCCGTAACGGGGTCGACGGCGATGTAGTCATGCAGCGCGCCCATGGGCTGCGCGCTTAAGTGTCCGCCCTTGATGATGTGGTTATTCAGGACGTAGCCAAGGCGCTGGGGGTCGCGCTTGCGGTTGAGCCGGTTCTTGTAGTTCATCAGGGCGGAAAAGGCGCATACGTTGGACATCTGGCCGGAAAGCAGGCGGGTTTCCACCTCCGTACAGCCGAGGTACGTTTTCATTTCCTTGACCAGCAACTGCTCGACTTCGCCGATAAACTTCGTACCCTGGTAATAGAAAATGTCGCTATCGTTGAACGCGCGAATGCGGCGATGCTCCGCATAGCGGAACGCCGGGTCGGACGCGGAGAGCAGGCGTACGGCGCGCGATGGGGTCATCTCCGACGGAATGAGGTTCACGCATGCGGTCTGCCGCCAGACATGGTTTTGCAGCGCGCGGTCAAGGAGCTTCTCCGCGCGCGTTTCGTATGCGCCGTCCTCGGCAACGGTTGCCGTGGAGGCGTTCACGAGCAAAGGTCTCGCGTACGGCGGCGCCATGCTGCTCATATGGCTTGCAACAATGACGCCCGGCACGCGCTTGCCGCGGATATCGACCTCCACGTCGAAGTGCTCCAGAACGTTGTTGTCAACATAGGCAAGGCCGATGGAACGCATGGCTCTGGTGTCTGTCATGACGGTGGAAAGGCCCGACCCTTCCGTTACGAGGTACGGGACCATCGTGCCGCTTGTGATATAGCCAGCCTCCTTGCCGTCGCAGTACACGGGCTGGCCCGCGCGCATGACGCCGCGCCCGGTGAGCGCGATGGCGCGGATGCGGCGCGGCAGCGCCGCGGTGTCGGCATACCGGCGGTTCATGATGCGCTGATACGCGGCGTATTCCGCCATAAGCGCGTCCCTGCCTATAAAATCTCCCTTCGCTTCCGAAAAGCTGACGGCAAAGCGCGCCACGGGCACGGCATAAATCGGGATTTCGCGGCCCGCTGCATCCGTACCCATCTCGTGGCCGTACAGCGGCAGCGCGGCTTCCAGCCGGAGGGTGTCGCGCGCGCCGAGGCCTGCGGGCCTTGCGCCGAGCGATAGGAGCTTTTCCCATAGGGCGGGCGCGTCCTTTGCGTCGGTGAAGAGCTCGTAGCCAAGCGGCTCGCCTGTGTAACCCGTTTTGGCAATGCCAACGCGGCAGCCGTCGAGCAGGACGGTATTAAGCGCGTTTTTGACGGGCTCGGTGAGGAGCGGGTCGCTGCATAGGGAGGAAAGCAGTTCCTTGCACTTCGGCCCCTGCACTGCGATCAGCGCAATGTCCTGCGTTTTGTCGGTCAATGTGGCGTTGAACGCCTTGATCTCGTTGAGCAAATGCGCTTTGTCCTTGTCCGTGTTGGCGGCGTTGACAACCAGGATGAAGGAATCCTCGGCGAAGCGGTACAGGTACGCGTCGTCGACCGCGCCGCCGGTGGGCGTGGGCAGAATCGTGTATTGCGCCTGATTTACGCCAAGCGCAAGCACGTTGCTCGAAAGCACGTGTTGCAGGAAGGCGACGCGTTCCGGGCCTTCGATCAAAAAACGGCCCATGTGCGAAACGTCGAACAGGCTGACGTTCTGCCGCGTAAAAAGGTGCTCCTCCACGATGCCGCTTTTGTACTGCATCGGCATTTCCCAGCCGCCAAAGTCCACCATGGAAGCGCCGGCGGCTACGTGCGCGTCATACAGTACGGTTCTTTTGCAATCATTCATATAGTACTACCTCCATCCGGTTGATAACGTAAAACAGGCTTGCGCGCGGCGGCGACCTCATCCGGGCGGCGGATGGGCGCGGTGACCGGCGCGTCGTGCAGCGACTGCGGGTCCGTCTTTGCACGCTGCAACAGGCGGATAATCGCGTCCGCAGCCGCATCAAGCGTTTCGCGGGACTCCGTTTCCGTGGGCTCGAACATCAGCGCTTCATGCACGATCAGCGGAAAATACATCGTTGGCGGATGCATGTGCTCGTCGATCATGCCCTTGGCGATATCCATGGCGGAAACGCCCGTTTCGCGCTTAAGCGCCTCCAGCGAAAGCACAAATTCATGCATGCATACGCCGTCGGTCGCAACCTCGCAGTATGGCGACAGGCGCGCTTTCAGATAGTTTGCGTTGAGCACGGCCGTCCGTGACGCTTCGCAAAGGCCCGCGCCGCCGAGCATATACAGGTAGGTCAATGCGCGCACGACGACGGCAAAGTTGCCGTAAAAGCTTTTGACGCGGCCAATGCTTTTTTCGGGCGTGGCAAAGACGTGTGCGCCGTCCTGCATAATAACGGTATCGGCGGGCATGTACGGCGTCAGAACGGACTTTACGCCGACGGCGCCTGCGCCGGGGCCGCCGCCTCCGTGCGGGGTGGAGAAGGTTTTGTGCAGGTTGAGGTGCACAACGTCAAAGCCCATGTCGCCGGGGCGGCATACGCCCATAATGGCGTTCATGTTCGCGCCGTCGTAGTAGTTGAGGCCGCCGGCGTCGTGGATAATTTGTGTAATGGCAAGAATGTTCTTGTCAAAAATACCGAGCGTGTTCGGGTTGGTCAGCATGAGGCCCGCCGTGTCGGGGCCGACCGCCGCGGAAAGCGCGTCAAGGTCGACGCAGCCGGAGGGCAGCGAGGGAATGTTGACGACCGTAAAGCCCGCCATGGCGGCGGAAGCCGGGTTCGTTCCGTGCGCGGAATCCGGCACGATGATCTTCGTGCGGGCGGTATCGCCGCGGTCATGATGATAGGCTTTGATGAGCAGCAGACCGGTGAATTCCCCGTGCGCGCCTGCTGCGGGCTGGAAGGTTACGCCGTCCATGCCGGTGAGCGAACAAAGCAGCTGTTCGCTTTCATACAGCACGGCCATTGCGCCCTGCGCGGTGGCGGGGGCTTGCAGCGGGTGTATTTGGGAAAAGCCCGGCAGCGCGCACATTGCCTCGTTGACGGCGGGGTTGTACTTCATGGTGCAGGAGCCAAGCGGATAGAACCCGTCGTTCACGCCGAAAACCTGCTTGCTTAGCTCGGTATAATGGCGGCTTACGTCTACCTCGGAAAGCTCCGGCAGGTTGAGCGCTTCCTTGCGCAGGAATGCGTCCGGAACCGTGACCTCCGGCACGTCGCAGGGGGGCAAAGGCGTGGTGCGGCGTCCGGGAACGCTGCGTTCGAATACGAGCTTCATTTGCGTGTCACCTCCCGGATTGCACAAAGCAGCGCGTCAATTTGTTCGCGCGTGTTCATTTCGGTCGTGCACCAGAGGACGCCGCCGTCCTGCGGCAATCCGCCGAGGATACCGCGATCGGAAAGCGCGCTGTCAAGCAGTACCGTATCGACGGGCGACTCCGTGCAGAATTCGTTGAAGAAGGGCGCGTCCGGATAGCGCAGCGCAAAGCCGAGCTTTGCCAGTTCGTCTGCCAGATAATGCGCCTTGCTGTAACCAAGCATCGCTGCGTCGCGCATGCCGCAAGGGCCCATCGTGGAGAGGTAGGCAGCGGCGGTCAGCGCGCACAGCGCCTGGTTGGAGCAAATGTTGCTGCCCGCTTTTTCGCGTCGGATATGCTGTTCCCGCGCCTGTAGGGTCAAAACGAAGCAGCGGTTGCCGGCGGCGTCAACCGTCTGACCGACAATTCGACCCGGAAGCTTGCGCATCAGGGCCTGTTTCGCCGCCATAAAGCCCAGATACGGGCCGCCGAAGGA
>CAYPLG010000019.1:0-13627 GCA_964411535.1 uncultured Oscillospiraceae bacterium
CGCGCGTTGCGGAGATGGTGCTGGAGCGAGCCATGCGCCTTGTGGAGCAGGGACGCGACGTTGTGATCCTGATGGACAGCCTGACAAGGCTCGCGCGCGCGTACAATTTAACGATTCCGCCTTCCGGAAGAACGCTTTCCGGCGGCATGGACCCCAACGCGCTGCATAAGCCAAAGCGTTTCTTTGGCGCGGCGCGCAACATTGAAAACGGCGGCAGCTTGACCGTTGTGGCGACGGCGCTGACCGAAACCGGCAGCCGGATGGACGATATGGTATACGAGGAGTTCAAGGGCACCGGCAATATGGAGATCCATTTGGATCGCAAATTATCCGAAAAGCGCATTTTCC
This sequence comes from uncultured Oscillospiraceae bacterium, assembly GCA_964411535.1. Lineage (GTDB taxonomy): Bacteria > Bacillota > Clostridia > Christensenellales > CAG-138 > CAYPLG01. Next base: position 349 of record CAYPLG010000019.1, read on the forward strand.
CGGCGATTGATATTTATAAGTCCGGTACGCGCCGTGACGATTTGCTGCTTTCCCCGGCGGAGCTTGACGGCGTGCGCACCATTCGCCGCGTGCTGGCGGGCGGCAATCCGGCGGAGGTGACGGAACAGTTCATTGCAATGCTGGATAAGACCGAGACCAACGAAGAGTTTTTGCAAAAGCTCAAGGACTGGGTCAGCATCTATGAAAAGGAAGGCTACACAACCATGTCCACAAGCCGGTACGGAAAATAGTGCCGGAAATCGCATATTTACTGAAAATTAGGGCTTGCATTTTACCGGAGGCATAGGTATAATAGCGGATGGTATTGCAGGTAAAAGGAGTGAAAGTTTATGAAGAAGGATATCCATCCGACATATGGCGAAGCCACCGTCCGTTGCGCATGCGGCGAGACGTTTAAGACCGGCAGCGTCAAAGACGATCTCACGGTCGAAATTTGCAGCAAGTGCCATCCGTTTTATACCGGACGGCAGAAGCTGGTGGACAGCGGCGGACGCGTGGATCGCTTCAAGAAGCGTTACGGCCTGTAAGAACTGCAAAAAACGCCTTCCCGCTTGGGAGGGCATTTTTTTGTAAAAGGCGGTCTTTGCATTACCGGCCGTTTCGCATCGGGCACAGGGCCCGGCAATGGTTGCATTGTACGGTGGTATAGCCAAGTTCGTCGGGAACGTATGTATTCTCGCGGCATGGCTGCTGCGTAACGGAGCCGTCCGCAATTGCGTCAACCGGACAATTGTCGAGGCATATGCGGCAGCCGGGCAGGCATACCGGCGTGGCGGGGGGATCGGACTGAAAAGCGATATCCGTCAGAACAACGCCGATGGTTAGGCGGTTGCCGAATTTTTCATGCAGCAGCAGCGTATTTTTTCCTAGCGTGCCGAGCCCGGCCATAACGGCGGCGTGCTTCATTGATAGAATGCCGCGCTTTGTCTTGGTAACCGGATTGTAGTCGGCAACGGGCCAGTCACACGGAACCGGCACGGCGACGCCGCCGTCCTTTTCCAGCAGCCGCGCGAGCTGAAAGCTGATCCCGTCTACATATGGGACGGAGATATTCCCGTTAAAATGAGAATAAATATATTGCGGCGGGATGGCGAACAGGCCCTTTGGCAGCGCGACGCCGAAGACAACAACGGATTTGCAGTCGGGGAATACATCCGTCGGCCGGAATCCGGCTGGCGCTTCGCCAAAGCGTTCCGACGCCGCGAAGCCGCAGATATCCGCGCCAAGACGCAACACGGCTTGCCGAATGCTTTCCTGATTCATAACAGCCATCCTTTATACATAATATATGCATAATAATACCACGCGGCGAAGCGGAGTGCAACAATTTTGCATTGCGGCAGAGCCTGTGATAGAATAGAGCAAGAACCGGCGCGGAGGGATTGTATGCCGATATTTGTGCATGGAGAAACCAAGGAAAAGCTGACGATTCTCTACTTTGTTCGTGCGTCCAGGCTGGATATAACAAAGGAGCAGCTGTATCGGGCGATGGTAGAGAACGATTGCATGCAGTATTTCGACTTTGAAACCGTGATGCACGAGCTGGAAGAAGACGGATTTATTGCCGCTATTCCGCGTACGTTCGGGCAGGGGTACCGTGTGACGGAGCGCGGCGCACAAAGCCTGGATATGTTTGAGGAGAGTTTGCCGCGTTCCTACCGCGACAGGCTTGCGATATATGCGGATGCCAACCGGGAGGCGATGCGCCAGGAGACGCAGCTTGTCAGCGCGATGCAGGCGCAGCCGGACGGCGGGTATGTCGTTACACTGAAGGCGCAGGAGAAAAACGCTGTCGTACTCAAGTTGGAGATGCGCGTTGCGTCGCGGGAAATGGCGCAGAAAATCCGGGCGAACTGGCCCGCTGCTTCCGATACGATTTATGCTGTTATGCTCAAGGAATTGTTAAAGGAGCCGGATACGGATCAATCATGACAATATGAAGATTGGATAGCAAAACGGGCGGCCGGCGGCCGTCCGTTTTACGTGTGGGTTTATTTTCCGCAGCGCAGCGCCCGAATCATATCCGCCGGATTCTGCGCCTTAAACACCGCGTTGCCCGCGACAAGCACGGTTGCGCCCGCGTCAACGCAGCGCTTTGCCGTCTCCGGATTGACGCCGCCGTCCACTTCGATATCGCATGTATAGCCTTTTTCGTCGATGCGGCGGCGAAGCTCCGCAATTTTATCTACGGATTCCGGTATGAACGACTGCCCGCCGAAACCGGGGTTGACCGACATGACCAGCACCAGGTCGCAGTAGGGCAGCGCTTCAAACGCGCAGCATGCCGGGGTGCCGGGGTTGAGTACAACGCCCGCGCGCATGCCGTTTTCGTGAATAAGCTGCAATGTGCGGTTGATATGCCGTTCCGCTTCGACATGGAAGGTGATCGTGTTGGCGCCCGCCTTCTGGAAGGGAACGACCCATTCCGCAGGATGATCCACCATCAGGTGCACGTCGAGCGGCAGGTCGGTGAGCGGCCGCACAGCCGCGCACATGGGCGGCCCAAAGGTCAGGTTCGGCACAAAGTTGCCGTCCATTACGTCGAAATGTACCCAATCAGCGCCCCAACCATGCAGCTTATCGACCGCGTCGCCGATATGCGCAAAGTCTGCCGACAGTATGGACGGTGCAATTTTAATCATAGATTTCTCGTCTCCTTTGTTCTATTTCCTGATATAACTGTGCATAGCGCTGATAGCGCCCATGTGAAACCAATCCCTGTTCGAGGCGCTCCTTTACGGCGCAATCCGGCTCGGCAATGTGCGTACAGCCCGCAAAGCGGCAGCGCTCCGGCGCGTCCGAGAATTCCGGATAGCAGTTGTCGAGCTGTGCCTGCGTAACCGCCTGCATGCTGAGCAGGGAGAACCCCGGCGTGTCGACCAGCATTCCGTCCAAAAAAGGAAGAAGCTCCGCGTGCCGTGTCGTATGCCGTCCCCGCTCCGTCTTTTCGGAAACGGCGCCAACGGAAAGGCCGGAGTCCGGCAGCAGCGCGTTGATAAGCGAGGATTTTCCAACGGCGGATTGCCCGGCGAGGCAAGTTGTTTTCCCGGCGAGGTGCGCGCGCAGCGCAGGCAGACCCTCCTGCGTGATGGTGGAGATGCAAAAGCTCGTGAATCCGGCATATTCGGAAAGAAATGTTTCCACCGTTTGCAGACTGCTTTCATCGAGCTTGTTCAGCACGAGAATGGGGGTAATGGACAGCAAAGAGGCCGTAAGCAAAAGCTTGTCGACGAGCAGCCAATCCGGCGAAGGCACGGACGCGGCGACGACGATTACGAGCTGATTGATGTTGCTGACGGGCGGGCGGACGAGCGCGTTTTTTCGCGGCAGAATATTTTGCAGCGCCCAATCGCCGTTCTGCTGCGGCTGCACTTCCACATAATCTCCGACAAACGGCGTGCAGCCCTCGCGGCGAAAGCGCCCGCGCGCGCGGCAGACGACGGTTTGACCGCCGGAGAGGCGCACATAATAAAACCCGCCGACGCCCTTGACAATACGCCCTGTTTCCATCACGGCTCCCTCTTGATAAACGTGATCTCGCGTACTGCCTGTTCTACGCCGTTGCTGTACAGGAAAAACGTATATGGTCCCTCCGAAGCGGCATAGGCGGTAAAGGACACGGGGATTTTCTCGCCCTTTGGCAGCGATTTTTCATATAGTATGCAGTTATAATCAAAGCCGTCGTAGTCTTGCTGCATGGTGACCATGACCATGGTGTCATTTTCGTGAATATCAAGGTTGAAGGCGACGTCCGCAGCATATGGCTGGTCATGTGTTCCGCTGACGGTAAGATACACCGGCGCGCTGACAACGACATTTTCCTTGGCAAGCGGTTGCTGCTCAACGACCAGGCCGACTTCTTCATTTGACGCATAATCATAGCGGACATATACATTGGAAAACCCGGCTTCGCCAAGAAGGCGTAGCGCTAGGTTTTGCACTTCGCCGGTCAGCGTCGGCATTTCCAGCGTGGAGGAGGAGGTAGCGCTAATCCAGATATCCACATAGGAGCCGGGTAAAACCTCGCTGCCCGCAAGTATGGACTGCCCGCAAACATAACCGATAGCCGTGTCGGAAACGCGGTACTGCGTGGTGCCGGCGTGGAGGCCCGCGGCTTCCAGCGCGGACGTTGCCTCATCCGGCGTCATGCCGCGCAAGTCCGGCATGGAGATGATGCCGGTACCGGCGCTGATGGTAACGTAGATAACGGAACCGAGCTTGGCTTTCGCACCGGATTCCGGGGATTGCAGCATAATGTTGCCATAGGGAATGCTGTCGCTGTTTTCGTACTCGCGCACCTCCAGCGTAAAGCCGAACGTGTCCGCCTTCTGCATGGCTTCCGCAAGCGTACGCTCCGTCAGCACAGGCACAACTTCCATGCTGGTTTGCTCCCCGCTGTAAACGCCGCGCAGTATGATAAAAAGCGTAATAATACCGGCCAGTATCGCCGCTACGGAGACGCCGATTTTCAGCGTTGCATGAAAACGCTTCTTGCGCTTGCGCTTTCGTGGGGCGGAGACTGTCGACGCTGCGGGCTGCTCCGGCATATAAACCTTGGCGAAGCTGCCATCCGGTTCCGTGAGCGTGCGCTTGAGCTGCTTTGCCATTTCCCGTGCGGTGACATAGCGTTCGGAAAGATTCTTCTTTAACGCGCGCATAATAACGTCGTTGAGCGCGGGCGGAATTCTGGGATTCAATTGTATGGGCGGAACCGGATCGTCATTGATGTGCATAAGCGCGATCGCAACGGAGTTGTCACCCGTGAAGGGCACCTGTCCTGTCAGCAGCTCGTAGAGCAGTATTCCAACGGAATACAGATCGCTTGCCTGCGAAACGGGCTTGCCCTGCGCCTGCTCCGGGGAAAGATAGTGTACGGAGCCGAGTATGGTGGAGCCCGCAAACGTAATCGTGGAGGATTCCGCGTCGCGCGCGATGCCGAAGTCGGTCAGCATGCAGCGGCCTTCCGGCGTAACGATCACGTTTTGCGGCTTTACGTCCCGGTGAATAATACCGGCGCTGTGCGCCGCCGCGAGCGCGTCAAGTATTTGCAGTCCCATGGAAACCGCAAGGCGCGACGGCATGGGACCGTTCTCGCTGACAATTTGTTTTAGCGTCTGCCCTTCAATATATTCGAGGACAATGTATGGCAGCCCCTCTGCCTCGCCGACGCCGTATGCGCGCACAATATTGTCGTGGGAAAGGTGCAGCACGGCTTTCGCTTCGCGTTCAAAACGGCGGAGGAACTCTGCATCGTTAATAAATTCTTCTTTGAGCACCTTGATGGCGACCTGGCGGCGGCTTGTCAGATTGATGGCAAGGTATACGTTGGCCATGCCGCCCGCGCCGATGGTTTCGACGATCCGATACCGGTGTCCAATAATGGAGCCGGGGACGATCAAGCGCAGTCACCCCCCTCGTTTACGGCGAGTACGACGGTGATATTATCGCTGCTCCCCTGGTCATAGGCGGTCTGCACAAGCGTATCGCATTTGTCTTGCAGAGCACTGTTTTGGGTGAGAATGGCCTGGATTTCTTCGTCCGTTACGACACCGGTCAACCCGTCAGAGCAAAGCAAAAGTATTTCGCCCTGCCGCCATTCGCAATCGAAGATGTCCGTTTCTACGGACAGACCGACGCCGATTGCGCGCGTAATCAGATTCCGCTGCGGGTGCGTACGCATCTCGGATGATGAAATTGCGCCGGAATCGCAAAGCATTTGCACATAGGAATGGTCCTTGGTAATCTGCGTCAGCGTGTTTTGACAGAAATGGTATAACCGGCTGTCCCCAACGTTACCCGCGATAAAGCGCCGATCGGTCAAAAGCGCGCAAACGAGCGTCGCGCCCATACCGGCGAGCGAGCGGTCGTCCGCAGCGGCGCGGTACACGGTGAGATTGACATACTGGATAGCGCGCGCAAGCGCGGCAAGCGGGTCGGCGTCGTGCAGCTCGGAAAGCTCTTCAAACAGCGTTTGCACGGCAAGCTGGCTTGCGACAGCGCCTGCCGCGTGCCCGCCCATGCCGTCGGAAACGGCAACGAGCGGACAGGTTGTTTCCCGCAGCGGGATAAGGAGGTTATCCTCGTTGTCCTTGCGCCGACCGGTAATGGTTTTACTCGCGTACTTCATGGATCACCCTTCTTCGCAATTGCCCGCAGGCGCCGTCGATGTCCGTTCCCATCTCGCGGCGCACGGTCGCAGAGATGTGTCTTTCACAGAGTCTGTCGCAAAAGGCTTGCGCGTCCGTACGGGAAACGCCGCAAAGGCCGCGCTCCTTGACCGGGTTGAGCGGAATCAGATTCACATGGCACAGCTTGCCGCGCAGCAGCTTCGAAAGCGCGTCCGCATCCTCCATGGAGGCGTTTACGCCGTCGATAAGCGCGTATTCGTATATGACGCGGCGTCCGGTTTTTTCGGCATACGCGTCCGCTGCGGCAAGCACGTCCTGGATCGGATACTTTCGGTTAACCGGCATAATCTGGCTGCGCATCGCATCGTTGTGCGCATGGAGCGAAACGGAGAGCGTCACATGCGGCGCGTCGCCGGCAAAGGTTTCCATCCTCGGCACGATGCCGCAGGTGGAAAGCGATATGTTGCGCGGACTGACGCCAAGTCCGTCCGGCGCGGTCGCAACCGAGAGGAACTGCACGACGTTGCCGTAGTTGTCCAGCGGCTCCCCGCTGCCCATCAGCACGATGTTGGTGACGGCGCGGTGGCCTTCCTCGTGCGGCTCGTCGCGTTCAATTGCAAGGATCTCGCCGCACATTTCCCCGGCGGTCAGGTTGCGCACGCAGCCTTCGAGCGTGGACGCGCAGAACTTGCAGCCCATATTGCAGCCGACCTGCGTACTGATGCAAGCCGTGTTTCCATAATGATACCGCATCAGGACCCCTTCCACAAGGTTTTCATCGTCCAAACGGAAGAGATACTTTTTCGTGCCGTCTTTTGCGGAGACAAGTTCCTTGTCGATTGCAACGCCGCCGTAGGGAAGCGTGTCGAGCCTGTCGCGCAAACCCTTTGGAAGGTTTGCCATCTGCTGCGGGCGGGCGCCCTTCATCAGCCATGCATATACCTGTTTTGCGCGGAACGACGGTTCGCCCCAATCGGAAAGCAGCGTGGAAAGCTCCGCTTTGGTAAGGCTGGTCAATTGCATCGTATCATCCTCGCGATAAAGAATCCATCGGTTCCGTGCACATGCGGAAACAACTGCAACATGCCGTTGTTTGCAATACATATTGGAAGCGTGTCCAGACGATAATTATCATGTTCAGCGAGAAAACGCATGACGGTTTCCTCATTTTCGCGGCGGCTGATCGTGCAGGTTGCATAGACAAGCACGCCGCCTTTTGCAACATATTCCGCGCAGACGGCAAGTAGCGATTGCTGGAGCGCGGAGAGCGCAACGATGTCCGTGTCCGTCTTGCTGTAGCGTAGATCCGGCTTGTCGCCGGTAAGGCCCAGCCCGGAGCAGGGCGCGTCCAGCAGCACGGCGTCGAATGCCTGAAAATAGGCGTGAATCGGCTCGGATGCGTCGTGCAGAAGCGTTTCTGCGGCTACGCAAAGCCGCGCAAGCGTGCTGTCGAGCAGCGCTTTGCGGTGCGCGTGCAGCTCCATGCAGGTTAGTTTTACGTCGTTTTCACAAAGGGAGGCGATATAGGCGGTCTTTCCGCCGGGGGCGGCGCATGCGTCCAGGACGCGCTTGCCGCGGCAGTCGCCGAGCGCGCGGCAGGCGAGCATCGCGCTTTCGCTTTGCACGGTCATGCGTCCTTCCGCAAACGCAGACAGGGCGGATACGTCCAGCCCCTGCGAAAGCTTGAGCGCGTTACAATCGTATTTGCCTTGCGCGGCGGGGACAGGCAACTCGGAGAGAAGCGCTTCGGTGGTCTGCGGATACTGCGCGCGGACCTCCATCAGCGCAAAGCTTGCAGAAAGCATGGCTTCCGTAAACTCCGCCCCGTAGCTTTCGTACCATTCCCGAACAAGCCAGAGCGGGTAGCTATACTGTATGGATAGCCGCTCCACCGGCGCATCCGGCAGGGCGGGCAGGTGCGTTCGCGCGCGCTCGACACTGCGCAATACGGCGTTGACGAACCCAGCGGCATACGCGTTGCCGGTCGAACGGGTCAGTGCGACGGCTTCGGAGATGGCGGCGTGCGCAGGCGTGCCGAAAAAGAGCAGCTCGCAAATTCCAATCCGAAGAATGTTCCGGACGGGCGGTTTTGCGCCGCGTTTGGCATAGTGGGAAAGGATATAGTCGATATACAACAGATGATCAAGCGTCGTATAGGCAAGCGCAACAATCCAGCGTCTGTCGCGTTCGCTGAACGTATCGGGTATGGCCTTTAGCCGCAGGTTTGCATACGCGCCGCGGTCGACGATATCGGCAAGCGCCTGCCAACAGACGTATCGCGCGTTCATGTAAGCGCTTTCCCGGCGAGCGAGTGCCCGCGCAGAAACGTTTGGCTATCCAGTTTTTTTCCACCCGGAAGCTGCAATTGCAGGATCTGGACGGGTTTGTCTGCGCATTGCACGAGCAGCTCGCCGTCCGCATTGGCCAAGCACATGCCCGGCGTGTCGGAAAAAGAGGATGCGTCGCACATGCGCGTTTGCCAGATTTTTAACGCCTCACCGTCCAGAAGGGCGTACGCGCCGGGCCAGGGATTGGTGCCGCGCACGCGGTTATGCACCTGCTGCGCGTTTTCGGTAAAGGTAAGCTTGCCGTGTTCCTTTTTTAGCATGACGCATTTCGTGGCCTGTGACGCGTCCTGTGGCGTTCGGGTTAGCGTACCTGCTTCCAGGGCGGAAAGCGTGCGCAGCAGCGTACCTGCGCCAAGGACGGCCAGCCGGTCGTATAACTCCCCGGCGGTTTCGTCGGGTAAAATGTCAGTTGTGTCGGTAAGAAGAATATCCCCGGTGTCCATGCCGATATCGGTAAACATCGTCGTAATGCCGGTAATTTTCTCCCCGTTGATGACCGCCCACTGAATAGGCGCCGCGCCGCGATATTTCGGCAAAAGCGAGCCGTGCACGTTGATGCAGCCATACTTCGGTACGGCAAGATTCTCCGCCGAAAGCAGCTGCCCAAACGCGGCTGTCACCATAAGGTCGGGCGTAAAGGCGGTTAACGCGGCGACGCCCTCCGCACTTTTGATGCGGTCAAATTGCGATACGGGGATGGCATGAGCGGCAGCAAACGACTTTACGGGCGGCGGGGTAGGCGTATTGTGCCTGCCGACGGGCCGGTCCGGCTGCGTAAACACATGCAGCGTGTCGCCGCGGGTGTAGAGCATCTCTAATGAAGGAACGGCAAATTCCGGCGTACCGAGGAACGCGATGCGCATTCAGTCCTCCTCCTCATCCGCCCCGAAGCCTTCGGGCGGATCGGTGACAAGTCGTAAATAGGTAAGGCCGTCCAGATGATCAAGCTCGTGCTGTACGGCACGGGCCGCGAGCATGTCCGTTTCGTATTCGTGCACTTCGCCATGCCGATCGAAGCCACGAACGCGCACATGCTCCGCGCGCTCGACGTAGCCGGATTTACCGGGGAAGGAAAGACAGCCTTCCATATCACCGTAGCATCCGGTTGCGTCAAGTATCTCCGGGTTGACGAGCTCCATCGGGGCGTCGCCTGTGTCGATGACAACGGCGCGCCGGAGCACGCCGACCTGCGGCGCGGCAAGGCCGACGCCTTCCGCTTTATACATCGTGTCGAACATGTCGTCAAGCAATTCGCCAAGGCGAGCGTCAAATTTTTCTACCGGCCTGCATTGTTTGCTTAGGCAGGGATCGTTATCGGTGCGTATCGTTCGTAATGCCATGTTGTGTAGCCTCCTAGTATGCAATACATTTTACCCGAAGCGCTGCAAGATGTAAAGTCAACCGATGGTTGAGGACGACAATCGGGCGCAAAAACAATGGTTGGGTGAAAAACAACCCGTGGTTGACGATTTGCGAAAAACTAGACAAACGGGTTATAGCCAAGATTTTCTCTATGTGTCATAATGAAGCCATCAGAAAAAGAGAGAGGGTATACAAATGGAGAATCAATCGATGGGTAAGCGAATTATGGCGCTGCGGAAGAATAAGGCCATGACACAGGAACAGCTGGCGGAGAAGCTTGGCGTAAGCAGCCAGGCCGTGAGCAAATGGGAAAACGACGTTTCCTGCCCGGATATATCGCTTTTACCGCAGCTTGCGGACGTGCTGGGGGTTACGACGGACGAACTGCTCGGCGCAAAGCCGATCGAGCCGCATGTCGTCGTTGTTGACGCGAAGGATCGCAGCAAGGGCGGCGCGGACGCCGGCAAGGGGTTCACCGTTTCTTACAGCGGCGATAATAAAAAGGAAGGCGTATGGTTTGCGCTTGCCATCATTTTAGTCGGTCTTGCGTTTTTGTTTACAAGAACGGGCGTGCTTCCGTTTGGAAGCGGCATGACGCTGCTTGGCGTGATCTGGCCTGCGGTGCTTATCGGCGTCGGCGTATCCTGGTTTTTGAAGAGTTATTCGCCCTTTGGCCTTGGCCTTGGCGCGCTGGGCCTGTACTACCTGCTTTTCAACCTGGGTGCGATTACGTATTCGTTGTCCTGGGGTATTGTTTGGCCGGTGCTTGTAATCCTGTTGGGGTTGACCATTCTCTTGGACAAGTTCTATCCGAACCGTCACGGGAAATGGAGCCAGCATGTCGGCGACCGCGCCAAGTCGGAGTTTAGCGATAACGCGGGTTACATCGACTACGACAGCGCATTTTCGGAGGAGACGCGCAAGGTGACGGCGGAGGAGTTCACAGGTGCGGATCTGGACGTTTCCTTCGGCAAATATACCCTCGACCTGACGGCGATACAGTCCGTTCGCGCGGGCGCAATCCTGGATGTGGATGTTTCCTTCGGTTCGCTGGAAATTTGGCTGCCCCGCACGGTGCAGGTGCACACGAATTCCGACAAGGCGTTCGGCTCCATCCAAATGAAAGGCAGCGCGGATGCGGACGCGCCTTACTCCGTAGATTTGCGCGGGGATGTGTCGTTTGGTTCGCTGGAAATTCGATATATGTGACCGTATTCCGAACAAAAGGGCGGCATGTGCCGCCCTTTTTGCTGCCAATAATTCTATGCGCCGGTAACCAAGTCGTAGATTACGCGACAAAACAGGAGGATAAGCACGCCGATGATCGACGGCCGTACGATTTTTGTGCCGTTTTTGAGCAGCATGCCTGCCCCGATATAGTGCCCGGTGATGCTGAAAATCGCTGCGATGAGACCGATGGAAACGACCGCCTGCCCATTGATCAAAAACACGATCAGACTGCCCAGATTGCTGGCCAGATTCGCAATGCGGACGTTGCCGGAGGCGATCTTTAACGGCATTTTTGCAAGCTGCGTAAAGCCCAGCAGCATAAACGTACCGGTGCCGGGGCCGTAAAAGCCGTCATAGATGCCGACGATGAACGCGAAGAGACATACGATCAAAAACTGCTTTTTCCGGCTGACGGTTTCGGTTAAATCCTCGCCCAGCGCACGCTGCCGAAGCACAACAACGGCAACAATGGGGAGGACGATCAAAAGCATATAGCGCACAACGCGTTCGTCGATGGAAAGAATCAGCTTTGCGCCCGCCGATGCGCCAAGGACGGCCAGCAGGGCGGAGGGAATTGCAAGCGGCCAGTCCACACACCGGTTTTTGATCATGCGTCCGGCGGATACGGAGGTGCCGATACAGCTTGCAAGCTTGTTGGTTGCAATGGCGTGGTACGGGGTAAAGCCTGCGATGAGGTAGGAAGGCAGGGCAATGAGCCCGCCGCCGCCCGCAATGGCGTCAAGTAGGCCGCCTAAGAAGACGAGCGGCGCAATGATCAATAGCGTCCACCAGGAATATCCGGCAATCATGGATGATTCTCCTTACTGCCCATGTAGGGACGAAATCGTGGCCTGCTCGGCGAATTGATGCGTGTACAGGTCGGAATAGTAACCGCCCAGGCGCATAAGCTCGGCATGCGTGCCGGATTCCGTAATGCGCCCGTCGCGAATAACGAGGATGATATCCGCGCTGCGGATGGTAGAGAGCCGGTGCGCGACAATGAAGCTTGTGCGCCCGGCAAGCACATGCGTAATTGCGGATTGGATAGCCTGCTCCGTTTCGGTGTCAATGGAGCTTGTCGCTTCATCGAGAACGAAGAGCTGCGGATTCTTTAATACCACGCGGGCAAACGAAATCAGCTGCTTTTGCCCGGTGGAAAGCAGTACGCCGCCCTCGCCGACCTCGGTGTTATATCCGTTAGCCTGCCGGAGGATGAAGTCGTCCGCGTGTACAAGGCGCGCTGCCTCGCGGACGCTTTCCATGGAGGCGTCCGGCACGCCGAAGCGGATATTGTCCGCGATCGTCCCGGAAAACAGGTGCGGCGTTTGCAGAACATAGCCGAGATTGCTTTGCAGGGACAGCTGCGAACGCTCGCGGTAATCCACGCCGTCGATCAAAATACGGCCCGACGTCGGCTCGTAGAAGCGGCAAATCAGGTTCACAATCGTGCTCTTGCCCGCGCCGGTCTCCCCGACAAGCGCAACGGTCGTGCCCGCAGGGACGTCAAGCGAGAAATCCTTTAGCACCGTTTCGCCCTCGCTGTAGGAGAAAGAAACATACTCGAAGGTAACGTGGCCCGCGATGGGCGTCCAGTTCTGCCGCTTGGGATGCAGGATGTCGCCGTCGCGCGCTATGACGTCTGGCCGGTCGACGACGGTTGGTTCCGTATCGAGGAGCGTAATGACGCGTTCGGCGGAGGCCTGCGCGCCGAGCAGCTCCGCAACGATGCCCGCAAGCTGCTGGATGGGGTCGAACAGCTGCATGGAATACGAGATAAACGCGATGAGCGTACCGGCGGTGATTGCGCCGACGAATGCGGCGCTGCCCTGCAAGACGCTTTCGCTGCCGAGCGAGAGGGCGAGTGCGGTGCCGACCGCACCGAGCGTCATAATAATGGGAAAGAAGCAGGCGGACACCAGCGCGCTGCGGATGGAAACCTGCCGCATATGGGAGGTCAGCTTGTTAAACTCCGCACAATTGGCGTCCTCACGCACCAGCGTTTTTGTTGTTACCGCGCCCATAATGCCTTCGTTAAACGCGCCGGTGATCTTTGAGTTGGTCCTGATCGAAACTCACGCCGGTTCCCGGTGTGTCCGGCGCGACGGCGAGGGAGTTTTCAAGCCTGACCGGCCGGGTGGTGTAGTCTTCGATGCGGAAGCTGTGAATCTCCAGCCAGCCGGCGTTGGGCTG
>CAYPLG010000019.1:13637-27992 GCA_964411535.1 uncultured Oscillospiraceae bacterium
AGTTCTGCTTGCGCACCTTCCGCTGGTAATGCAGCACACGCTTTTGTAAAAAGACGCTGATGAGTGCAAGCGGCGGTACAACGGATAGTACGATTGCCGCAAGCTTTGGCGAAAGCAGGAACATGGAAACGATGGAACCTGCGATATAACCGGCCGCCCACAGCACGTCGACAAGGCTCCAGGCAACAAGCTCGGACAGCCTTGCAACGTCGGAGACCATGCGCGCCATAATATAGCCCACGGGCGTGCGGTCATAATAGGAAAACGAAAGATTCTGGAGTTTAAGAAACGCGTCGTTACGGATGTCGTACGACATGCGCATTTCCAACCGGCCGGAAAGATTGATAAACAGCACTGTGCAAAGGCCCTGTAGCAGGCAGGTGCCGCCGTACACGAACGCAAACGGCAAAAGCCCGTTCGTATCGCGCGGCGTTACAAAATGGTCGATGGCATATGCGGAAAACAGCGGATAGAGCGTATCCACCGCGGCAACGACGACGAGCGCGAGCAACACGCCGCAAACCAGCCTGCGGTTTTGAAGCGTGTAGCCATACAGCCGTTTCCAGATCGAAAAGTCGATCTTCTTTGCGGTATAGTCCTGCTCGTAGATTGTGTTCATGCGCTTGCACCTCCCTGCGTAATTGCATCCTGGATGCTGGCAATCCGCCGGTACAGCCCGTCCTCGGAAAGCAGGGATTCATGCGTGCCGCGCTGCACGATTTCACCGTCTTCCAGAACGATGATAAGGTCGGCGCGGCGCAGTGTCGTAATGCGATGCGAAATCAGGAAGGTAATGCCGTCGTGATGCAGCGCGGCAAGCGACTGCCGTATGGCCGCGTCGGTTTCCGCGTCGACGGCGCTTGTAGAATCGTCAAAGATGAGTATCGGCGCGTGCTGCATGAGCGTGCGCGCAATCGCGACGCGCTGCTGCTGCCCGCCGGAGAGCGTTACGCCGCGTTCGCCGACGATGGTGTCGTAGCCATGCTCAAAGGAGAGGATTACGTCATGGACGCTGGCGGTGCGCGCCGCGTCGTACACGGCTTCATCGGGGGCGTCCGGCGCGACGATGCGGATGTTGTCCATGACGGAGCGCGCGTACAGGAAGGGCTCCTGCAAAACAATGCCGATATTGCGCCGAAGGTGCCCGTGCGCAATGTCGTTGACGTTTACGCCGGAGATGGTGATTGCGCCGCGCGTGACGGTGTAAAGCCGCTGCAAAAGCTGCACAAGGCTCGTTTTGCCGGAGCCGGTCGAACCGAGGATTCCGATGGTCTGGCCGGGCTTTGCGCAAAAGGAAATATTCCGCAGCACGTCGTCGTACCGGTCGTAGCCAAAGCACACGTTGTCGAAGACGATATCGCCATGCAGATCGGGCGTCTCCGCCTTTCCTGGCTCCGTCTCCACCGGCGCGGACAAGATTTCATCGAGCCTTCCCAGCGAAACGGCGGCCTTTCCCATATCGGCAAGGATTCGCCCAAGCTGCCGTACCGGCCACGTCAGCATGGAGGTATATGTGACGAACAGGGTCAGATTGCCGAGTGTCAGCGAACCGCGTACGACGGCAAGAACGCCAACGCAGAGCGTCAGCGCAATTTGCAGATATCCCGCCGCGTCGCTCATGCCCCAGTACCAGCCAAGAAGGCTGCAAAGCTTGGCGGTCTTGTCGCGAAAGTCCGCGTTGACAGCCTGAAAACGCTCGTATTCCGCCTTTTGCTGCCCAAAAGCGCGAACGACGCGCATGCCGGTCAGGTTCTCCTGCAAGGTAGTGGAGATTTTGCCTTCGGCAATGTCGGACGCGGTGAAGTATTTGCGCACAAGGTTGAAATACAGGAAGGAGCTTGCCGCAAGGACCGGCATGAGCAGCATGGAGAACAGCGCCATGCGCGCGTTTATGGAAAACATGACGGCGGCGGCAATTACGACCATGAAGAACGTACGCACGATTTCCATGAACTGCTGGCTGATGAAACGCCGCACGGTATCGACGTCGGAGGTGCACCGCTGCACGAGGTCGCCCGTATTGGCGTGCTTGTGGTAATCGCAGGGCACGGCGGATAAATGCCGGTACAGCGTGTCCCGCAGCTCGCAGGCGACGCCCTCCGCAACGAACGCGACCTCACGCCTCCGCAAAAAGGCGAACAAGCCGTTCCCGGCGGTGAGGAGCACAAGCGCCGCGCCGCAGACGAAAAGGTTCTGTACGAGGAAACCGCGCCCGCCGCGCGCAAAAAGCCAGTCGGAGAGAAAGCCCGGCAGTTTGGCGGGAAGACCCTGCACGACGTAATCGAGCGTAAAGCTGACGACGAGCGGCGCGGTATAGGAAAGGGCAACGGCGAGCGCGGTGCTGAGCGCTCCGCCCGCAAGATGCCTCGCTTGCCGGCGCAGAAGGCCGCCGATGCGCCGCCAGTTTGTTTTTCTGTGAATCGTCTTATCCATCATAGCATTGAATTATAGCATATCCTGCGGGTTGACTTCCACCATTGCGAACAGATCGTTCCGGTGCTCGGCCGCAAAGTCGTACAGCAGACGGATGGTCTCCGGTGTGTAGCGGGAGCGCAGCAGTTTGATGAGCACCTGAAAGCGGTAGTTACCCTGCTTGCGGCGGATGGGGGCGGGCGACGCGCAAAACAGCAGCACGGTGCCCTTGTAATGCTCGCCCAGCGCGCCATGCAGCGTTTCATCGAGCTTTTCAGCGTAATCGCCGCCGGCCTTTGCAAGCGCATCTTCATCCAACCCGGTGAAAAGGATGCGGACAAAAAGGGAAAACGGCGGGAACAGCGCCTTCTTGCGCTCGTTGATTTCATAGGTGAAGAAACGCTTGTAATCGTGCGCTTTGGCATACTGGATGGCCGGATGCCCCGGCGAGTAGGTCTGGATGACAACGCGCCCCGGACTTTCATCGCGCCCGGCCCGGCCGGCTACCTGCGTAAGCAGCTGGAACGTGCGCTCCGTACTGCGGTAATCCGGTATGCACAGCGATGCGTCCGCTGCAATAACGCCAACGAGCGTAACGTTCGGAAAGTCATGCCCTTTGGCAATCATCTGCGTACCGATGAGAATCTGCGCTTCGCCGCCGTTGAACGCGCGGTACAGGGAAAGCAGGGCGTCCTTCCTTCGCATTGTGTCGGCGTCCATGCGCAGCGTCTTCACAGCGGGGAACAGTTCGGAAAGCCGCTCTTCCACCTGTTCGGTGCCGACGCCGAAATATTTAATAAAAGGCTTGCCACAGTTCGGGCAGGTATGCGGCAGGGGCTTGCTTGCGCCGCAGAAGTGGCAGCGCAGCTGGTTCTCCGACTTGTGGTAGGTCATGGAGATATCGCAGTTTTCGCACTGCACGACATAGCCGCACGCGCGGCAGGAAACGAATGTCGAGTATCCGCGCCGGTTGATGAACAGCATGGCCTGCTTGCCCTCGGCAATGCACGCGCCAAGCAGCTGCGTAAGCCTGCCGGAAAAAATCGTATTGTTGCCTGAGAGAAACTCCTCCCGCATGTCGACGATTTCAACGGCGGGCATCGGCCGGTGCATGACGCGATCCGGCAGCGTAAGCAGCGTATAGCGGCCGGATTCCGCGCGGAAGTACGTAAGCAGCGATGGCGTTGCACTGCCGAGAAGCAAGGTAGCGTTCGACAACTGCGCGCGGTATGCTGCAACGTCGAGCGCGTGATAGCGGGGCGTGGTTTCGCTTTGATAGCTTAGCTCATGTTCCTCGTCGATGATGATAAGCCCGATCTGCTGCATTGGCGCCATGACGGCGCTGCGTGCGCCGACGACGACGCTTGCCTGCGAAAGGCGGATGCGGCGCCACTCGTCGAAGCGCTCCCCGACGGAAAGCCGGCTGTGCAGCACCGCGATGCTGTCGCCAAAGCGCGCCTTGAACAACCCAACCGTCTGGGGCGTCAGCGCAATTTCCGGCACGAGCATGATCGCGTGCTTGCCGCTTTGCAGGCAATGCTCGATGCAGTGCATGTACACCTCGGTTTTGCCGCTGCCGGTTACGCCGTGCAGCAGGAAAGTACCCTGACTGCCCGTCATGGCGGCGGAAACGGCCTGTACGGCGGACGCCTGTGCGGCGGAAAGGGAAATCGTCTTGTCAAGGCCGACGGTGAGCGCGTTGGGCCGTCGAAACGTAACCTGTCCGTCCTCTACGACGTAGCCGCGTTTGATGAGCGCGGAGAGCGCCTGCCCGCCGTTTGGCACGTATGCAAGCAGGTCGGGTACGCGCATGGGCGCGCTGCTTTTCATAAGCAGCGAAAGAATTTCATACTGCTTCGGCGCGCGCGGCTTGCCGCTTTTATCGAGGAGCGAACGCAGCATTTCCTCCCCGTTTCCTTCTTCGGCAAGGCATACCGTTCGCTCGATTTTTTCGCGAACATGCCCGCCGCGCAGCTGGGAGGGAATCATCAGGCGAAGCGCGTCGACGAGCAAACAGTTATAGCTGGTTTTTATCCATTGCGCCAGCGCCAGCTGATCCGGAAGGAGCACGGTATACGGCTCGATCACGCGGTGAACATCCTTTGCGGCGTACGCACCGCTGTAGGTTTCGAGAACGGAGATGACAAAGCCTTCCTTCGGGGCGTTGCCGCCGCCAAAGGGAACGAGTACATGCTGCCCCGGCTCTACGTGCATATCCTCCGGCACATGATAGGTGAACAGCCTGTCCACATTGGCATGCGCGATATCGATGATAACTTCGCAAAACACGGCTGCGTCACCTCCTCCCAAAACCGACGCGAGCCCGCAAGCGGGCTGTGGCGGTGTCATGAATCCTTAGCTCGTACGGGCAGGACTTCAGTCCTGGTAATACTCCTTTGGCGGCTCCACGGAGAGCTCGTCGTGGTATAGCTCGTCCACCGCGACGGAGACGGGCTTGCGGTCGCCCAGATGATCCGGATCGTTCTGCAATTGGCGCGCCCTTTGCGCAACGGCGGTTACCAGCATATAGCGGCAGCCGGCCTTTTCAATCAACTCATTGAGCGGTAAATTCATCATAGTAGGTTCGTTCCTCCTCTTAGCTTCGTTAAAAATTCGTTGTTGCGCTTGGCACGGCAGGTTTCCGCGGCAATGATGCTCTCGATGCGGGAAACCGCAATGTCGATTACGTCGTTGACAACGATATAATCATATTCTTGCGCCGAGGCGAGTTCCGCATACGCCGTGCGGAAGCGCTTGTCAATGGCCTCCGGCGTTTCGGTACCGCGCCCGATCAGGCGGGACTGGAGCGTGCTCATATCCGGCGGCGCGATAAAAATCAGCACGGCTTCCGGATAGGCTTCCTTTACCTTCATGCCCCCCTGCACGTCAATTTCCAGAATGACGTCGTGGCCGGAGGCAAGCTCCTCCTCAACGTAGCTTCTGGGCGTGCCATAGTAGTTGGTGTTGAATACGTGCATGTACTCCAGAAACGCATTCTCCGCAATCATGCGGGAGAATTCTTCTTCCGTTTTAAAGAAGTAATGTACGCCGTCAATTTCGCCGGGGCGCGGCGCACGGGTGGTGGCCGATACCGACATGCGCATGCTGCTGTTCCGGGAAATCAGCGCGCTGTCCACGGTACCCTTGCCGACGCCGGCGGGGCCGGACACGACAAGCAAAAGGCCGTTGCGCGTTTGTTTCATACTTGCACCTCCAACATGGGGTTATTCTGCGTCCGGATCGCTGCGCGCGTCCAAACGGTTTGCGATGGTTTCCGGCTGGATGGCGGACAAAATCACATGGTCGCTGTCCATGATAACGACCGCGCGCGTCCGCCTGCCGCAGGTTGCGTCGATTAAATGTCCGGTTTCGCGCGCTTCCTGCACGATGCGCTTGATAGGCGCGGATTCCGGACTTACGATGGAGATGAGCCGGTCGGCGGACACAATGTTTCCAAAACCGATGTTGACCAGACGAAAATGCATGCGTACGCCTCCCGTTACTCGATGTTCTGAATCTGTTCGCGGATCTTCTCGATCTCCGCTTTGCCTAGCAGCACGCGGCTGGTAAGCGCAGCGTCGTTGCACTTGCTGCCGATGGTGTTGAACTCGCGGTTCATCTCCTGCACAACAAAGTCCAGCTTGCGCCCGACGGGTTCGTCGGAGGCAAGCAGCTGCTCCATGGAGGCGACGTGGCTTTTAAGCCGGACAATCTCCTCGTCAATGCTGGCGCGGTCTGCAAAGAGGGCGACCTCCGTAGCAAGCCGGGCACGATCGACCTCTATGCCGTTTAGCAGCGTTTCGATGCGGTCGTTGAGCTTTGTGCGGTATTCTTCTACCACTGCGGGCGCGCGGGAGGCAACCTCTTCGGTAAGCGCCAGTATGGTGGCGCAGCGCGCGGTGAGGTCGGCGGCAAGGCGGCCGCCTTCCGCCTTGCGCATTGTGCGCAGAGCGTCAATGGCGGCAAATAAAGCTTCTTTTGTCAGCGAGACGACGGCTTCCGTATCCTCATCGGCCTCGCGCACCTGCGCAACATCCGGCAGACGAAGCGCGGCGGTTAAGCCGAGATCGTCCGGCAGGCCAAGCGTCTGGTTGGCGGTATGCGCCGCTTCTACGTAGGCAAAGAGCAGCGGCACGTCCACACTGACGGTGCGCGCGTCGCTTCTGGTGTTGCGGTAATTGACAAATACGTCGACGTGTCCGCGGGAAAGCTGCTGGGACAGAACGGTGCGGAAAACGTCCTCCAAAAAAGTGAGATGCCGGGGGAGCCGCATGCCGACGTCCAGAAAACGATGGTTCACGCTTTTCAGCTCGACCGTAATTTCCCGTCCGTCGACGGCTGCCGTACCTTTGCCGTAGCCCGTCATGCTATACATGAATGCACCTCCTAATTCGACACACTATCATAGCACAAAAAAAGGCAGCGGACAAGGCTTAATTCCCACTATCGCATAAAAAGTATGCTGCCCGCGTAAACGTGCGGACGCCGCATACCGCGCGCGCACGGCGGACATGCTATGCATATTACTTAGCAAGGCGGGAAGACCATGGCAAGACGAACGCTCATAATTCTGATTAGCATTATCGTGCTTACGATTGTTGCGATGCTCTGCGTGCTGCTTTCGCTGCGGGACAACGGGCTTGCGGGCAGCGGGGTGTTTTTTGTATGAAGGCACGCGCGCGCATCAAGCGGCCCAATCTGCTGCTGCACGGCGCAGGCGGCGCCAACACGCCCGCCGACCGGGAGATACGCTATCAAGCGTATGACAACAGCCGGGAGCAGAAAAATTGATCAGTCGAGTCCATACACGCTGCACATGCCGGCGATCCATTCGTCGATTCCAAAGTCCTGTTTCGCGCGCGCACAAGCATCGTCCAGGCGCGCGGTAAAGCCGTCGCTGTTTCGTTCGTTGTCAAGCGCCAACAGCGCATCGCTGAGCGCGGAATCGTCCCCGGTGGGGAAGAAGCGTACGGTGTCGAATGCCTCCGCCCAGCGTACGCCGGGGATATCGCTTGCCACGCAGGGCTTACCGCTTGCAATCGCTTCCAGCAGGGCATAGGAAAACGTCTCGCTGCGGCTTGCCGACAGCATGATATCCGACGCTTTGTGATACCGGAATACGTCCTCCTCCGGCGGCAGGAACAATAACCACGGCTCGTCGCCGGTACAGTCCGTTCGCTCGCGTATAAACGCGCATAGCCGCGCCTGCGTATACTCCCTGCCGCATATGACGCCTAAAACGAAGTGCCGGTGTCCGCTGTCGATTATGCGCTTGACGGCTCGCACGGCAACGTCAATTCCTTTAATATACGGAGACCAGCCAAACGAAAGAATCATCGTTGCGGTATCCGGTACCCGGAAAGCCGTGCGCGTTTGCTCGCGCGTCCAGGTGGATGCAGCAAACCGCTCCGGCACAAGCGCATTGTGAATTCGTACGCAATCGTCCGTCGTGCGCGCGGACCGTTCGCTGACCGTAATCTTTGTGAGCCTTCGGCCCAGCATCGCCTCCGGCGCGCGCTTAAGCGCGTCGCGCAGTCTTTGCGCTGCGGAAGGCTTTCGCCCGGCGGAGAAATCGGAGTGAAAATGCAGCAGCAGCCTGCACTTTGGCCGCAGCAGCGCGACGAGTTCCGCAAGCGGAAACAACCCGAAATGCACATGCAGAATGGTAACGTGGTTATCGTCGATCACATGCAGCAGCTGCCGCGCTTTGGCGAACAGATTGCCTTCCGCAAGCGTAAAAAGGTGAAATCCGCGCGCAGTCATCTGCTCGTACCATCCGCGTGCCGCCGCGCCGGCAGGGAAGGCGTAGATTGTTTCGGCGCCTTTTTCGTGCAGCACGGCGTCGAGCTTTACCATTGACGCGATAAAGTTGCCGCCGTACGGCGCCTGATAGTCGCATAGGTATAGGATGGACGGCTTGTTCATAGCATGGCTCCATTTCCATTCTTTCCTCTTATCGCCGCGAGCGCGGGGGAAAGAACCTGCCGGTCGTTCTGCTGTACACAATATAGCATGCCTGCCCGGTTGTCCATAACGGGAAACGCTTTGCCGGACATAGTGGCTATTATGCGATAAAGCGCAGTTATTTTTCCATAAAGGAGCAGATTACCACCTGCTCCGAATCCCACTGCGAGGGGTACGCCAGAAACTCACATCGTTCGTATGTCTCCGAATAATACTTCTTATAGTCGCGCGCGGCAACCGCGCCCGTGTACCAACGCAGCAGAACCGGTTCGCTGAAAACGTCGTTGCCGTCTACAATCGAAAGAAGCTCGCGCAGCATGGCTTCCACCGCCTCGTTCTGGCGCGTGATATAGACCGGATACAGTTTGGCATAGACGACGTCGGCGGTTGCCTTCGATTTTTCGGTTGGCTCGTCCGGATAAACAAAGCGCAGTGTAAACGCCGTTACATTGCCGTCCTCGTCAACCGTGTAGCTTAGCGTTGCCGCGCCCGTATTTGCGTCGCCGCAAATCAGGTTGTACGTATTCTGCTCCGAATCCTGCGCGCCAGCCATGAACACTTCGGAATCGGCGATGCGCATGGTAAACACATCCTCCGGTACGGGTGCAAACGATAACGCGGGTTCCGGCGTTGCGGCTTCCGGCTCCGGCGTGGGCGTGTACCATGCTGGTGAAGCGCCGCCGCGGCCGACGAGCAAATACAACGCAATCGCCGCGATTGCAACGATTGCCGTAAACACGATATTCTGGAGTTGTGCAGCGGAAACCTTTTTCACATGCCTATCTTAGCATATTTTGGCGGATTTCTACAATATAAAATGGCGTTTGCTGCGCCGCTTGCAGCACTTAGGAACGGTAGACGCGTACGCGGCCGGCGAATACGCGTTTCAGCGCGTTCGCAAGCGGTTCTCCCGCCCCGCAGGAAAGATCGTATACGATCAACCGCTCCGGCGCCATGCCGACAAGCAGGCTTACTATGCCGTCGTCCGAACAATCGACATACTCGATGCGCGCGTTGGAATCATCCGTAAGCGTGCAGCTTCCGTCCGGGTGGATGCAAACGGCCAACTCCCCGATGCCGGGCCGTTTCAGGGCTACGAATTCGCTCATCGCGCTCATCAGTTCCGCATATTCCCGCGTCAGCAGCCGTTCTTCCACGGCGCGCTGCACGCCCTCCCGCCATGCGGACAGGCACGCGCCCATGCGAAACAGCATGTATCCCTCCAGATGCAGCGTGTCCGACTCCAGCAGGTAGGCGCGCAATTCCCGGCAGACCTGCGCAAGGCGCTCGTTCGTGCGCGTCCACCGCACTGCGCTTTTGAGCACCGCCTGCTTTTCGGGCAGGGTGAGCGGCAGCGTATCCACGTATTTTGCCAGTTCAAAGTGCTTGAGGTCGCGGCAAAGCAGCATGGAAAGCGCTTCCGAGAGCCTGCGGATTGCAGAATCATCCTCGACCGTGACGCAGACGTTGTCAACCCCGCGCATAATGGTGCAGTTGCACCCGCTCTGTTGCAGCCTGCGCGACAGCAGCCGGTCCAAATCGATATCGTATTTTTTTGTATCGATGACGTATGTGGTCATGCTTCTCCATCCCCCGCCGTCGCATTTTACCGGTCGACTTTCATACCATCCTATGCGATTTACCCGCCTTTCGGTACTTCGCTAGTATGACCGTTTTCCGTCTGGTTCGGCATGGTAGTTTTTAGCGGGAGCGTCTGCCATAATCGTGACGAAATTAAACACAGTTTTATCAAATATTGGCTATTGCTATTTCATACTCTTCCATTATATTTAATATGTGCTCAATACTGGATATTGAAAGGATGACCACTATGGAACAAAACAACGATTGGTATCAGCGGTATCAAACACAATCGAACGGATATGCCGGTGCGGCAAAGAATAAAAAGGCGCGCGGCGTCCGCGTTTCCACCCTTATTATCTGCATGCTCGTTACGGCGCTGCTTGGCGGCGTGCTTGGCAGCGTTTTTGCTAAGCGGTATGTGGACCAGAGCCTGGCAGCAATGCCTTCTGCTTCCATGCCGCCGGCAGCTGCCGCCTCCGTGCAGCCCGCCGAATCCGGCAGCAGCGTCGCAATGCCGACCGTGACCACCCCTGCCGCGGAATCCGCTTTGCAGGGCGTAACCGCCGGTCTGTATTCCAAAGCGCAGATTATCGAGCTGTGCGCTCCGGCCGTTGTCGGCATTGACACGACCTATACCTATACAAGCTACTTTGGCTCGCAGGTGCAGGAAGGCAGCGGCAGCGGCATCGTGCTTACGAGCGACGGCTATATCGTTACCTGTAAGCATGTTGTGGACGGTGCGGATACGATCAAGGTTGTGCTCAACGACGACACGGAGCATGAAGCAAAGATCGTCGGCAGCGACGCCAGAAACGATCTTGCCGTCATCAAAATTGACGCAAGCGGGCTGACTCCCGTTACGCTTGGCGACAGCGACATGCTTACCGTCGGAGAGGATGCGGTAGCGATCGGCAACCCGCTCGGCGAACTGCGCGGCACGGCGACAAGCGGCATCATCAGCGCGCTTGGCCGGGACGTTACAATTGAGAATACCAACATGACGCTTATCCAGACCGACGCGGCTATTAGCCCAGGTAACTCCGGCGGCGGACTTTTCAACAGCAGCGGCTGCCTGATCGGAATCGTGAACGCGAAGGCCAGCAGCAGCAACAGCGAAGGACTCGGCTTTGCCATCCCCGTCAACGACGTTAAGCAGATTATCAGCGATCTTATGGACAAAGGATACGTGAGCGGCCGCGCTTACCTTGGCGTATACACGCAAAATGTTACATTGCAGTCCGGCCAGAACGGCTGGGGCGACAGCAGCTTCTTCGGGTTCTCCTTCGGCAGCGGCGGCACGGCCTGCGTGCAGGTTGCACAGCTTGTCGAGGGCGCGGCCGCGGAAAAGGCCGGTATCCAGGTCGAGGATCTGATACTGAAGGTTGACGACAAGGAAATTACGAGCAACGATGCGCTTTCCACTGCAATCAATGCATACAATGCCGGCGATACGGCAACAATAACGTTGCAGAGAAATGGGCAGGAGATGACCGTTACGGTTACCTTCGGCGAATACAAGCCTACCAACTGACAAAGGTCATTTCGCGGAATCGCGATTGACATACCCCCAACCATCCTTGGTGACAACGCCGTCCATCCCCCCCCGGACGGCGTTGTCATGGGGGGACTTTTCCGTTCCTGCCGTTTCGTTTATACGAAGCCGGGTGGCGCGGGATGACAGGGCACTGGACGGAGCCCCTCCCGGCTGATTCAGCGGCAGTATCTATCTGCATATGAAATCAATAATGCATATCGATCGTGCATGCAATGTCGAAAAAATGGGTAATGACAAAATATACGTATTTGTGTTATCATAATTACATTAAAAAAAGCTGACACAAGAAAAAAAGAAATATTTGCGCGAGTAAGCGGACGGTCATAAAAACGACGCATCCCAAGCTCTCGGTATATTGCTTGTACTGCGGAAACGCGGTTATAGCAAAATTGTTTTATCAATGAATGACAACGTTGGCTTGCGCAGAATCCCAAGATTTTTTGCTAAAGACTAAACCGGCGGCGGGCATTGCCGGTTTATAATGGCGGGTATTGTTTATGAAAAAGGGCGCGCGAAACCGCAATACTGACCGGGGAATTACCTTATCCGTGTTTTCCATTGCAAACCGGAAAAAGCTGAAGTATGCATTTCTGTGCTCCTGCTTTCTGTCTCTGATGATTTCCCTGCTTTTCGTTTATGTGGATACGCAAAGCACGCTGCGAAAGTCATGCGCGAATGTAGCGGAGGGCTTTATTTCCATTATGCATGACTACAAGCATTCGTTCCGCCTGATGGAGAAACTCCTGCAGCAGGAAATCCGTGTTGCGGAAAGTGCGGATGCAATCGAGGCCTTCCTCAAGGAAGAGGACGCCAATCTTCTTTCCATTGAGGGCAGCGACTATGACGGCGTTTATATGTATTATCAGGGACGGTATCTATACAGTTGGAGCACGCCGCAATCGGTCTATGTCAGCAGCGGATATGACGCGACCAAGCGCCCCTGGTACATTGGCGCAAAGGCGGCGGGTGGGGAAGTTTTCTTTTCGGTTCCCTACCCAAGTTATGCAAACGACTATATGTTGGCGACCATATCCCGGCTGCAACCGGACGGGGATACCGTCATCGCATACGACATTAAGCTCGGACAAATCAATGAATATGTAGACAAGCTGGATTTGTTCGATGGTGCGCTGACGCTTATCTGCGATAAGGACGGCAATATTATTGGCAGTACGGAGCATTTGTACTGCGGCGGCAACTATATGCTTTCCGAAGATGCGCTTCAAGCGAACGTGGCTGCGGCGCAGCAGGAGCTACCGCACGCTGCGGACGAGATGGCAACGGACAAGGCGAAAAGGAAGGTCGAAAGCGCGCAGGCTTTGCAGAAATTTGGCATGAGCCAGCGCGCGTTTCTGTCGCGCCTTATGAAAAACAGCGGGAGGCTGTGCCTGCGGCCCAATGGCTTTACGCTTGGCTTTGCATACGGCAATGATTCATATACGTGCTTTGTGCTTACTCCGGTCGCAAAACTGCTTCCAAGGCTAGGCATTATTTGGGCCGGGCTGTCGTTCCTGTTTGTTCTGGCAAGCATTTTGGTGATTCGTATTGTGGGGCGCAGCCATCAGGTGCTGGCGGATGCATTGACCGGTCTTAACAACAGGCGCGCCTTCTATAAATACTGCGCGAGTCACATTGCGCATCACGTGGACGCGGACTTTTGCATTATCATGCTCGATCTGAACGATTTCAAGCAGGTAAACGACAAGTTCGGCCATATGGTAGGAGATCGTGCCTTGCTGGATACGGCGGACGCGCTTAAGCAGGCTTGCATGGAGTCGCCCGGCCGGTTTTTCCTTTGCCGATACGGTGGGGATGAATTTTTGCTTGCCGGAACCGGTTGCAGCCCGGATGATATCGCACAGACCGAGGCATGCATTCGCGCAAATATCGAAAATAAGAATCGTACGTGTAATAATCCGTATGTGCTTGGGGCCAGCATTGGCATTGCCTGCGGCAAGTGCGCTGACGAAGCCGGTATCGAGCGCCTGCTGCGGCTGGCGGACGACGCAATGTACGCGGAGAAAACGGGCGTAAAATGATAACCCGCTTGCTTTGCTTGCAGGAGCGGCGCGTAATTGTGTGATCAAGGAAAAGCGGAAAGCGTTTACCGGCGTTGACCAAAGCGGCGATATTGCGGATACAGATGTTGCAGGAGGCGTACCATGAAACTACAGCTTGATAAAAGCAAAACCTATGCGATAGCGCTGGAAGGCGGCGGCGCGCGAGGCGCCTATCAAATCGGCGCATGGAAAGCGCTGGAGGAGGCAGGCATTCGGTTTAACGCGGTGTCCGGCACTTCCGTTGGCTCGCTCAACGGCGCGATGATGGCGATGCGCGACCTTGCCAGGGCAGAGGAATTCTGGAAAAATATCCGCTTTTCGCAGGTGATGCGCGTGGATGACACAACCATGAAACGCGTTTTCGAAAAGGACTTCAAGCGGCTGGACATAAAATCGCTGTTTAGCGCCGCAGTAGACACCGTGCGGCAGGGTGGATTTGACGTGGAACCGCTGCGTGCGTTGCTTCGCGAAGCCATTGACGCGCAGGTCGTGCTGCAATCGGATGTCAATTTTTACTTGATGACTTATTCCGTTACCGATCATAAGGAACTGGATGTAGACGTAAAAACGCTGGCGCCGGACGATCTGTACGATATGCTCCTTGCAAGCGCCTATTTCCCGGCGTTCAAACATGAAAAGCTCGGCGGTAAGCTGTATACGGACGGCGGGGTGCTGGACGTCGTACCGGTGCATTCCCTGACCAGCCGCGGCTATCGGGATTTGATCGTGATGCGCTTGTACGGGTTCGGAATTGAACGCCGGTTCAGGATGCCGAAGGAC
>CAYPLG010000020.1:0-27392 GCA_964411535.1 uncultured Oscillospiraceae bacterium
GGTTTCCTTCGGGTTCATGCCGGCAGCGGGCTCGTCCAGCAGCAGCAGCTTTGGGTTGGTCGCAAGCGCCCGGACGATTTCCAGCCGGCGCTGCGCGCCATAGGGAAGGGAACCCGCCTGCCAGTCCGCCATATCCTGCATATCGAAGAGCTTTAACAGCTCCAGCGCGCTTTCATGCGCCTTGCGCTCGCTCTTCCAATAGGAGGGCAGCCGCAGCAGGCCGCTTACGGTGGAGTAATCAAACGCATTGTGCAGACCGACCTTGACGTTGTCCTCTACGGAAAGCTTGGAGAAAAGCCGGATATTCTGGAACGTGCGGGCGATTCCCATCTTGTTGAGCTGCCAGGTCTTTTTGCCGCGGATGTCCACCCCGTCAAGCAGAATCACGCCGCGCGTGGGCGTATAGACGTTGGTCAGCAGGTTGAACACCGTTGTTTTGCCCGCGCCGTTCGGGCCGATTAGGCCTGCAATTTCCGTTTTGCCGATGACAAGGGTAAAATCGTCAACGGCGTGCAGTCCGCCAAAGTCTATGCCGAGATGATGGATATCGAGAATCGGCGTGCTGCCGAGATCGCGCTCCGGAATGATGCCGAGGCTCGGTACAGGAACCATATTATCCATTTACAGCGCCTCCCTTCGTCCGAAAAAGCTTCTTTAACCAATTGCCGGCATTCTCGAAGTAGCGCTTGAGATTCGGGTTATTGGTTGCAAGCATGATCAATATGAGGATGATTGCATAGATGAGCATGCGGTAATCGGAGAACTTGCGCAGCAATTCCGGCAGCACGGTGAGAAGCGTTGCCGCGATGATGGAGCCGCGCATGTTGCCGAGGCCGCCGAGTACGACAAACACCAGCACAAGGATGGAGGTGTTGAAGTCGAACTTGCTTGCTACGATTGTGGAATAATTCATTGCAAACAGCGCGCCGGCCATGCCCGCCATGGCAGCGGAGATGACGAACGCCATCAGCTTGTACTTCGTAATGTTGATACCGACGGATTCCGCCGCAATGGCATTGTCGCGCTGTGCCAGGATGGCACGGCCGGAGCGGCTGTCCACAAGGTGGAAGATGATCACAAGGCAGACCAGGATAAGCAGGAATCCCGCAAAAAATGTGGAGATCTTCGTGTTCCCGGAAACGCCCATCGGTCCGCTGATAATGACCGTTCCGCCCTCCGCAAGCGACAGATTGTCGGTTAATATCGAAATCTGGAGTCCTTTTCCGTCGACGCCGACGTAGAGGTTGTTCATGATACCCTTTAGTATTTCGCCAAACGCCAGCGTAACGATGGCAAGATAGTCGCCCTTCAGCCGAAGCACCGGAACGCCGATAATCAGACCCACAATAGCGGCCATCACGGCGGCGATTACGATGGCGATGAGCAGCCGCAGGCCGTCCACCGGAATGGAGGAGGCAAGGCTGGCGCATACGACGACGCCAGTAAACGCGCCGACGCTCATGAAGCCCGCGTGACCCAGACTCAGCTCGCCAAGCACGCCGACGGTCAGGTTAAGCGAAACCGCCATAACAATATAGGCGCAGATGGGGACGAGCTGCCCTTTGATCAGGCTCGAAATATTGCCGGTGAGAATCAGAACCTGCACGACAACAAACAGTACGATGACCAAAGCATAGGTGTACAGGTTGTTCTTTGTGTTCTTGTTGATGGAACGTATACTCTTCATCATTGCCACCTTACACTTTCTCGTGGATCGCGTGGCCGAGCAGACCCGTCGGCTTGACGATCAGCACAATGATCAGAACGGCGAATACGATCGCATCGGAGAGTTGCGTGGATATATACGCCTTTGCGAATATCTCAATTACGCCAAGCAGGATACCGCCAAGGAACGCGCCGGGAATGGACCCGATGCCGCCAAACACCGCAGCGGTAAACGCCTTGATGCCGGGCAGCGAGCCCGTAGTCGGCGTCAGCGTCGGATAGGCGGAGCAGAGCAGTACGCCCGCGATCGCGGCGAGGGCGGAGCCGATAGCAAAGGTGAAAGAAATCGTCGTATCAACGTTGATGCCCATCAGCTGCGCAGCGGCCTTGTCCTCGGAACAGGCGCGCATGGCTTTGCCCATCTTGGTTTTCTGCACAAGCGTTGTTAAAAGCAACATAATAACGATGCAGGAGATGATCGTAACGATCGTTACGTGCGAAATGGAGAGCGCACCGTCGAACAGCTTGACCGCGCCGTTGCCGACGACGGAGGTGAATACCTTGGGATTGGAACTCCAAAGCAGCTGCGCGGCATTTTGCAGAAAGTAGCTCATGCCGATGGCGGTGATCAGAACGGCCAGTGACGGCGCGTTGCGAAGCGGCTTATAGGCAAGCCGTTCAATGGTGATACCGAGCACGGTACATACAACCATGGCGAAAAGAATCCCCACAATGGGAGGCAGGCCGAAGCGCGACGCAGCAAAGAAACAAACGTATGCGCCGACCATGATTACGTCGCCATGCGCGAAATTCAGCATCTTGGCAATACCGTATACCATCGTGTAGCCCAGCGCGATGATGGCATAGATACTGCCGAGGCTAATCCCGCTAATTAAATAGGATAGGAAAGACATCCCCCAACACCTCAACAAAAAATATATTCCAGTATAACAACCCGGTCCGGCAAAAGCAAGGAAAACAGGCAATTGGGGCGCGTGCCCCAAACATGATGGAAGGAGGGCCGCCGCATTCACAGCAGCCCTCCAAATTGATAACAACCGTTGGTCAATCGAAACGGATCAATCCATGCCGGCGTATGCGCCGTTCTCGATAACCATGCCCTTCGGGGCTTTGCTGACTGCGCCGGTGGCGTCCCAGGTGGTGCCGGTGCCGGTGAGGCCGTCAAAGGTCATGCTGGTGAACTGCTCTACCATGACTGCGCAGGTGTCGGCAGCGCTCATATCAGCGGTTACGTTGCCGTCCGTGCAAGCCTGATAGATTGCGTATACGCAGTCATATGCGTCGGCCGCGAACTGGTTCGGGACTTCGCCATACTGCTCCTGATACTTGGTTACGAAGCTTACGGTCTTCTCGTCCTTGGAGTCCGCAGAGAACGGGGTGAGCAGCATGACGCCCTCGGCGAGGCTCGTATCGAAGTTCTCCAGGGTCAGGATGCCGTCCATGCCGTCCACACCGAAGTACTTCGGCGCATAGCCCATGGATTTGGCCTGGGCGAGAATCAGGGAAGCGGCGTCATAGTACATCGGCAGGAATACGAGCTCCGCGCCGGCCTCCTGCGCCTTGGTGATCTGTACGGAGAAGTCGCTCTGGCTGTCGCTCGTAAAGGTGGTGTCGGACACAACCTCAAGACCGAGCTCGGCGGCTTTGGCTACGAACGTTTCATAGATGCCCTTGGAGTATACGTCGTCGTTCTTCCAGATGACGGCAACTTTCGTTGCGAGGGCTTTGTCGGCGATGTACTGTGCGGAAGCGGGGCCCTGGTTCGGGTCGGCGAAGCACATCTGGAACATGTTGTCCTTGCCCTCGATGACGGCGGTGGACGAAGCGGACGGCGTGAGCGCAAAGATGCGATCCTCAAAGGTCAGCGTGGAGGTCGCGACGCAGGGCGTAGAGGTAACGGAGCCCAGCGAAACCTGCATACCCCAGTCCTTCAGGGCGTTGTAGGCGTTGACTGCTTTTTCGGCGTCGTGCGTATCGTCTTCATACTTCAGTTCAAACTGCATTCCGCCCATCGCGTTGATTTCCGCGACGGCGATTTCCGCACCCTGCT
Source organism: uncultured Oscillospiraceae bacterium (assembly GCA_964411535.1). Lineage (GTDB taxonomy): Bacteria > Bacillota > Clostridia > Christensenellales > CAG-138 > CAYPLG01. The sequence goes on from CAYPLG010000020.1 coordinate 3,737, forward strand.
TGGCGGCGTTGCCGTAGATGGCCGCTCCGCCGGTCAGCGGGCCGGTGCCGCCGATCTTGATCGGCGCTGCCGCAGACGCTGCTTCCGCCGCGGGGGCGGCTTCTGCTGCGGGGGCTGCTTCCGCTGCGGGGGCTGCCGCCGGTGCTGCGCAGCCGGTGAGGACTGCCGCCATCATGAAGATGGCCATTACGAGACATACGAGTTTTTTCATTTCTATTTCCTCCTATTATTTTGCGAGTTTCTCGGAACCTCCCGATCCCGAATATATAAAAACGGCGGTTCCGCTTCCGGAACCGCCGTTATGCCCTCTTTAGGACTTAACCGTCGTGCTCCGAAAGCGTCCTGCGTGGCGCAGGACCAGGCTAATCAGGAGGCCGCAAAGTACAGCAACAAGCAAAACGCTCAGCGAAAGGCTGAGCGTACGAATAATCAGGATGGTGGATGCGGCCATGGCGGCGCACGCAAACGCAGCCGCTTTCGACGACATAGTCTTTGTAGCGTTGTTTACAGATGCACGGTATTCCATGAGACGTCTCCTTCCTGTCGAATTTATGAGATTGGGGATAATCTAGCATCATTTGACGCGCTTGTCAATAGGAAAATATATTTTTTTACCCAAATTTTTAATAATCATATATAAAAAGTGGCAAAATTGGACGCGATATGCTAAAATCACACTGGGATAAGTTACAGTGCTTGTTCGAGAATACTTGACAGGTGCTGTATAATAGACAAAACGATGGAGGATAGGAAGATGGATCTGCATGGAAGAAGCTTATTGACGCTGCTGGACTTTTCGCCGGAGGAGATTCGCTATCTGCTCGACCTGTCGCATCAGGTAAAGAGCGAGAAGGCGCGCCGTGTGTTTCCGATGCGCCTAAAAAATCGCAACATTGTGCTTCTGTTCGACAAAACCAGCACGCGTACGCGTTGTGCGTTCGAGGTTGCGGGGCTGGACGAGGGCGCGCATGTAACGTTTTTGTCAAACAGCCAGATGGGCAAGAAGGAATCGCTGGAAGACACTGCCCGCGTGCTGGGACGTTTTTACGACGGCATCGAGTATCGCGGTTTTTCGCAGGCGCTTGTGAGCGATCTTGCAAAGTTTTCCGGCGTGCCGGTTTGGAACGGGCTTACGGATCTATACCATCCTACGCAGGTGCTTGCGGACGTTATGACGGTGGAGGAGCATGTGCATAAGCCGCTGAAAGAGGTCAAGTGGGCTTTTGTCGGCGATGCGCGCAACAATGTCGCCAATTCCCTGATGATCATCTCCGCAAAGCTGGGCATGTCGTTCGTGGCAATTGCGCCGAAGGCGCTTTGGCCGGACGAAAAGCTTACGGCCGAGATGCGTGCGCTTGCCGAAACCACCGGCGGCAGCATCTCCCTTTCGGAGTCTGTGGACGATGTCAAGGGCGCCGATGCGATCTATACGGACGTGTGGGTATCCATGGGTGAGGAGGACAAGTTTGCCGAGCGCATCAAGCTGCTCGAACCGTATCGCGTTACGCGCGGGATGATGCAAAAGACCGGCAATCCGGATGCGATATTCCTGCATTGCCTGCCGTCCTTCCATGATTTGGAGACGGTCGTCGGCAAGCAGATTTTCGAGCAGTTCGGATTGACCGAGATGGAGGTATCCGACGAGGTGTTCAGAAGCGCCAACAGCGTTGTCTTTGACGAGGCGGAGAACCGGATGCATACGATCAAGGCCGTTATGGTTGCAACGCTGGGAGATTGACGGAGGACGCCATGGCGCAGGCAATCGAGATTATCCCGATGGCGGAATGGGACAGGAAGCCGATAACGGACCTGTTCCTTCCGACGGCGCCGTATTACGCAATGACGTTTCGCACGGACGTGACAAACTTGTACGCCCGCGCAAAGCGCGACGGGCTATCCGTATATGCGCTCTGCATTTTTGCGACGATGCGCGCCGTTAACAGCGTGCCTGCCTTTTTGTACAAGCTGCGCGGAGACAGCGTTGCAAGGCTTCCGTACCTTTCGCCGTCGTTTACGGCGCCGACGGAGGACGGACTGTTCAAGATTGTGAATGTTGCGTGGCAGCCGGATGAGGGAGCGGATTCGTTCTGCGCGCGTGTGGCGGCGGCCATCGAGGCGCAGACCGCGCTGCTGCCGAGCGCGAAGGATGAGGCGCGGGATGATTTTGCGTATCTTTCGTGCGTGCCCTGGCTCGACTTTATGACGTTGACCCATGAAACGCCGTACGATGCGAACGAATCCGCGCCGAGGCTTGCCTGGGGAAAGATTACCAGGCAGGGGGAAAGGCGCACGATGCCGTATAGCGTACAGGTAAACCATAAATTGATTGACGGGCGGCATATTGCCGCGTTTGCGGACGCGTTTGCCGCCGCGTGCGAAGCGCTGTAGCGCGAACGCTAATGCCGGATAAGCAATGCGGAAATGAGGTGGAGTCGATGACAACGGGACGAAAGATTGGGCTATATGCAAAAATCGTGCTGTGGCTGCTGATTGGCGGGTATGCAATCCTGTTTCTGGCCGGGCTGATTCCGCAGCGGGAGGTGGCGGACAGCGTCCAGCTTTCGGCAAGCCAGCTTGCGGAGGAGGGGTATACCCCTGTTCTGCTGATCCGCAGCGACGAAAGCTATCAGCTCGATAACTTTACGGAGACGCGGATTCTGCTCGAAAGCCTGTATATGGATACGCGTACCAAGCCGCAGTATATATTTATTAACCCCACGTACGAAGGCAATGGAAAGCCCATTGAGGCGATCAACAGCGTGGCGGAGAGCGGGGAGTTTCCGGAGCCGGACACGTATTTTGTGCAGAAGCACATGGGCTTTCGCGCGGTGATACGTCCGCTGCTTGCGTTCATGAACCTGCGGCAGATTCGCCGTCTTATCATGTGGGGCATACTGCTCCTGTTCGTGGCAAACGCGATCAACATCCGGGAGCGCTGCGGCACCTTGATTGCGCTTTTGTTTACCGCAAGCTTTCTTTCCGTCAACCCGATTGCCGTCATGAGCTCCATGCAGTACGCATGCTGTTTTCTGATTGCGTTTGCGGCGATGCTGATTTTGCCGCGCGTGATCAAAAAGCAAAGGATTACGGAGCCGATGGCTTTCTTCATCATCGGCGCGCTGACGCAGTATTTTGATATCTATACCACGCCGCTGATTACATTCGGCATGCCGTTTTTAATTTCACTGCTGGTCAAGCAGCAGGATGGGGATTTGCTTACGTTTCGGGCGGATATTATGTTCCTCGTTAAATGCCTTGGCGCATGGCTGTCCGCGTATGTGTTCATGTGGCTTGCCAACATTGCGGTGGTGGAGATTGCGACGGACTTTTCCGCGTGGCGGCTTGCGATGCAGGCGCTTACCGAAACGATCGGCTTTGGCAACCCGGAAGCGCAGCCGCTGCTGGCGCTGTCCGCCGGCATAACGAACCTGATAACGATCGAATGCACGTTGTGCCTGATCGGATTCATTATTGCGTGGCCGTTTATGATGGATACACGGGCAAAGCGCGCAACGGGTTATAAGCAGGGGCGGATATTCCTGATTGTTGGCCTGCTGCCGCTGATCTGGTGCATGGCGGGGGCGAACAGCATGCTGCACAATGCGTATTATCAGTACCGCGTATTGATCGTGACGATATTTGCCGCGCTGTGTTTTTATGCAAAGCCGACGCAATACCTTGAAAAGAATATGCAAAAGCCGTTATAATGATTCGGATATAAAAATATCATACGGAGGAAACGAAATATGGATCGATATGCGAACAACGTAGGCGTGTGTGTGCCGCGCGTACTGCTGCCGAAGCCGGACGCGGATTTTGCCAAGTGGGCGGTGGTTGCCTGCGACCAGTTTACATCGGAGCCGGAGTATTGGCAAAAGGCTGCGCAGATTGTTGGCGACGCGCCTTCGACGTTGGAGCTGATCCTGCCGGAGGCATTCCTCGGCAAGCCGGAGGAGGCGGAAAAGATCGCTTCGGTTCGCAGCCATATGCAGGCATATATGGACGAGGGCGTGCTGGTTCCCCGCGAGCAGGGCTTTGTGCTGGTGACGCGCACGGTGGAAGGAAAGACGCGTCTGGGCCTTGTCATGGCGCTGGATCTGGAGGCGTATGATTACAAAAAAGGCGCTACGACGCTGATCCGCGCGACCGAGGGCACCATCGTGGAGCGCATCCCGCCCAGACTGAAGATTCGCGAGGGCGCGCCGCTGGAGCTGCCGCATATCCTCGTATTGATCGACGATCCCGACAGAACGGTGATCGAGCCGCTTGCAGCAAGGAAAAATGCGTTCGAACTGCTCTATGACACCGATTTGATGCTGGACGGCGGACATGTCGAAGGCAGACTTGTTTCCGATGAGGCGGCCGTGCTGGGCGTGCTGGACGCGCTCAAAGGTTTAACAGACGAAAAGAAGTTTATGGATCAATACGGCGTGAACAAACCGCTGCTCTTTGCGATGGGTGACGGCAATCATTCGCTGGCCACGGCGAAGGCAAATTGGGAAAAGATCAAAGCCGCCCTGCCGGAGAGCGAACGCTCCGATCATCCCGCCCGGTACGCGCTTGTCGAGGTGGAAAACGTGCATGATGAAGGCATCGTATTCGAACCGATTCATCGCGTGCTGTTTGGCGTTGGCGGCGACGAGGCGGTGCAAAAGCTGCTGTCGCATCTGAAGGCGCAAAACGGGGACGCCTGCGTGGAGCGCGGTGCGCATACGGCTTCCGGCGGCGAACAGCATGTGCTGCCGTTTATTACCGGCGGCGTCGAGGGCTCGTTTGTCGTAACGTCCCCTGCGCAGCAGCTTGCGGTAGGCACGCTGCAAAACGCAATTGACGCGGTGCTGCGGGAGACGAAGGGCACGGAAGTCGACTATATCCACGGCGCGGACGTGGTAAGAAAGCTGTCCGGCAAGGACGACGCCATAGGCTTTCTGCTCCCCGCAATGCAGAAGAGCGAGCTCTTCCCGACGGTCGTTTTCGACGGGGCGTTGCCAAGAAAGACCTTCTCCATGGGCGAGGCGAATGAGAAACGCTACTACATGGAGTGCAGATTGATCGAAAAGAAATAACGAACGGGAGATATCCATGGCAGTCAAAGTAACTAAATTTGGTGGAAGCTCTCTTGCGGATGCGGAGAGCTTTCGCAAGGTACGCAATATCATGCTTGCCGACGACAAGCGCGCTTTTGTTATCCCCAGCGCGCCCGGCAAGCGCTATCCGGGCGATGAAAAGGTAACCGATCTGCTGTATCTGTGCTTTGCGCAGGCCAGTCAGGAGCTGGATTTCAGCGTCACCTTTCAGCGCATCGCGGACCGGTATACGGAAATCGAGCAGGAATTGGGGCTTAAAACGCATATTACAGAGGAGCTTTCGGCCATCCAGCGAAATATTGAAAACGGCGCCAGCGAGGACTATATTGCAAGCCGCGGCGAGTATTTGAACGGACTGCTGCTTGCCGATTATTTAGGCTTTACGTTTTATGATGCGGCGGAGCTGATTTGCTTCCATTCCGACGGCACGTACGATGACGAAACCACGCAGAAATGGACGCAGAAGCTGTTCGGCATGAAAAAGGTGGTTGTTCCCGGCTTTTACGGGCGCAGGCGTGACGGCAGCATCAAGACGTTTTCCCGCGGCGGCTCCGACATTACGGGCGCAATCATTGCGCGCGCCGTACAGGCGGACGTATACGAGAACTGGACGGACGTGTCCGGCTTCCTCATGGCCGATCCGCGTATTGTGGAGAACCCGAAGGCGATCAAGATCGTAACGTACTCGGAATTGCGCGAGCTTAGCTATATGGGCGCGACCGTGCTGCACGAAGATTCGATATTCCCGGTGCGGCGTGCGCATATCCCGATCAACGTTCGCAATACCAACGCGCCGGAGGAAGACGGCACGATGGTGATTCCGGATAGCTACCTCAAGTATTACGAACGCGAGGGATTGCTGACCGGCGTTGCGGGGCGCACGGGCTTTACCGTCATCACCGTATATAAGGACAATATGCATAACGAAGTCGGCTTCGGGTATCGTATGCTGCGCGTGCTGGATCGCTATAACGTATCCTTCGAGCATGTGCCGAGCGGCATTGATACCATGAGCCTTGTTGTATCCGACAGTAAGCTTAAGCAGAATCTGGAGGCGATACTGCGCGAGATACAGCGCGATTGCGACCCGCAGTCGATTGAGCTGCACAGCAATATGGCGCTTGTCGCGGTCGTGGGCAAAGGCATGATTCGATCGCTGGGCGTTGCCGCGCGTGTGTTCACTTCGCTGTATGAGGCGGGCGTAAACGTGCGAATGATTGACCAGGGCAGCAGTGAGATGAATATTATCGTCGGCGTGGAGAACGAGGATCTGCATAACGCCGTCAGGGCGATTTACCAGGCGTTCGCGTAAGCGGGGCTGGCGCGCGCAAATACTGACAGCGCATTTTGCTCCGATGGACGCACCGATGGAGAAGGAAGCGTAGCAACCGCCGGCTAAAACAGCCGCTGCTGTTCGCCTGCGCCGATAACGGGAAATTCGCGCAGATAGGAAAAGATTTTGCCTATATCCGTTTCTACATGATGTTTTGCGCACTCGTCGTAAAATATGCGCATGAGCCGGTCGTTATCCGGGCTGTTGCAAACATAGCTATTCTGAAAGGCACGCATGTAGCGTGCTTTTTTTTCGGGGAAATGCTCGTCAAGCTTTTGATAGAAGTATTCGCGGTTGCCGTCGCGAAGGGTTAAGCCCATGCCAAAGCAGATGATCCCGCGCACGTTCGCGTCGAAGCAATACTGCAATACGTTTTGCAAGTTCTCCTCCGTGTCGTTCAGAAACGGCAGGATGGGGCTTAGCCAGACTATGGTAGGAATACCGGCGTCCCGAAGCGTGCATAGCGTTTCGTAGCGGCGTTTGGTTGTGCAGACGCTGGACTCCAGCAGACGGCACAGCGATTCGTCAAAGGTGGTCAGCGTCATTTGTACAACGCACTTGGCGTTCGACTGCACGCTTTTGAATAGATCGAGATCGCGCAGTACACGGTCGGATTTTGTAATTACCGTGAAACCAAACCCGTATTTTTCAACAATTTCCGCACAGCGGCGCGTAATGCGCTCGGTTTCCTCCAGCGGCATGTAGGGGTCGCACATGCTGCCCGTACCGATCATGCAACGGTTTCTTTTTTTTCGTACGGCAGCTTCCAGCAAGGCTGGTGCGTTGCGCTTTACCGCTACGTCCGTAAAGGGATGATCCATACCATAACATAGGCTGCGAGAGTCGCAATAGATGCAGTTGTGCGTGCACCCGCGATAAGGGTTCATGCCGTTGTGCGGGGATAAAATGCTTTTTGCTTCTATGTAATGCATGAATACATTATACAGATGCGCGGGCGGGTTCGTAAAGACCGTTGTGTGGTATCGGGCTTACGGTATGGCGCGCCAAAGTTCCGGATTGCTTGGAAAGCCAGTAATGCAATAACTCCATACAAATGTGCATAGCAGAAATCAAAATGGCTGCCCGATGTTGGCAGCCATTTGCTGTATCCGCTTTCTTATCTGTGCGCATATTTGCGCCGCCGCTGCTGCTTTTGCTGTTGTTGCAGGACGATTGCGATCGCAACGAGCACGAGCAGGATGGACAGCATACCGATCAAAAGCCAAATATCGAAGCCGTCGCCAAGCAGTGGGACTTCGCTTTCTGGTATCTCCGGTTCTTCCGCATGCATCGCAGGGGGAGTCGTTTTGCGAACGCTACCGCTGCGCAGCGTGGAGGTGTTTGCGTATATTCCGTCGCCTGCGCGTTTGACTGCGAGGGAGTACTCCTCACCCTCCGGCGCCGTGATAACGACCTGATACACATCGTCGATATCCCCGCTTTCGGGGAATACCTGACAGCTTACGGTTTCAAAGCTAATGTGGCCGTCGCCGCTCCCGCCTGCAATCTGGATGGCGAACTCATCACCCTTTTGCGAGGAATCCTTCCAACCGTTGACGTTCAATTCCAACTGCGCAGATTTTCCTGCAACGCCGGAAAGGGTTTGCGCGGATGTATCGCCATAGTTTGCGTCGCCCGATTTGCTGACGGAGAGAGAGTACGGCTGCCCGTTGCTGGCTGTTACCGTTATGGTATATACGGATTCTTCGCCGCGCTTAAGCATTGCGACGCAGCCGTTATCCGTTGTAACGGACAATGCGCCTGTGCCGTTGCCGCCAAGGACTGCCACGTCAAAGGAACCGCCGTTGGGCGCGTTCTCATTCCAATTCTTAATTTCCAGCTTTTCTTGCACTGCCTTGCCGGCCTTTCCGGTAAGCTCGCGGGAGGTAGCCTCCAAATGCGCGTCGTCGCCTTCAATAAATGCGGTTAGCGCATAGGTGCCGACGGTATCTACGGTGACGATGAAAGTGGTTTCCGTGGTTCCGGAGGCTGGTTTGATGGTGCAGCCGGTCGTGGCAAAATGCACGGTGCCGCCCTCCATGCCGCCCTTGACATGGATCGCGAAGGAATCTGCCACATTTTTGTTCTCGGCCCAACCGGCTATCGACAGACTGGATTGCGCGGCGCGCTTGGCTACGCCGCATGCCGATGCGGATTCAGTGTTATAGCCATAGTTGCCGGCGCGCGAAGCGGTAATGGAATAGGGGCCAATAGCGGTTACCGTCACGGTGTAGTTGTTACCGCTGTCCTTAACGACTTCACAACCGTTAGCTGCGATGGTCAGTGCCTCGGATGTGCTGCCACCGGCAATCTTTACGGGGAAGGAATCGCCATAGTAGCTGTTGCTGACAAAACCTTCGATCATGATGGAGGCTTGATCCGCTTTGCCGGACATGCCGGTATACTGCGCGGAACATGCGTCCGAAAAGTTTGCGTTTCCGTCCATAATCGCCGTCAGCGAGTAGGCTCCGACGCGTGTGACGGTGACGGTAAACACGGAGTTAACGTTCCCGGTTGCCGGGGACACGTTGCAGCCGTCGGCCTGAAAGCGTATCGTGCCCTTGGTGGTGCCGCCGGTTACCTGGATTGTAAACGTACGGTAGTAAACGCGCGTGCTGCCCCAACCGGTGACGGAAAGCGGCGCCTGATCCGCCTTTCCGGCCATGCCGGAGCACGATTCGGAGATTTCCTGATGGGATGCGTCGCCTGCCATAACGGCCGTCATGGAATACGCGCCCGCACCGGTTACCGTAACCGTAAATGTATCGTTCACCGTTCCGGTGGAGGGGGTGACTTTGCAGTTGTTTGTGAGGAAACGGATCTCACCGCCGGAAAATCCGCCACCGATTGTGATGGGAAAGCTGTCAAGGTAATTTTTTGCACCCTGCCAGCCGGATACGGCCAATTCCGTTTGCGAGCTGCCTGCCTGCTCGGACGCAGACTGCGATGTAACCGGGGTAACACATACAGGAACCGCATCTCCATCCGCTATGGCGCTATGAAACGGCGAGACAAACAGAAAGGCGGCAAACAACGCAAGGGCGCCGCGGCGAAACGCAACTGCAAAAAACGCACAGCGCTTTGTACAGAAACGCGCGCCCGCTTCGACCTGACGAGCCGAAAAACAATTCCCGTTTCCGGCGCGAGTGTCCACGTCTGCCGCTCCTTTCAACTGAAACTCGTATGGCTTATTTGTATATTCAAATCACAATATATTGAATAAACCTATGTCAAACTAACATAATATAATACTAGTATATTCGGCATTATATGTCAATGAAATTTCTGCATAATTCGCGGTATTATCCGATCTAATTTCGCTTAAAAATCGCCTATTTTAGTGAAAAAAGCGGAATCAGGGAAATAAGCGGCCGGAGCGGTCGAAGGCGTTCTTTTGGAGGACACAAGATGTTGTGCGCCAAAGCCGGTTCCGGAATCAAAATCTGCGATAATATCTATCATTTTATTTATTTTGACACATTATGAATAAACTATGAACGATTTTACTATAAAATGTTAACAAGGTCATTTACAGCTGTCGGCGCCGATGCTATAATAATGGCGTCCGGTCGTTGTACGCACGGCCGTGCAACAAAATCTGTATTATGTCGCCCGTCGTATTTGACGATTCTACGAAAGCCAACGGTGTCAAATCATGAAAACCGCTTTTCTTCTGGCAATCGAGCTTCTGTTTTCCGGGGATGCGCAGCTGCGGGGCATTGTGCTCACAACAATGCGCATGACGCTGTCCAGCTCGGTCATTGCATTGCTGATCGGCGTTCCGTTTGGCGTACTGTATGCGATGGGTCGGTTTCCCGGAAGGCGTGTTCTGATTGTTTTGAACCGGACGTTGATGGGCCTTCCTCCGGTTGTTTGCGGCCTGTTGTGTTACATGCTGTTTTCCGGCGTCGGCCCGTTAAGGCATCTTCGCCTGCTCTTTACCGTAACGGGCATGGTTGTCGCGCAGGTGATCCTGATTACGCCGATCATGATCGGCAATATGGAAACGTGCGTTTCCGCACTGTCCGAGCGGATTACGGAAACCGCGCGCGGTATGCGGCTTTCCGGCGTACGGACATTTCTGCTAACGCTGAATGAGAGCCGCTATCAGGTCGTATCCACTTATCTTTTCGGGTTTGGCCGCGCAATGGCGGAGGTGGGGGCCGTATCGATGGTTGGCGGTGCGATTGCATACAAGACCAACGTGATGACTACGGCGATTATGATGTACACGAACATGGGCGATTTTTCGCTGGGATTGGCATTGGGCATGCTGCTGCTGCTAATCTCGCTTGCCGTGAATCTTTTTGCGCATTTGTTGCAGCGGGGGCATGCATGATAGAGCTTAGCGGCGTTTGCAAACGATATGGCGCGCGCACGGTGCTGCACGTTCCGGCGCTCACGCTTCGCGACGGCGGGCGATACGCGCTTATCGGGGCGAACGGCAGCGGCAAGAGTACGCTGCTTCGCATTCTTGCCGGCGTATTGCGGCAGGATGCGGGCACGGTCTGCTCCGACATAGCGGCTGATGCGGTTGCCTATTTGCCGCAGTCGCCGTACGCTTTCAATCTTTCCGTGCTCGACAATGTGACAATTGCGCTGCCGGGTGAACGCGACAGAAAACGTCTGGCGGAGGAAGCGCTGCGTAAGGTGGGGCTGCAAGGTTACTTGCGCGCGCGCGGCAACCGCCTTTCCGGCGGGGAGACGCAGCGCATGATGCTTGCCCGCATGATCGCAAAGCCGCACAAGCTGCTCTTGCTGGACGAACCGACCTCCGCAACGGATATTTCTGCGGAGGAGGGTATCGAGTGGGCATTGCTTGCCTATGCGGAGGAAACGGGCTGTACGCTCGTGTTTTCTTCCCACGCGCCGGGGCAGGCGCTCCGGCTTGCAACGGACGTTCTCGTGTTAAGCAGCGGGGAACTCATCGAATCGGGTCCTGCAAAGCGCGTTTTGCAAGCGCCGGAGGATCCGCGAACGCAGGCATTTTTACAGCATTGGAGAATATAGCTATGCTGCATGTGATCTCTCTTTCGGAAGCGGATGCGCTGCTGTCCGGCCGGTTTTGCGGCGTAACGGCGGAGGAAACGGTCTCGCTTGACTGTGCGCACGGACGCATACTTGCGAAGGATATTGTTGCGCGCGAAGATGTGCCGGGGTTTGTGCGGGCGACCGTCGACGGATATGCGGTGCGGGCGGCGGATACGTTCGGCTGTTCGGAGAGTATTCCGGCGCTGCTTATAAAGGCTGGCGAGGTCCGCATGGGGGAGCCGGTTTCTATCAGCCTGCAACCGGGGCAATGCGCTGCGGTACCGACCGGCGGCGCGCTGCCGGAGGGGGCGGACGCAATGGTGATGCAGGAGGATGCGGAGGATTTCGGCAGCGGTACGGTCGCTATAGAAAAGCCCAGCGCACCGGGGCGGCATCTTGTGTTTGCGGGGGACGACGTACGGCAGGGCGATACTGTATTACGGTGCGGGGTACGCATTCGGCAGAAGGATATCGGCGCATTGGCGGCGCTTGGATATGCGCAGGTTCCCGTTCGCAGAAAGCCGCGCGTAACGGTGATTTCCACCGGGGACGAGCTGGTTGCCGTATCGGAGGAGCCGGGCGGCGGGCAGGTGCGCGACGTAAACGGGCCGATGCTGACCGCGCAGTGCGCCGCGGTCGGGGCGCAGGCTGTGTATGCGAGCATTGTTCGCGATGACGAGGCCATGCTGCGGGCGGCGCTGCAAAAAGCTGCGCGCGAATCGGACGTGGTGCTGCTATCCGGCGGGAGCTCGGTTGGCGTGCGGGATGCGGCTGCGAAGCTGCTCTCCGAATTGGGCACATTGCTGTTCCACGGGCTTTCCGTAAAGCCCGGAAAGCCTACGCTGTGTGGTGATGTCGGCGGAACGCCGGTGTTCGGCTTGCCTGGGCATCCGGTTGCGGCGTATTTTATTTGTCATCTGTTGGTTCGGCCGCTGCTTTTGCGGCTGCTTGGCGCTGCGGAGGAAGCCGTGACGGAACCGGCGCGCTTAACGCGTGCGATTCCCTCCAATCATGGCCGGGAGGAATATGTCGCCATACGGCTGACCACGGGAGAGGCGACGCCTGTGATGGGAAAATCAGGGCTGATCTCCACGCTGGCCAACGCGGACGGCTACATACGCATTCCGCGCGACGCGGAGGGCGTATCCCGCGGCGAACAGGTGACGGTATATCGCTGGGAGGCAATATGAAGTACGAGTATTTGAGCAATGTGCCGCTGACGCAGGCGGTGAAGGAGTATCTGTCGTTTTTGAAAACGAACGGGATGACGTACCGGACGGAGACGATTCCCGTATGCGACGCGCTTGACCGTGTGACGGCAGCGGCGGTTTACGCAAAGATTTGCGCGCCGCATTATAACGCGAGCGCCATGGACGGCATTGCGCTGCAAGCGGACGTAACGTTTGGCGCGACGGAGACGACGCCGGTTACGCTTTCACCCGCGCAGTTTACCCGCGTGGACACGGGCGATCCGATGCCGCTTGGAACGAACGCGGTCGTTATGATTGAGGACTGCGTTGAGGATGGCGACGATATTCTACTGTACGCGGCTGCCGCGCCGTGGCAGCATGTACGGCAGATCGGGGAGGATATTGCGGCGGGGGACATGATTCTTCCCTCCTACAGCGTGATCGAGCCGGCGGTGATCGGCGCGATGCTGGCGGGCGGCGTGTTGACGGTCGAAACGCTTTGCAAGCCGCGCGTCGGCATCATCCCGACCGGGGATGAAATCGTTCTGCCGAGCGATCACCCTGCGGAGGGCGACGTCATGGAGTTTAACTCTGCGATTTTTTCCGGCATGCTGCGGCGCTGGGGCGCGGAGCCGGTCGTATACCCGATTGTGAAGGACGATTTTTCCGCGATAGCCGGTGCGCTAAGCAACGCCGCAAACGATTGCGATGCGGTGCTGCTTTGCGCGGGTACGTCCGCCGGACGGGACGACGATACGACGGCGGTGATCAAGCGCCTGGGCGAGGTGCTTTACCATGGCATTGCGATGAAACCGGGCAAACCGGCTGTGCTCGGCCGGGTGGGCGCAAAGCCCGTCGTCGGGGTGCCGGGGTATCCGGTATCCGGCATTATCGTGCTGGAGGAGCTGGTTGCGCCGGTGGTGGATGCGCTCCTGATGCGGCCAAAGCGCGTGACGGAGCATGTGTGCGTCAACATGGGACGCAAGCTGACGAAATCGCTCAAATACCGGGAATTTGTGCGCGCTACGCTGGGCCTGGGCAGCGACGGCGTACTGACGGCGGTGCCGCTCAACCGCGGCGCGGGTGTGGTGACGTCGTTTGTGAAGGCGGACTGTCTGCTCGACGTGCCGCAGTCGGTTGAAGGCTACGAGGCCGGCGCGCGCGCGCAGGCGAGGCTGCTAAAGCCCGTGGAGCGCATTACGCGCACGGTGCGCATCATTGGAAGCCACGACCCGCTGATCGACGAGGCGGCGGATGTGCTGAAGCGTGCGAACCCGGAAGCGTTTGTGTCCGGCACGCATGTCGGCAGCATGGGCGGCGTGATGGCGGTGCTGCGCGGAGAGGCGCAGATGGGGGGAATTCACCTGCTGGATGAGAGCGACGGCAGCTACAACGTTTCCTATATCGACCGGTATTTTCCGCATGGCGGCGTGGCGCTTATTGAATGCGTACAGCGCGTGCAGGGGCTTATGGTTGCGCCCGGCAACCCGAAGGGCATTACCGCCATGGCGGATCTGGCCCAAACCGGGATATCCTATGTAAACCGGCAGCGCGGCAGCGGCACGCGGATTCTATGCGATTATCTTTTGAAAAAAGAAGGGATTGCGGAAAGCAGCATTGACGGATATGCACGGGAGGAGATGACGCATACGGCGGTTGCGGCGCAGATTGCGGCCGGTACGGCGGATTGCGGGCTTGGCATTCTTTCCGCGGCGCGCATTTACGGGCTCGATTTTATTCCCCTGTGCAACGAGCAGTACGATCTGCTCTGTTCGCTGGACGCGCTTGATAATTCTATGGTACAATCATTCATACAGGTCTTGCAGGGCGACGCGTTCCGGGCGCGGCTTATGCGCCTTGGCGGCTATGCGCTTGATCAACCGGGAAGGATACGAAAAATATGGATGCCGAGCTGACGCATGTGAATGCGCGCGGGGAAGCGCGTATGGTGGATGTGGGGGAGAAGGCGGTGACGAGGCGCGAAGCCATTGCGGAGAGCATCTTGGTCATGCAGCCGGAGACGCTTTCGATCATCCTGGATAACCGCGCGCCAAAGGGCGATGTATTCGCAACGGCGCGCATTGCGGGTATCATGGCGGCAAAACGCACATCCGAACTCATTCCCATGTGTCATCCGGTTGCTATCGAATCTGTACAGGTGGAGCTAACGCCTGTTTTGCCGGATTCTGTGCGCATTGTGGCAACGGTGCGCTGCGACTATAAGACCGGTGTGGAGATGGAGGCGCTGACCGCCGCTTCCGTTGCCGCGCTGACTGTATACGATATGGTCAAGGCGGTTGACCGGGGCATGACGATTGCCAATACAAGGCTTATTAGGAAATCCGGCGGCAAGTCCGGCACATACGAGCGGGAGGCGGAGACATGCAGGTGAGCCTTCTTGCCGATACGGTCGAACGCGATCCGGACGGCCTGTGCAGCGCCCGCTTTCATGCCGATGTGGAAACGCATGACATCGACTATGCCGCGCTTTCCGAAGGGGACGCCGTCACTGTCGGCGGGCGGATATACCGGATTACGCGCGTCGGGAAGAACTGTCATGCCGAATGCCCGCTTGTGCAGGCGGGGCGTGTATGCCAACTGAAGAATCATTGCGCGTTTGCCGTACCGGAGCAGGAGGAACGGCAGGACGCGGGAAAGAAAGCGAACGCATGATCGATAAAATGGGTCGTAACATTACCTACTTGCGTCTGTCCGTTACGGAGCGCTGCACGCTGAAATGCGCATACTGCCGCGCGGATTCCGGCGAATGCCCAAAGCAGCAGGAGCTAAGCTGTACCGACACGCTGCGTATTGTGCGTGCGCTGGCGCAGCTTGGCGTTACGAAGGTACGCCTAACGGGCGGCGAACCGATGCTGCGCAAGGACCTGCTGGAAATTGTGCGGGGCATCCGCGACACCGGCGGCATAACGGAAATCGCCATGACGACCAATGCGCAGCATCTTGCCGGAAAGGCGGCGCTGCTGCGGGAGGCGGGCCTCAATCGGCTGAATATCAGCATCGATTCCCTGCGGCCGGAGCGGTACGCGGCTATGACGGGCGGCGGCTCGCTTGCGGTTGTGCTTGCGGGGATTGACGAGGCGCTTGCTGCGGGATTGACGCCGCTTAAGCTCAACGCAGTCATACTGCGCGGCAAAAATGACGACGAGGTGGATGACTTTATCCGGTTGACGAAGGACAGGCCCATTGATATGCGCTTTATCGAGCTTATGCCCATGGGCGCGGTGGATCATACCGCCGAACGGGTAACGAGCGACGAGCTGATCGCCGCAAGACCTTATCTTATACCCATACCGCCGAGATACGAAAGCCAGCCTTCGACAGACTATTCGATCGAAGGATATATCGGGCGGGTGGGCTTCATCAGCCCGATGTCGCACAGGTTCTGCGGCGACTGCAACCGTGTGCGTGTGATGAGCGACGGTATGCTCCGCCCGTGCCTGGGCGACAATGCGGAAGTGTCGCTAAAGCCCGCGCTTGCGCTGCCGGACGATACGGAGCTGTTGCGCGTCATCGAGCGGACCGTGTTCAATAAACCTTGCACGCATAGCTTTGATTCGGCATTTCATGCGGAAAAGAACATGTCCCGCATCGGCGGATAAAGGAGAGCTGTATTATGGCAAGCATTGTATCGATTAATGTAAGCCCGCATAAGGGCACGTTCAAATACCCTGCAAACAGTGCGGAGCTGCGCGTTGACCACGGCATCGTCGGGGACGCGCATGCGGGCAATTGGCACCGGCAGGTGAGCCTTCTTGCGCAGGAGAGCATTGACAGCATGACGAAGATGGGGGTCATGGACCTTGTGCCGGGCAAGTTTGCGGAGAATATTACGACGGAAGGTATCGAGCTTTTTACGCTGCCTGTTGGCACAAAGCTGATGCTTGGCGAATGCCTGACGGAGGTGACGCAGATCGGCAAGGAGTGCCATCAGCATTGCGAGATATTCAAGAAGGTTGGCAAATGCGTTATGCCGACGGAAGGCATTTTTGTAAAGGTTCTGACGGAGGGCGTGATTCATCCTGGGGATGCGATAACGGTCGTGGAAGCGTAGTATTGTAGAAAAGTCTTTGATGCAGAAAGCTTTTTTGCCAAAACCGTTGTATTTTCAAAAGAATAATGCTATAATACTAACAGGCCGATTGGAAGCGGATTCTGCATGCAGCCGAATGCAGGATGTCGCATACGATCCGGCGGATATTTTCAGCAACTTTCCAACCAACACGAGAAAGCGAACCGCATGCAGCCGGTTCGCTTTTTCGTACAGGGTGGCGTTCAAAAGCGCAATATGGTATGATGCGAACAACGGAAACGGAGGATTGTTCATGGAAATCATTCTTATGCGGCATGGAGAAACGCAAGGCAATGTGCGGCATTGCTACAGCGGCAGCGGCAGCGACGAACCGCTAAGCCCGGCAGGCGAGCGGCTTGCGCGCGAATCGGGCGTGCATCCTGACGTGGAAAAGGTGTACGTGACGTCGATGCTGCGTACGCAGCAGACGGCGCACATCTGCTTTCCCAATGCCGTACAGACGCTTGCCGACGGTTTGCAGGAGATGCATTTTGGCGACTTTGAAGGCCGCACCGCGAACGAAATGGAGTTTGACCGCGATTACCGCGCCTGGGTGGACGGAAATTGCGAGGGCGTATGCCCAAATGGTGAAAGCGTCGAAACCTTCGGCCGGCGCGTATACAAGGCGTTTCTTGCCTTTGTGCAGCCGCTGCTGGACGCGGGCGAAAAGCGGGCGATTCTGGTTACCCACGGCGGCACAATCACCGCGCTGCTTAAGCTTTTTGCGGATCCTTCACGCAGCTTTTCCGATTGGTTTATGCCAAACTGCGGTGGATACCGCGTCGTGATTAATGAAAGCACATGGCCGGAAAAGAAGGCGTTTGCGTCGTATGAAAGCTTTGATACCATTTCAGAACTATAGATGCGCATCGCGGCTGCCTGGCACGATGGCAGCCATCAATAAGGAAGTGAAACTATGGCCAATCCCATTCTAAGGCGTGTCGTACCGCTGCCGAAGCCCTTGGCGTTTGAGCGGTATCTTTTTATCGGCCCGCATCCGGACGATATTGAGACGGCTTGCGCGCCGACGGTGAAGCGCGCAATCGACGCGGGCAAGCAGGTGTCCTTTCTTGTTATGACGGATGGCGGCGCGGGCACGGTCGATCCCTCGCTATCGGGGGAGGCGCTGGTCGCAAAGCGGCAGGAAGAAGCGCGTGCTTCGGCAAAGCTTCTCGGCGTTACGGACGTTGTATTTTTACCCTTTCAGGACGGCGGCGACTATTCCGTCGACGAGGCGACGGCTGCACTGGCGCGCGAAATTGTGCGGCTAAGGCCGGAGGCGGTGTTTGCGCCCGATTCCGACGTGCGAAGCGAGTGTCACAGCGATCACATAAAGACGGGCCTTGCCGCCAAGCGAGCGCTGATGCAGACCGGCTTTTCCGCGATCATGGCTCGGTATGGCGTGCAGGGCACGCATGAAAGCAAGGCATTGTTTCTTTATTATACGGACAAGCCGAACGTTTTTGTACCGGTGTCGCGTACATATAAAATGCGTGAGGAAGCGCTGCGCCTGCACGAAAGCCAGTTTACGGATTTGCAGCGGGAGCAGATTGTGCTTTACTACACGCTTCGCTCCATACGCTTTGGCTACCCCCGGTTCCTCGGCAAATGCGATGCATACCGCGCAATGGCGCCGGTGCATATGCACTGTTTTCCGGAGGCTTCCGTATGGTGACGCAGGGATGCGTCGCGGAAAGGGGCTATTCGTTGCGCAGCTTTTTCACCGTTTGCGCGTCCGGTGTGATCATGACCGTGTAATTTGTGCTGAAAATGACCATACCGGGCCGCGCGCCCGCCGGTTTTTTGATATTCTTACGCAGCGTGTAGTCGACGGCGACAGCGGTTGCGCTTCTGCCGCCGGAATAGTATGCGGCAAGCGTCGCCGCTTCGACGAGCGTTTGATCGGGCGGCATGCCGTCAAAGTCCACGATGACGTGTGACCCCGGAAGATCCTTTGCGTGCAACCAAAGGTTTTCACCGCGGGCGTAATGCATGGTCAGCGCATCGTTTTGCTTATTGTTTTTGCCGACGTGGATTGCGATCCCGTCGGAGGAACGGAATTCCATAGGCCTGGACGCGATGGAAAACTGCTGCTTTCTCGGCGCTTTTTTGTCGGGCTTTACATATCTTTGTCCGATCAGCTCCTCGCGGATTTCCGCAAGCTCGCTTAGCGTGTCGCATTGCGCAATGTTGTTGAGCTGCCCTTCCAGGTACGCGATTTCCTCGTTGACGGCGGATAGCTGGGCGGTCGCGTAATCGCGCGCAAGCTTTCCCTTCCGGTAAAGCTTAAAATAGTGTTTTGCGTTTTCCTGCGCGCTCTTTGACGGGTCGAGCGGAACGATGCAGCGAGTGGGTGGATCGGTATAGTAGTTATCCGCAAGGAACTGGTCCGCGCCGGATTTGATGCTGTGCAGGTTGGCAAGAATAAGCTCTCCGTTGAGGCGGAGCGTTTCCTGTTGCGCTTCGTTCCCGATGGCTTCCAGAAAGGAGCGGCGCTTGTTTTCCGCACGGCCAAGCGCGTTTTCCACCGTACGCCGGAGCGACGCGCCGTGCCGGCGCATGCGTACGATTCCGTCGCGCCCGGCATAGTAGGCGTCAAGCGCGGCGGAGATGGAATCCGTTTGCTCGATGCGGCGTCCGTATTCGCGCGGAATGAAAGGCAGCACGGCGATTGGCTCGTCCGTATCGTTATATATGACGCAGGGCGCGGTTTCCCCGGCCGCGAGCCGCTGCACCAGCGCTTGCAGCTTTTCTGCGTTGTCGCAGGTAGCGGTCAGCGCGGTTGCCGTAACCTTGCTTACGCCCTCGCATGCGTCTGTCAAGGCGCGTACCGGCGCAGGCGCGGCATAGACGGCGGCGAATGCCTGTGCACCGGCCTCGAATATGCTTATCTTTTCCTGCGCGGGGGCGGGCGTGAACGTAAAGCCGGAAAGCACGATGCGCGTGGAGGTTTCGGACGGCGATATGCGGCGCAGGGAATCCGTAATCTTGTTGTCGGGGCCGACAAGAATCAGGTTGCTGTGCTTGCCCATCAGCTCCGCGACGAGGGAAAGCTCCACCTCATCCATAAGCTCGTTGCGGGCGGCGATTCGGAACGTACAGCTGCGGTCCGCACCGGGCTGCGTAATGGAAAGAATTCGTCCGCCGACAAGGTGACGGCGCAGCAGCATACAGAACGCGGGCGCGGTGACAGGGTTGTCATAGGCGCGCGTCGTAAGCTGCATACGGCCGTTCTCCGCATGCGTGTTGATCAGTAGTTTATAGTTCTGCCGGTCGCTTCGGATGATAAAAAGCAGGGAATCCTTTTCCGGCTGCTGCACTTTGTCAATTTTGCCGCCTATGAGCGGCTGCAACTCCTGCACGACTGCGTGCAGGGTCAGTCCGTCAATTGCCATCTGCGCTGTTTTCCTTTAACCGGTCAAGCAGCTGGCGATATCCGCCCGCACCATAGGTTAAGCAGCGGTTGACGCGGCTGATCGTGGCGGTGGAAGCGTTCAGCTTTCCGGAGATATCCTGATAGGTTTCACCCGCGTCCAGCAGTTCCGCAACCTTCCAGCGCTGCGAAATGGACAGCATCTCCGGCACGGTGCACAAATCGTCGAAGAAGCGATAGCATTCCTCCGTGGTTCGGAGCGCGAGAATTGCGCGAAACAACGCGTCCAATTCTTCGGATTGCAGCTTGGATTTATATTCGTCCATGGCGTGCCTCCTGCGGTATATCGGTACTTGCTTTTATTGTAACACTTTCGCATGATAAAGCAAGAAAATTCGTTATGCATAAAAACAGGCGTATCGACAAGGATACGCCTGTAAGAGAAATCTGTTTCGACAGAGGTTAGATGGCAGCAGCGCGTTTCTTTGCAAGCTGCGCCTTTTTACGGCTGGCGGCATTTTTATGAATTACGCCTTTGCCTGCGGCGGTATCGACCGTGCTGACGGCCGTCAAATATGCTGTATCGGCAGCGGCTGCGTCTCCGGCCTTCAGCGCATCTTCAAACCGACGAATGGAAGTCTTAATCTGGGACTTGACCATGCGGTTGTTGAGATTCTGCTTCTCGGTAACGCCAACCCGCTTAATAGCAGACTTGATATTTGCCAAAACATTCACCCCCTGTAAAAATTCACTCGAACAAAAGCCATTCTAGCATAGCATGCACGCGAATGCAAGCGAAATTTTCCCTAAGTTCGGTATATTTTTTGCATTTCCCGCCTGCACCGCGGCTTCAGGCTAAGCGCATTTGTTACGACCGTAACGCTGGATAGGCTCATGGCAAGCGCGGCGATCATCGGGGAGAGTAACGGGCCGCCGAAGGCATAGAGTACGCCCGCGGCAATCGGGATTCCGACGCAGTTGTAGAAGAAGGCCCAGAAGAGATTCATCCGGATGATGCGCATGGTGAGGTTGCTGATGGCAATCGCCTCCGTAACGCAGTCCAGCCGTTCCTGCATCAGCACGATGTCCGCGCCGGATATGGCTACGTCCGTGCCGCTGCCCGCCGCGATGCCGACGTCCGCCGTGGCGAGCGCGGGCGCGTCGTTTACGCCGTCGCCGACCATGGCAACCTTGCCGAACTGCGCTTGCAGCGTTTTGACGGCCTCGGCTTTTTTCTCCGGCGTAACCTGCGAAAGCACGTTTTCAATGCCCGCTTGCCTGGCGATGGCGGCGGCGGTTTCGCTGTTGTCGCCCGTAATGAGCGCGGTGTGAATGCCGGATTTGCGCAGCAGCCCGACGGCATGCGCGCTGTCGGCGCGAATGGTATCCGCGACGGCGACGGAGCCTGCATAGCGCCCGTCAACGGACAGGTGCACGACGGATTTGCCTTCGTTGGAAAGCGCCAGCGTGGCGATGGGGATTGCGCTTGCAGCGTCGCCGAGGAACGCCGCATTGCCCATGGAAAGATGCTTGCCGCCGACCGTTGCGGTTGCGCCGAAGCCGGATACGGCGGCAAATTCCGTTGACGGGAGTATCGCGATTCCCTGCCCGCCTGCATAGCGGACAATCGCGCTGCCGATCGGGTGTTCGCTGCCCTGTTCGCCGGAGGCAAACAACTGCAAAAAGTCCCGTTCGTTTCCGTCAACCGGGCAAACGTCCGTAACGGTGGGCTTGCCAATTGTCAACGTGCCGGTTTTGTCGAACGCAACGGCGCGCAGAGCGTGCACGGTTTCCAACGCCTCGCCGGATTTGATCAGTATGCCGCGTTCGGCGGCGGCGCCGGTGCCGACCATGATGGCGGTAGGCGTGGCGAGACCCAGCGCACAGGGGCAGGCGATGACGAGCACGGAAACAAATACCTTCAGGATAAAGCCGATATCCTTCCCGGCAACGGCCCAGATGACGGCGGCGAGAATCGCGATGCCGAACACCACAGGAACGAATATGCCGGAAATCTTGTCCGCCAGGCGGGAGATGGGCGCCTTTGAGCCCTGCGCTTCCTCCACCAGCCGGATCATGTCCGCAAGCGTGGTGTCGTTGCCGACACGCGTGGCCGAAAATGTAAATGCTGTATTTCCGTTGATACTGCCGCCGGTGACGGGGTCGCCGGCAAGCTTGTCAACCGGCATGCTTTCGCCGGTCAGCATGGATTCGTCCAGGTGCGCGACGCCCTCCGTAATGCGGCCGTCCGTTGGAACCCGTTCGCCGGGATGCACGCGGATGCTGTCCCCGACCATAAGCTGTGTAACGGGAATCTTGCGCTCTGTGCCGTCGGGGGAGAGCACGGTTGCGGTTTCGGGCGTAAGGCGCATCATGCGGTCCACGGCGTCGCTGGTTTTCCGCTTGCTGCGCGCCTCAAAGAGCTTGCCGAGCATGACAAGCGCGATGATCACGCCCGCAGATTCCCAATACATGTCGTGTGCGGCGGCCGCGTCGCCGTTTACAATGCGGATGAGCGATGCGAGGGAGTATGCGATCGAAGCGATCGTGCCTACCGCAACGAGTGTATCCATGTTGGGGCTGCCGTGAAAAAGCGCCTTGAAGCCGCTTATATAAAAACGCCGTCCCGCAATCAGAATCGGAATCAACAGCAGCACCTGCACGCATGCGTACAGCAGCGGCTTATCGTGCATGGAGATGGGGGAGGGAAGCCCGATCATCGGGCCCATGGAAAGATAAAACAGGGGTATGGCGAAAGCGATGGCAACGATGGCCTGTCGCGTTTGCAGGGCCAACGCGCGCTTTTGCGCGATGCGATCCTGCTGCGACTGTGTGCGCAGATCCGTAATCCGGCTGGCGGAAAAACCTGCCTTATCCACGGCGGCAAGTATGGTTTCATCCGTAAAGCCCGTGCCGCGCACGCGCAGCCGCTCGGTAGCGAGGTTGACGGAGCCGGTTTCTACGCCTGGGGTTCGGCGCATGGCTCGTTCGATGGCTGCTGCGCACGCAGCGCAGTGCATGCCGGTGATTTTGTATTCCGCAATTTCCATGCTACTTAATTTTTCCATACGATTAGTATAGCATAATGCGCAAATAGATAAAACCGGCGGCAGGATTTCACATTTTCGTTGCATTTTTCGAATTGACTTAGGGGTATGCCGTGGTATAATAACCAATGTGATTAGCACTCAACAGAAATGAGTGCTAACAAAATCATGTAAGAGGAACATTATTATAGGAGGCGTCAAATTATGAAACTCAGACCGTTGGCAGATCGCGTTGTTTTGAAGAGCATCGAGACCGAAGAAGTGACCAAGGGCGGCATCGTGCTCCCCGGCAGCGCAAAGGAAAAGCCGCAGATGGCGGAAGTAATCGCGGTTGGCCCCGGCGGCGTGGTGGAAGGCAAGGAGATCACCATGTATGTCAAGCCCGGCGACAAGGTAATCTATTCGAAGTACGCGGGCACGGAAGTCAAGCTTGAGAAGGACGAGTATATCGTCGTGCGGCAGAATGACATTCTGGCCGTTGTAGAATAATAGCAGGAGGATTTCA
>CAYPLG010000021.1:0-27073 GCA_964411535.1 uncultured Oscillospiraceae bacterium
ACATAGTAGCTTGAGCCTAGCGAAAGCAGCGTCTTTAGGCGCTTGTCGGCAACATAGGCTTATAGCCCTTGTGCAAACCACCCGTTTGACGGGTGGTTCGTGATTTATGCGGGTCTATGTCAAGTTAGGGTATAGCGCCGATAAAACTTTTTGTATTCATACGGAGGCTATCTAAGAAGCAGATACAGCAGCGTAATAACAACGCCTGCGCCAAAGAGCAGCAGCTCAAAAGCAAGCGTTTGCTCAATGCGCCCAAAGCGTACGTACTTTCTAGAATAGTGCGCGAAGTGATCGTCGCGTCCGGGCTTTACGCGGTCAGGCGCGCCATAGTGTAAAATGCGTTCCGCTGCTGCGACGACCCAGTCCGTAATGCTGTAGGCAAGCCTTGCAAAGAAAGCGCATACCCAGGATGCGGCGGCTAAAAGCGGCTTATATACGGAGTCTTCAAGCGTAAACGGCATACGGATGGTCAAGTAGCGTCCGGTACGATTATCCGTTAACAGCTTGCGCACAACGAGCGCATAAGTAACGGCGCCGATGCAAAGTGAAATTGCCGCGCCCTTGAGATTGGCCGGGGAGAAGAATTGCACGGAGAACGGAGCGGCGCCAAGGCTCCCTGCGGCATATTTTGCAATAAGCAGGTATGTGCGCCCCGGAAACAGTCCGCACAGCAGAAGAAGGACGGACGGCACGGTAATCGCGACGGCTGTACCGGCGTCCAGCCGTACTGGCACGCAGTCGCCCTTTTCGATGAACAGGCGATAGAAAAGCTTTCCCATATACGCGAGGGTGAGGCCGCCTGCAAGCAGGAACAGCCACTCCGTTACGGTAAGCAAAGTGCCGGTTGCGCCGCCGAAAAGCGCAGCGTTTTCCGCAATTGCCTCGTGCAGCAGGGTTTTGCTGATGTATCCGCCGAAGCCGGGTACGCCTGCAATGCTGAGCGCACCGATGGAAAAGCACAGCATAAGCGACAGGTTCCCGCGCCCCGCGCCGCGAAGCAGGTTGAGATCGAGCGTATGGTTGCGCTTGTAGATCGCACCGGCGCAGATGAACAGAACCAGCTTGATAAGCGCATGGTTTACGGCGTGCAGAACCGCACCGCCTGCGGCGAAAGCAGTGTCCTTTGCCATGGCCAGTATCGCGCAGCCGACAAGGATGAACCCAATCTGCGAGAGCGATGAACAGGCAAGCGTGCGTTTCAGGTCATTGCTGCAAATGGCAAGCACTGCGCCAAGCAGCATGGTGATAACGCCGAGAACCAGAACGGTTATGGCAAAACGCAAATCGCCGGAACAGACGCCGGAGGCAAGCAGAAGTATGCCGAATATGCCAGCCTTGGTCAGAATGCCGGAGAGCAGCGCGCTGGCGGGCGCGGGCGCAACCGGATGCGCCTTTGGCAGCCAAATGTGCAGCGGATACATGCCTGCCTTCGCGCCAAAGCCAACGAGCAGGCAGAACGCCGCAACCAGAATATCCGTTCGCGCAATGCTTACGCCGCGCATATCGGAAAGCGCGGCAAAGGACAGCGTGCCCAGCGCGTACTGTAGATACAGCACGCCATACAGCATGGTAAGACCGCCAATGATCGCAATCGCCAGATAGGTGTCGGCCGCTTTGCCGCTTTCCTGCGTCTCATTCTGCGCAACCCAAACCCAACTGCTAAGCGACATCATTTCAAAGAATACGTACGTTGTAAATAGATCGCTGGACGCAAACACGCCGAGCAGCGCGCCATAGGTGACGAGGAAGAATGCCTGGTAACGGCCGGTGCGCGGTTCCGTACCAAAGTATGCGTGCGAGGACAGCGCGGAAAGCGGAAACACCAGCGCGCAGAGCAGTAGCAGTACGCTTCGGAATCCGCCGGTTGACAACGCAATCCCGACGCCGCAAAATGCGGGGATGGATGCAACCGCGTTGCAGAGAACGCTCAAAAGCGCGGCAATGGACGCTAGCACCGTAACGGTAACGGTAAACGCATCACGGAGGGCGGCGCTCCTCTTAGCAAGCGGCAGGCAGAATGGCGCGCACAGCATCGGTAAAAAGACGCAGATTAGCAGTAAAACGTTCATTGTGCGCCACCTCCGATCAGAATGGTTGTAAGGAGCTGCTTCGTAGGCCCGGAAACGAGTCCCAGCAGGACAATAACGACGCACAGGGCAAGCAGTACGCCGTTCATGGCGCGGCTTTCGCATCTTGCGCCGCGGTCAATTGCGGCGTGCGACGTCGGAAAGTAGGCGCGTAAGGGGATAGCGACAAGGTACAGCGTCGTTAACAATGCGGAAAGCATCAGCGCGGCGATGGCGAGGATACCCGGCGCGCCGGGCAATTCGGACGCAGCGACGCCGAGCGACCATTTGCTAAAGAACCCCGGCAGCGGCGGAATGCCGATTAACGAAAGCGATGCGACAGTAAAGCAGGCGAATGTAACCGGCATACGGCGGTGCATCCCTTCCAGCTCGTCGATATAGGATTTCTCCGCTTTTTCCATGATTGCGCCGACGGCAAAGAACAGCGTGATTTTGATAAAAGCGTGGTAAAGCATGTGCTGCGATGCGGCGATGAGGCCGTCGTTAGACATATATGCGGCGCCAAGAAGGATGTAGGAGAGGTTGGAAACCGTTGACCAGGCCAGCCTGCGCTTCAAGTGGTTCTGCCGCAGCGCCAGGAAAGTCCCGATTGCCACAGTCAATGCCGCAGCGGTCAGCACAACCTTTTGCGCCGTCGTACCGGATAAAAACGCGGCGCCAAAGCAGTAGTAGGTAATCCGAATGCAGGCAAACGCACCGGCCTTGACGACCGCGACGGCGTGCAGCAATGCGGTTACGGGAGTAGGCGCAACCGAAGCCGCCGGAAGCCAGAACGACATGGGGAGCAGGGCGGCCTTTACGCCAAAGCCGAAAAACGCCAGCGTATAGGCAAGGCGCAGCGTTGCAGCGTGGCTGCCCATCGCAGCGGTTCGCAGCGTGCCGCCGAGCTGGAAGTCGCCGGGAAGGCCGTAATGGCTGACCATAACGACCGAAATAAAGCCGAGCGCAGCGCCCGTCATGGAATAGATCAGGTATCGCTTGCCTGCATAGCGCGCCGCGTCGTTGCCATCATGCATGACGAGCGGCAGCGTAGCAAGGGTCAGCAGCTCGAAGAAGAGGTACATGGTTACGATGTTTGCGGAAAACGCAATGCCCATGGCTACGCCGTAGGATAGCAGAAAGAATGCATAAAAGCGGCGCAGGTTCTGCTTTTTTTGCATGTAATCAAAGGCATACACCGCCGTAACGGGCCATAGCAGCGCGACAATGGCGCCGTAAACGCGGGAGAGCCCGTCAACACGAAGGCGAAGCGTCAGGCTGTCCGAAAGCGTTAGCAGGGACAGCGTGTCGGCTGGCGGGAACACAAGCAAAAGCAGCGCGATAACGCTGTTGAGCACGGTAACGCAAAGCACGAACGCGTTGCGAGGCTTGGCGGCCGACAGCCTTGCGTAGGTGAGCGCAAGCGCCGCAAGCATCGGAAAAAGAATCGGGAACAGCAGAAGGATACGGCTCATAACGCACCTCCGGTCAGCAACGTGCTAAACTCATGAAACAACGCCATAAACGGCTGCGGAAATGCGCCGGCAAGGAGCAGGAAGAGCGCAAGCAGAATTAAAGGGATTCGCACCCGGTTGTCCGCTTCGCACCTGCCGGCAGGCAGCGGCGCATAAAAGAACGCCTTGCCCACGATGGGAAGCAGATACCCGGCGGTCAGCAGCGCGGAGACAAGCAGGATGACGACGGCGGCGATTCCCGTTGCCGAATTAAGCGCAAGCGCACCCAAGCCAAGCTGCCATTTGGCTGTGAACCCGCCAAACGGCGGGATGCCGACAAGCGAAAGCGAGAAAGCGGCGAAGCAGAGCATGGTAACGGGCATCCGCTTGCCGACGCCGGTGAGTTCGGAAACGCGCGTGTAACCGGTTTTGTGTATAATGGCGCCTGCGCAAAGGAACAGCCCGACCTTTGCCGTTGCATGGAACAGTATTTGCAGCAGCGAGCCGGTCATGCCGGTTGCATTGAGCGTCATAATGCCAAGGATTACATAGGAAAGCTGGCTGACGCTGGAAAACGCCAAACGTTTTTTCAGTATCTTTTCTTTGTACGCAAGCATGGAACCGGCCAGTATGGTCGCCAATGCAAGCAGGAGCATAACGGTTTGCACAAATGTGCCGCGGATGCTGTCCACCCCAAAGACGTAGCAGGTCACGCGGATCAACCCCAACATACCGGCTTTTGTGATTACGCCGGACAGCAATGCGCTGGCCGGTGCGGGCGCCTCCGGATGCGCGGTCGGGAGCCAGTTGGACAGGGGCATCAGGCCCGCCTTGCAGCAGAAACCGATGGCCATAAGCAGATAGGATACAAGCATCGGCCTGCCCTGCGGAAGCGCCATGCCGCGTGCGGTAAAGGGCTGCATGCAGGCGTTGCCCATTAACAGCATGCCAAAGAGTGCAAGAGATGCGCCGAACACGGAGAACCCAAGGTACTTGACGGAGGCCGCGCGCGCCGCTTCGGACCCGTTATGCAGTACCAGCGGGAAGGAGACGAGGCTTAGCAGCTCAAAGCAAAGATAGAATGTAAGCAGATTTCCTGCCGCGCTTAAGCCGATGAGCGTTAGCAGCGTTGCGAGCAGCAGCGAAAAGAGCCGCACGCGGTGCGCATCGCCTTCCGTATAGGAAAGCGCGAAAATGGCAGTTAGCACAAACAGAACCGTGGTCAGCACGGCGAAGAACGCGCCAACCGGATCAAAGCAGAGTATAATTTGAAGTCCGTCGGAAAATGTCATAGTATCACCTTCATAGCAGCGCCAGCCCGCGGGCAATGATGCGCAGCACGGGCAGCGTAAAGACGCCAAGGCCGATTACGCCGCAGGCAAGCGCCGCGACGGCAACCATGTTGTTCTTATCCTTTAGCACGGGGCCCGCCGCCATATAGCCGGACGGCGTCCAAAGCGCAATGGTGGACGGGACGTAATACATTGCGTTGAGCACACTGCTTGCAGCCAGCGCAAGCAAGGCGGGCCAAAGCTTTAAGGGGTTGTTGAGCGACGCATCGGCAAACAACCATTTTGCGGAAAATCCGGCAAACAGCGGGATTGCAATCATGCTTAGCGCGCCGATGGTGAAGCCCAAACCGGCCGCTTTGTCGGTCAGCGCCGCTCCACGCAGGCGGTATAGGCTCTTTTCATGGCCCTGCACCTCGGAAAGCCTGCCTGCGCAAAGGAACAGCAGCGGCTTGGTGACGGCATGCACGAGGATTTGCAGCACAGCCGCACACATCCCGGCGTCCGTTCCAAGGCCCAGGCCGAGGAACACATATCCAATCTGCGCAACGGAGGAGTAGGCGAGCATGCGCTTGATGTGCTCCTCCCGAATGGCGGCAACGGAGCCTGCGATCATCCCGCAGATGCCGAACACGAACAGTACGCTTGTAATACGCAGCGAACGGATGGTGCCGATGGTGAAGACGCAGTAGTACAGCTTGATTAGTAATACGATGTAACCCTTTAGCACCAGGCCGCTTAAAACGGCGCTTGCGCTGGTCGTCGCGCCGCCGTGCGCAAGGGGCAGCCACGCATAGAACGGGAAAAGCGCGCACTTGATGGCCACACCGATGGTAATAAGTCCGACTACGACGGTGAGCGGCTCCGTATAAGCGCCGGTTGCGACAAGCTCGGCTATCTTTTGCTGCAACTGCGGCATGAGCAGGTGACCGGTTATGCAGTACAGCAGCACGATGCCGATGAGGAACAGACCGCTGCCGAGAAGGCTGATGACGAGATAGCGAATTGTCGCCGCAATGGTTTTTGCGGTGTCGCGCGCCATGACGATGGCGCAGGCGGCAATCGTGGATATCTCTATGAAGACATATGCCGTAAAGATGTCGTTGGTATACGTCAGCGCAAGCAGAGCCGCCAGCAGAAGATTGATCATAACGAAGAAGTACGGCTGCTTGGGCTCCAGAATGTCATGCTCCTGCGCAGCGCGGCCACCGAGCAGGGAAAGGCCCATCACGGTGGAAAACAGCAGGCACAGCATGGCTTCCAACGGACCGGCGGCAATCTCGTTTCCCCATGGCGCAGGGTAATGCCCCATTTTGAACGTAAAGCGCAGGTTCTCCGTGTAGAGAATACCCAGCAGAACTGCGGAGAGGGCGGCTACCGCAAAGCACACGAACACAGTCGCCGCAAACGCACCCTTGCCGCGCTTATGCAGCGGCATCGTAATGCCGGAGATCATGCAGAGAAATATGCAGACGAAGGGAATATTCTGATACCATGGAAGCATGTGTTATTCCGCCTCCTTCTTTGCAAGCAGCATAATCTCATCGAACTCAACCGTGCCGTATTTTTTATATAGCCGTTGCACGAGGGAAAGGAAAAAGGCGCATACGCTTACGGAAACAACGATGCCCGTGAGTACGAGTCCCGCAGGAATCGGGTTTACGTACGCGGACGCGGTGGTAATCCCGTTGGTCAGAAGCGGCGCAATGCGCCCGTCAATGTATCCCTGCGAAGCCAGAAACAGGAAAATGGAGCTGTCCATCACATTAAAAGCAATAATCTTCTTAATCAGGTTTTTTTGCAGCAGCAGGTTGATAAACCCGATGCCAAAGAGGATGATCGCACCGACTTCAAAGCGATAGATAACGATTTTCTCCAACAAAGCTTGCATTACAAACGCCCCCTTGCAAACAGCGCGTAAAATCCGTACATGGTGCAGGCGACGACAGAACCGACGCAAATATCGAGCACGAGAATAAGCCCGCTCGAAAGGATAGCGCCCGGTGTACCGAGCGGGATATGGCTGTCAAGACCGTTTGCGCCCGTAAAGAACGCATAGGCCTTGGACGCGGCATAGGTTAACAGCGCCGTCGAGGTAATGACCTTGAACGTTTTCCGGTTGAAGAAGTTCCGGACCTGCATAACGCCGAAGCTTGCGCCGTAGACAATTAGACCGCTGCCCATGATTGCGCCGCCGGAAAAGCCGCCGCCCGGCGAAATGTGCCCGTTTAGCACGACGTAGACGCCAAAGAGCAGGATGCATGGCATTACAAGGGAAACAATCTTTTGCAGGATCGGGTCCTGTGTATCCCGTTCGATAATGAACTCATGAACCGTTATGGCGTCTTCTTCGTCGTTGCTATTGTTTTTATCGCGCAGCAGCAGAATCAGCACGCAGGTGACGGCAAGGAAGAGCACGCTGGATTCGCCGAAGGTATCAAAGGCGCGGTAGTCCAGAATCATTCCGGAGACAAAGTTGACGGCGCCGGTTTCCTCGATCCCCTTTTCGACATAGCGCTCTACCACCTCGTTGTTTACGGGGTTATTCGGCGAGCCGAACAGAGGCAGGCGAAACACCGTATACATCAGAATGACAACGATGCAAACGCATATGAGCACGGCGCAGGCGTTGTAAAAATGCAAAAAACGCTCCGTATTGTGCTGCGTATCCAACCGGTCGTGCTTTCGAATAACGACGTTGCGGCGAATCCGTTCCCGGCCGCCCGCAGCGGTGTATACGCTGCGGCAGTGCGTTGGCTCGCCGTCGACCCAGTCGCAAAGCTTCTTTATAAAATCCATCTTCTTACTCATCTTTTGTGCCTTTTAACGCGTGAATCTTTTTGAGCGTCAGTACGAACAGAATGCCCGTTACACCCGCGCCGACGGCCGCCTCCGTAATGGCAAGATCCGGGCTTTGCAAAAGCGCCCAGATAATCGACATAATCAAGGAGAACGCCATATAAATAATGACCGCGACCAGTAAGCGCCGGCTGACGAACGCATAAACGGCTATGACGATCAAGGAGAGTATCAGCAGGCATTCAAATATGATCAGCATCTTCGTGCACCTCGCATTCATCCTGGATATGCGCATGCGTCAGAATTTCGGCGCGTGCAATCAAGTGGCTCATGACGGGGCTGGCGAGCCACATAAAGGCGATGATCAACGCAACCTTAAGCGCGGGCCAGCTCAACCCCCAAAGGACAATTACGCCAAGCAGCGTGCAAAGCAGTCCCAGCGTGTCGCAGAGCGCGGCTGCATGCATCCGGTTTAGCACATACTTAAACCGGAATGTACCGATGACGGAAACGGCGATTACAAAAAGGCCAAGCGTAATCAGCGCGATGCCGATTATCAACTGTATGGTGCTCATGATGGTTCCTCCTTGCTGCCTGCGGCAGCCTGCGCGGCATCCTCCGCCGCTTCCTTTTCCATTTGCGCGCGGCGACGGACGATGACAAGGCGCGTCAGCACGACGATTGCAATAAAGCTGAGCAGCGCGTATACAATCGCAACGTCCAGCAAAAAGGCCTGATCAAAGTATACGGAAAGCAGGCACATGGTTACGATTGTAATCGTACCGATCAGGTTGACGGCGACGATGCGATCCGTAAAGCGTGGCCCGCGAATGGCGCGTACAAGCGCAAGCAGGATTAGTATCGCCAGCAGCGTGCAAGCAGCGGGGATGTAGGCCGCGAGAATACTACTTTGCATTGTCTGCTTCCGCCTCCTTTTGCCGAAGAATTGTCATGAGCTCGTTGTCGTCAAGGCCTTTTAGCATGGACTTGTCGAGCGCATGCACATGAAACTGATCGCCCCTTAGGCCGACCGTAATGGTGCCGGGTGTCAGCGTTATGGAGTTGGCCATAATCACATTGCGCGCGCTGTCCTGTATGCCGGAATGGAAGTAGACCAGCTGCGGCGCAACTTCGCGGGATGGATGCAGAATCAGCCCGATTACGGTAACGCCGCTTTTGATAATCTCGATCAGCAGCAGCCACATGTACCTTGCATAGACGACGGCGTGGAGCGGGCGCGTCAGCTCGTGCTTGAGCGTATGGTGATTGAGCCTGGCGGAGAACAGGGTCAACGCAGCGGCTATGACCGTACCGATAATTGCAATTTCGAGCGTGAGCCGTCCGTTTAGGATGACCCATAGCGCCCAATAGACCAGAAACATGTATCCACCTTCTTATATTTATAGGCATAGCCATTTCGAAGTCGTACTATAGCACATTTAATGAAAAGTTTCAATAGCTTTGCGACGGCCGCAGCATTAAATCTTTATAAAGAGCGCGGGCGCTGAAACGTGCGCTTGTAGGCGTGCTGCATGGGCATACCATATGCATACAGTAGTAGGGATTACGGC
This sequence comes from uncultured Oscillospiraceae bacterium, assembly GCA_964411535.1. GTDB lineage: Bacteria > Bacillota > Clostridia > Christensenellales > CAG-138 > CAYPLG01. Next base: position 9,180 of record CAYPLG010000021.1, read on the forward strand.
CGGCCGAAAGGATGGATATGATAGAAACGACGGCGGCAATACTGCTGTTTGCCGCAAGCTGTGTTTGTTCCGTACGGATTCGTTTCGTACAGTTTCGCCGTCTCCGCACGGCGGTACGGGGCATGATGGCCGGCGGACGAACCGGGAAGGGTGTTTCCCCGTTTGCGGCCAGCGCGACGTCGCTTGCGGCGACGCTTGGCACCGGAAATATTGCGGGCGTGGCAGGAGCAATCGTGCTGGGCGGTCCCGGCGCGATATTCTGGATGTGGATGTCCGCGCTTGCAGGTATGGGCGCAAAATATCTGGATATCTATTGCGGCATGCGCTATCGCAGGGGGGACTGCATTGGACCGATGGCGTACATGGAAAGCGCGATGCCCGGACGGCTGCGATACGTTGCATATGTATATGCGGCGTTATGCGCCTGCGGATGCCTGTGCATGGGCAATCTTGTGCAGATCAATGCCATAGCGGAGGCGGGGGTAATGCTGCTGAATACGCTGCGCGAAGACGCTTTTGCGCGGGTGCTGCCGCTTGTGCTGGGGATTGGTTGCGCCGTATTCGTCGGCGCTGTACAGCTTGGCGGTGCGAAGCGCATCGGCAGTGCGGCGTCGCTGCTTGTGCCGGTGATGAGCATGCTGTATATCGGCGCGGCTATTTTTGTAATCGGAGCAAATATTACGCGCCTGCCCGGCGCAATCGCTTCCGTTTTTTGCAGCATCGGCGAACCGCGCGCGGTGCTTACCGGAATTGCGCGCGGTACGTTTACGCATGAAGCGGGGCTGGGAACCGCAGCCATTGCGCATGCGGGATCAAACGCAGAGGATGCGCATAAGCAGGCGCTCTTCGGGGTGTTCGAGGTGTTTTTTGATACCATTGTCATGTGCAGCATTACCGCCTTTGCGGTTCTGACGGCGCTACCGGAGGATATATACAGCATGGAGGCAGGGCAAAACAGCACCGTCGTTATCGCGGCGTTTTCCAAAGCATTGGGCAACCGTGCGGCCGCGTGGTGCGTTTCGGTTTCGCTCATGCTGTTTGCGGCGTCCAGTATTCTGACGTTTTCCCATTATGGCGGCGTATGCGCGCGCTACCTGCTTGGCAGGCGGGGGGAGGGCGGATACCGCATCCTGTATCTGGGCCTGATGTGCATCGGCGGAGCAATCCGGTCTGCGCAGATATGGAATGCCGCGCAATGGATTAATATTGCGATGGGGCTTGTAAATATGTTTGCGCTTCTGGTACTTACGGGGAAACGTCGGGGGCAATGCGCTCCACCAAATACAGGTTAGAGCCAAAGTCGCCGAGCATGCGGATGTGATCGTTGTACTCGCATCCTTCGTATTGGTTGGCAAGACGGATGCCGCTGTTAAGCGCATCGCCAAAGCATTCGTAGGTTTCCACGCAGTCATTTAGCGCAAAAAGCTTGTTGGCCGTACGCAGAAGGAAGCCGTCCGGTTTCAGTTCGAACGGCATAATGTGCTTGAGCAACCCGCCGAACCTGCCAATATAAATTCTTTGCGGAACCGTTGTTACGCGATACCGCGCATCGGGCGAAAATCCGGACAACGGAAGGAAATCGTTGCCCTCGCTGGCTGTGGCAAGCGTCTGGTAGAATCCGGCGACCGACTCGGTCTCGGTACTGACCTGCCAATGCGCCTTGTTGGGTTTTACGGGAGCATGACGAACCATGCGCCCGTATTGCAGCGTGCGGCGATGTAGTTTATAAAACTCGATCTGGCGCTTGATTTCGCGTCGCTCGACGCAGGTTAAATGCTTGATGTCAAGCTCGTAACCAAGGCATCCGAAGGCGGATACGTTGAAACGGGTAGAAACCGGTTCGGCTCGAAGCGTCATGGAATGCGGCGTCATGGATACATGCGCGCCGAATGTCGACTGCGGGTAAAAAAGGGACAAACCTTCCTGTATGCGCAGCCGTTCGATCGGATCGGTATTGTCGGAAGCCCAGATTTGTGGGGAATAGCAAAGCATGCCAAGGTCGAACCGGTTGCCGCCGCTGCTGCAACTTTCCAGCAGAATATGGGGGCGAACGGAGAAAATGCGGCGCAGCACATCATACAGGCCAAGTATGTAGCGGTGGAAAAACTCGCCCTGATTGCCGCAGTAACGGGAGTATGCGTCGCTGATATGCCGGTTCATGTCCCATTTTACGTAGGTTATATTGGCACTGTCCAGCACGCCGCCGACAGAGCGGACGATGTAATCGCGCACGTCCGGGTTGCACAGGTCCAGCACAAGCTGGTGCCGCCCGCAAAGCGGTTTCCGGTTTGGCGTTGTAACGGCGTATTCCGGATGCGCCCGAAACAGGTCGCTGTCCTCGTTGACCATCTCCGGCTCAAACCAAAGGCCGAAGCGCATGCCCATGCGACCGAGCGTATTTGCAAAGCCGTCGAGGCCGTGGGGGAGCTTTCGGCGGTTGACCGTATAGTCGCCCAAACCGGCCGTATCGGTATTGCGTTTGCCAAACCAGCCGTCGTCGAGCACGAACAGCTCGACGCCAAGCCGTTTTGCCTGTCTTGCAAGGCGGGTAAGCTTGCGACCCGTAAACTTAAAAAAACAGGCTTCCCAATCGTTGAGCAGAACCGGGCGCTCCTTGTTTTTCCACTCGCCCCGGACGATATGCCTGTTGACGAAATCGTGCAGATGCGCGGACGCGCCGTTATAGCCTGTGTTGGAGTAGCAAAGAACTGCCTCCGGGGTATCGAAGCGTTCCCCCGGTTGCAGCTCCCACGCAAAGCAATGGGGGTTAATACCGGAACTGATGCGTACAAGATCCGTATTGCTCAGCTCTACCTGCGTAAAGTGGTTGCCGCTGTAGATGAGGTTGATCGCATATATTTCTCCGTAGGATTCACTTGCGCCGCGGGAAGCCAGCATAACGCCGGGATTATGCCGGTTGCTGGAGGCGCCGGTGGTCGAGGCGTTGACGTACTGCCCGTATTCGACCGGCCGGACATGGCGGTTGGCTTCCTTAATCCAGCCGCCGTCAAGCGTTACAAGATCAAATCCCTTGTTTGGCATGTCGACAGACATGGAGAGGAGCCTTCGAATGCACAGCGGTTTTTCATCCGCATTGACAAGGCTTGCGCGGCGCGTGATCACGTCGCAGTCCGGATATACGGTGTAATAAAGCAGCAAACGCACGCTGCTTCCCTTGTCGCGGAGCGTAACGGTCAACGTCTGCTCGCCGTCGTATGCGCCGGGCAATCCGTCTGCGGGCAGGGAGCCGTCGACAAGGGCATAGCTTTCATATATGAAGTCACAACGAAAGCTCCCGTCCGGCATTTTGATTTCCGCAGGGGAATAGCGGTAGTCGCCCACGCCGATTCCCGACCATTCGAGGGGAACCACGTCGAGCGAATAGCGCGGATCGCTCTCGTCGTATACGACCTGACTGCCCAGCATGGATGTGTGCTTATGCATAAGCGGTTCCACATCCTGCTTGTCGTGCAGCTTTGCGCCATAATAGATGTGCTCCATGTGGCCATACTGTCCGACGCGAAACCAGTAGCTTGTTGCCGCAGTCGACAGGCGAAACACGCCGTTTTCATGCTGTATCATGCGATCACCTCATATGTTATTTCAGGAAAGCGCCAGCATACGCGCGTACGCATCGTCCCAGGCCGCAGTCCGGCATGGCTCGTATGTATCAAGCGATATGCTGCGCCGGACAACCTCGCGCGCCTCCGCAATGTTGGAAAGCTTTCCCATTGCGATGGCTTGTTGCAGGATGTTGCCGAGCGCGGCGCCCTCTACGGGGCCGGTGATAACCGGGCGGCCGATGCTGTCTGCGGTCATTTGATTAAGCAGCTTGTTCTGGATGCCGCCGCCGGTGATGTTGAGGCTCCCGATGCGCGCGCCCTTCATCCTTTCAAGGCCCTCCAACGCGAAACGGTACTTAAGCGCAAGGCTCTCATAGATGCAGCGCGCAATTTCACCGACGGATGCAGGGACAGGCTGTCCTGTTTTTCGGCAATACCTGGCAATTTTGCCGGGCATGTCGCCCGCTGCGAAAAATTCGCCGTAGTCCGTATCGATGACCGAACGGAACGGTGCGGCCGTTTCGGCAGCTGCGACAATATCGTTCCAGGATAACTGCATGCCCTGCCGCTGCCACTCGCGGCGGCATTCCTGAATCAGCCAAAGTCCCATAATGTTTTTGAGCGGACGGCAGCCGCCCTGCACGGTGCCTTCGTTGCTGAAGTTGGCCTGATACACTTCTTCCGTCAACACCGGCGCATCCGTCTCTACACCAAAGAGGGACCATGTGCCGGAGGAGCAGAAAGCAAAGCTCTCGCTGCCGGGAATGGCAGCTACGGCGGAAGCGGTGTCATGCGAGCCGACGGCGGCAAATTTTGCGGCGGGAACGGAAAGCGCGTCCGCAATAGCACGGCTTAGCTCCCCGCGCAGCATTCCCGCACGGTCAATTTTTGTGAAGATTCGCGCGGGTATGCCGAACTTTTCGATTACTTCCCAGTCCCAATCCTGCGTTTGCACATTATAAAGGTTTGTCGTTGTGGCAATGGTGTATTCGCTCATGCGAACGCCGGTAAGCAGGTATCCCATTAAATCCGGCATAAGCAGCAGCGTTTCCGCATCCTGCAACTCGCTGTCCTGCTCGCGCACACGCCGGTAAAGCTGATACAGCGTATTGAAATTCATATTTGCAATCCCGGTTCGCTCGAACAAGGTGTGCTTGTTAACGATCTTCCATGCGGCTTCCATGTCCGAGTCCACGCTGCAACGATACGCGCGGGGGCCATTCAGCAGCGCGCCGTTTTTGCCGAGCAAGCCGTAATCCACGCCCCAGGTATCAACGCCGAAGCAATCGGCGGCAAGGCCCTGCGCCTTGGCGTTTACAAAGCACGCTTTGAGGTTTTGCAGCAGGCCTTCGGCATTCCAGCGGACAACGCTTCCGTCCTCGTAAAAATTGTTCTCAAAGCGGTGTACCTCCGTGAGCGCAACACGCTCTCCGTCAAACGAACCCACGATACCGCGTCCGTTGCTTGCGCCCAGATCAAAAGCCATTAAATGCAAACTGCTCATAGAGTACCTCCGTGCATGATAAACGAATCCTACACTTTATTATATCTTGCTTTCCATGTACTCACAAGAAAAAAAGCGATCGTTTACCGGAACGGTCGCTTCTGTGCAAGGATATAGAAAACAGTAGTCAGTTCGCAATCTCCGTGACAGCGCCGATATCGCGAAACCGTTTCTGATAGTCGCGCGGCGTTTCGCCGACGTATGCGCGAAACAGCTTGGAGAAATAGTTTTGATCCGGCACGCCGACCCGTTCCGATACTTCGTATACGTATAGATCGGTCGTTCGCAAAAGCCTCTTGGCCTCCTCGATACGCTTGTTGTTGACAAGCGTCATGACCGTGCTGCCGTGCATAGCCGTGACGGAGCACAGCTTCGTTTTGCTGACGGAGAGCGCTTTTGCAATTCCTTCCAGCGTTAGTTTTTCATTATAATTCGAATTAATATAATTCTCCAATTGCTTCTCTACGCCGCAGGTCGCGGCATGCGGGTCAGACTCCGCATAGATGGCGGTGATGCCCGTATGCAGCATTTCTGCGCATGCGGTGATATCCGCGGTGCTGAGCTGCCGAATGCGAAGGAATGCTTTTCGCATGGTTTCCGGATTGGAAAGCCACCCAAGATCCAGACGGGACTTCCGCCACGCGTGCTCCGGCGTATGCCGTATTGGCAGAAAGACGAATATGGCGTTGGCAATCCATTCGCCGCGGTGATAGATCGGGACGACGGTTTCGCTGACGCCTGCGTGGCAACGCTCCGTACGGCAAAGCTCGCGGGAACGGTTTGCGCGGATGCATGCATCCTGCATGCAGGCGAGGCACTTTGCACGCCCTTCCGCAAGACGCTGCATGCGCGAACAAAAATGCGCATTGCCGGAAGGGAGCAAAAGCGGGACACCGTTTGCATCCGTTATGCAGCACCATATGCCGGTTAACTGTGAAAATCGTTGGAGCAAAGCTTGCAACTTGTTGAGTGGGTGTTCAGTATCCATACCTTACCTCCGCAAGTAAAATTATAGCGATATCGATTTTCGTTGGGAATATCTTTCTAGTATTGTTAAAGGTATTGCAAAGGATTATTTCCAAATCCGACATCTATGAAAAATTTGAAAACAGAACACGAAATACGGACGCACAAATGCGAATAATATCCTTGACACGCTATAGTATATGTTATAAAATAACAAAGCTATGATAGTTTATAACAAAGAAAGATATCGCAAGGAGGAAGAGAACTATGGCAGTTGCGGTCATTATGCCACGTCAGGGACAATCGGTTGAGAGTTGTATCATTACGGAATGGAAGAAGAACGTTGGCGACGAAGTACAGGTAGGCGACGTTCTGTTTGCTTACGAGACGGATAAATCCTCTTTTGAGGAGCCGGCAAAGGACGCGGGCACATTGCTTGCGCGGTTCTTTGAGGCGGACGACGACGTACCTTGCTTAATGAACGTTGCGGTTATCGGTAAGCCCGGCGAATCGGTCGATGCGTTCAGGCCGGAGGGCGCGAGCGGCGCAGGCGCCGCGGCGCCTGCTGCAGCGGCTGCACCTGCCGCCGCACCCGCAGAGGATGCGACAGCCGCTCCTGTTGCCGCTGCAACGGCCGCTCGCGCCGAAGGGATTTCTCCGCGCGCGCTGCATACGGCGGAGCGTCTGCATATGGATGCATCCGTTGCTACGCCGACCGGCCCGCACGGCCGCGTGATCGAACGCGACGTGCTGCTTGCCGCAAAGGAAGGGCGCACAGGAACCGGACTTGGCGGAAGAATGACGGAAGCGGACAAGACGACCGCGACCGAAGCCATTGCCGCCGCACCGGCAGCCGCTGTGATCGGGGCGGAATACGAAGAAGTCAAAATGCCGAATCTGCGCAAGGTGATTGCAAAGACCATGGTTGCAAGCCTTACCGATATGGCGCAGCTGACGCACAACACGTCTTTCGACGCAACGGCCATCCTTGCTTTCCGCGAAAAGCTCAAGAAAGCGCCGGAAAGCATGGAACTGCCGAAGATTACCATCAACGACATCATCCTCTTTGCGGCGTCCCGCGTGTTGCCGCATTATGCGGATCTGAACGCGCACTGCTATGGCGACAAGATGCGCTATTACAAGCATGTGAACCTTGGTATCGCGGTGGATACGCCGCGCGGGCTTCTGGTTCCGACGCTGGTTGCTGCGGATACGAAGAGCTTAAAGGAGATTGCAGTGGAATCCAAGACGCTGATTAAATCGGCGCAGGATGGTTCGATCAATCCCGACCTGCTCAAGGACGGCGGGATAGAGAGCTTTACGCCCGTCATTAACCCGCCGCAGACCGGCCTACTTGGCGTTTGCTGCATTACGGAGCGCGTAAGAAAGACCGAGACCGGCATTACGACCTACCCGGCTATGGGCCTGTCGCTGACTTACGACCACCGTGCGGTTGACGGCGCGCCTGCGTCCCGCTTCCTAAAGGAGCTTGTTACCGCGCTGGAGAACTTTGACGCGCTGCTGATCGGTTAAGGAGGATTATACGTATTATGGCGAATGAAGTATATGATCTGATCGTGCTGGGCGGCGGCCCGGCGGGATATCTTGCTGCGGAGCGCGCCGGACATGCCGGTATGCGGGTTCTGTGCGTTGAGGAGCGCAGCTTTGGCGGCGTGTGCCTGAATGAAGGCTGCATCCCGACCAAGACGCTGCTGTACAGTGCAAAGCTTTTTGACGGCGTTGCGCATGGCGACAAGTATGGCGTTTCGGCGGAGAAGCTCAGCATCGATCATGCAAAGGTGATCGCCCGCAAGGACAAGGTGGTTAAACAGCTTGTTGCGGGCGTAACCGCTACGCTCAAGGCCAACCATGTTGTGTCCGTAAACGCGAAGGGCGTGATCACGGGAAAGACGGATGCGGGATATACCGTTTGCGCGGACGGCGAAACCTATACAGGCAAGCGCCTCCTGATTGCGACCGGCTCCAGCCCTGCGGTTCCCCCGATTCCGGGTCTGAAGGAAGGGCTTGCCGCCGGGTTTGTTCTGACCAACCGGGAGATTTTGCAGCTCACGGAAAAGCCGAACCGTCTTGCGATTATCGGCGGCGGCGTTATCGGACTGGAGCTTGCGAGCTACTTTACGTCCATCGGCACCGAAGTTACGGTTATCGAGATGCTTGACCATATTGCCGGTGAAAACGATCCCGACCTTGTCAAAATTCTACAGAAGAATTATGAGAAAAAGGGCGTTAAATTCCTGCTGTCCGCCCGCGTGACGGAAGTGAAGACGGACGCCGTCTGCTACGAAAAGGACGGAAAGGCCGAATCCGTTGCGGCGGACAAGGTGCTGCTTTCGATCGGCCGGCGTGCGAATACGCGTGACATCGGTCTTGAATCCATTCATGTGCTCACCGAGCGCGGTGCAATCGTGACGGACGCGCATATGAAGACCAACCAGCCGGAGGTGTACGCAGCCGGCGACGTAAACGGCAAGTCCATGCTGGCGCACACGGCCTATCGGGAGGCGGAGGTTGCCGTCAATACCATGCTTGGTAAGCGCGACGTGATGCGTTATAACGCCATTCCGGGCGTGCTGTATACGAATCCGGAGCTTGGCAGCGTCGGTGAAACGGAGTATACCGCCCGCAAGAAGGGCATGGACGTTACGGCCGTTAAGCTGCCGATGCAGTACGCAGGCCGCTATATTGCGGAAAACGAGGGCGGCAACGGTATGATGAAGCTTATCGTTGACAACAAGACGAAAACGGTTGTCGGTGCGCAGGCGCTTTGCAACTATTCGAGCGAATTCATCGTTGCGGTCGGCACGTTTATCGAACTACAGCTTACGCTTGACGAGATCAAAGAAATCGTGTTCCCGCATCCGACGGTTTCCGAGATTATTCGCGAAGCGGTCTTTCAGTACAACGGTTAACAGGTTTACTATATAAGTTAAGGATAGGAAAGGATATAAGTTATGAGCAAGCAACTGTTTGTGGATCCCAAGAAGGTTCGCGGCGCGGATAAGGCGATCACGGTCCCGGAAATTCCGGTCAACGTGTATCAAAAGTCGGTCAAGGACGAGGTCAAAAATCAACCTGATCAAAACGACGAGCGAATATCAGGGTGTTGCGTATAGCCATCCCGGCCCGGCGCATCTTGGTATCGGTCAGGAAGCGGCTTACGTCGGCGCAGCTTACGAATTGACGCTTGATGATTATACCTTCGGTTCGCACAGAAGCCACGGTGAGATATTGGCAAAGGCGCTCCGCAGCATCGAAATTCTTGATGATAAGCACCTGACGGAGATCATGGAGAACTTCTTTGGCGGCAAGACTTATAGCGTTATCAAGGACGATAAGCTTTCCGCCAAGGAAAACGGTATTAACTTCCTGCTCTACGGTATGATTTGCGAAACGTTCGCTCGCGAGAACGGCTTTAACAAGGGCCTTGGCGGAAGCATGCACGCGTTCTTTACGCCGTTTGGCATTTATCCGAACAACGCGATTGTCGGCGGCAGCGGCAGCATTGCTCCGGGCGCGGCGCTTTATAAGCTCGTCAACAAGAAGCCCGGCGTTGTTGTTTGCAACATTGGCGACGGCTCCATGGCTTGCGGCCCCGTTTGGGAGGGTCTCATGATTTCCGCCATGGATCAGATTCGTACCCTCTGGGGTAAGGACGGCGGTTCGATGCCGATCCTGTTCAATATCAACGATAACTTTTACGGCATGGGCGGCCAGACCCGCGGCGAAACGATGGGTTACGACATGGTCGCGCGGATTGCCGCTGGCGTACTGCCCAATGCCATGCATGCGGAGCGTGTGGATGGCTACAACCCTCTCGCCGTTATCGACGCATACCGTCGCAAGCTGCCCGTCGCCAAGAAGGACGGCCCGGTGCTGCTCGACGTCGTTACCTATCGTGTCAGCGGACACAGCCCGTCCGATTCTTCGAGCTACCGCACCAAGGAGGAGATCGAGGCCTGGCAGGAAGCGGATTCCATCGCCGCATTCGGTCAGCAGATGATCGATGCAAAGGTTGCAACGCAGGCCGAGCTCGACGCTATCTGGGCGAAGGTACGCGAGGATATGCTGCGCAACATGAAGCTTGCTATCGACGATTCCGTTTCGCCGCGTATTGATATATTCGGCAAGGATTCCAACTTTATCGGCGACCTGATGTTCAGCAACGGCAAGGTCCGCTCGTTTGACGAGACCCGCAAGCCGGACGTGCTACTGCCCAAGGAGGAGTGCCCGCGCGTGCAGCAGATTGCCAAGAAGGAGCGCTTTGGCATCGACAAGGACGGCAAGCCCGTCAGCAAGAACAAGGTCTATCAGCTCCGCGACGGTCTCGCCGAGCCGATCATCAATAAGTTCTATGAGGATCCGACGCTTGTTTCGTTCGGCGAGGACGTCCGCGACTGGGGCGGCGCGTTCGCGGTGTACCGCGGCATGACGGAAGCAATTCCGTATCATCGCCTGTTCAACACGCCAATTGCGGAAGCGGGTATTGCCGGCGCAGCCATCGGTTATGCCATGGCGGGTGGCCGTGCAATCGGCGAGATTATGTATATGGACTTTATCGGACGCTGCGGCGACGAGCTGTTTAACCAGATGAGCAAGTGGCAGTCCATGAGCGCCGGCGTGCTTAAGATGCCGGTCGTGCTCCGCATGAGCGTTGGTTCGAAGTATGGCGCGCAGCATAGCCAGGATTGGTCCGCGCTGGTTGCCCATATTCCGGGCCTCAAGGTCTGCTTCCCGGCGACGCCGTATGACGCAAAGGGCCTTATGCAGTCCGCCCTCAACGGCACGGACCCGGTGATCTTCCTCGAAAGCCAGCGCATCTATGATGTGGGCGAGCAGTTCCATGTCGGCGGCGTACCGGAAGAGGAGTACGAAATTCCGTTCGGCGAACCCGACGTAAAGCGCGCTGGTACCGATGTGACGGTTCTGTCAATCGGCGCAACGCTGTATCGCGCTACGAAGGCCTGCGACATTCTGGCTGACAAGTACGGCGTATCTGCGGAGCTTATCGACGCACGTTCGCTCGTACCGTTCAACTACGAGCCGGTCATCGAGTCTGTCAAGAAGACCGGCCGCATTGTGATCACGGGCGACGCTTGCGAGCGCAACAGCTTTATGCGCAACCTCGCCAGCAACATCGCGGAGCTTGCGTTCGATTACCTCGATGCACCGCCGGTTGTCGTTGGCGCCAAGAACTGGATTACGCCCGCCCACGAGCTGGAAGACGCGTTCTTCCCGCAGCCGGAATGGATCGTGGATGCGATTCACGAGCGTATCCTGCCGCTGCCCGGTCATACCTGCTCGCATAACTGCACGGAGCTGGAGCAGATCCGCGAGAACAAGCGCGGAATCTGATTGATGATGAACAGGCTCGTTGTCACGGACAATGTCAATCCCTGGCATAATCTTGCGCTTGAAGAACACCTGTTTGACACGCAGGAGCAGACGGGAGCGACGCTGTACCTTTGGCAGAACCGCAATACGGTTGTTATTGGCCGTAATCAGAACGCGTGGAAGGAATGTCGCGTGCAGCTATTGGAAGGCGAAGGCGGCTTGCTGGCGAGGCGTTCTTCCGGCGGTGGCGCTGTCTATCATGACATGGGCAACCTGAATTTCACATTCGTGCTGCCGCGCAAGGCGTATGACCTTGCGCGGCAGTTCGCCGTTCTACAGCGCGCAGTTGCCGCCTATGGCATACGGACGGAGGTTTCCGGCCGCAACGACGTCGTTCTGTCGGATGGGGGCGCAAAGTTTTCAGGTAATGCATTCCGCTTTACGTCCGATATGGCGCTGCATCACGGCACAATTCTTCTTTCCGCCGATATGGAAAAGCTTTCCCGGTATTTGGCGCCTTCCAAGTTAAAGCTCCAGGCAAAGGGCATCGAGAGCGTTCGTTCGCGCGTCTGCAATCTGTGCGATGTTTCGGATTGCATTACGCTGGATGGTATGCAAAGTGCCTTGGCAAACGCGTTTGCTACGGTGTACGGTAAGTTTGAGACGGTTACGGAACAGGCCATGGACGCCGCGGCAATTGATACGCTGATGGAAAAGTATGCTTCTTGGGACTGGCGCTATGGGAAAACGCCTCGATTTGATATTACTTTTGCAACGCGGTTTTCCTGGGGAGAGATGGAAGTACTGCTGCATTGTGAGAATGGATGCGTTAATGACTGCACGATATATTCCGATTCTATGGATGCCGCCATGCCGGAGAGAATTGCAAGCGCAATAAAAGACGCTCCGTTTTCGCCGAAGGCGATTGCGGAGCGGATAAAAACCGTTTCCGGAATCTCTGTTAAGGAAAAGCAGGATATGATAGACTGGTTATCCGCGCAATCCTATTGATCGTTGGCGATGATGCAGGTTACGTTTGCAGATTTTGCCTGTCTTAGCATATCCTCCGGCAGCGGTGCGTCGCAAATGATCGCGTCGATATCGGAAAACGTTGCAAAGGTAAACGGCAACGCGTGACCAAGCTTCGTATTGTCCATTAGCATAACAACTTTTGCCGCCTTGTGAATGACGGCGCTTTTTAGTTGGCTTTCCGACTGCGAACCGCTCGTGAAACCGGTACGTACGGAAAAGCCGGATGTTGCCATGATTGCTACGTCGATATTGACCGACGAAATAAAACTCAATGCCTGCGCGCCGGAGCAGGAGAGCGTATTTTCGCTGATTTGCCCGCCGGTAAGCAGTACGTCGCAGGTATGACGCTGCGAAAGCTCAATTGCGATATTTGCGCCGCTGGTAATGACGGTATAGCGTTGGTTGTCCATCTGGTTGGCAAGCGCCATAATGGTGCTTCCGGCGTCAAGATATACGGAATGTCCGGGAGAGAGGAATTCGAGCGCGGCACGCGCAATCGCATTCTTGGCGTGCACATGCTCGCGTGCGCGCTTGCTGTAGATGCCTTCGATCTGCGGCGTTGCGGCGAGCATGCTAATCGCGCCGCCATGTACGCGACGAATAAAGCCCTGCTCTTCCAGCAGCTTAAGATCGCGCCAGATTGTCATTGCGGAATAACCTGTATAATACGGTTGCAGGTCGTTGATTGTGACCTCGCCGCATGATTGAATGAATTCTCGCACCGTGCGGAGACGGTTGCTACTGGACATAAGCACCTCGACAAATTTTATAACATGTATTATAACACAAATGTTAGGAAATAACAACAATAATGATAAGATTGTAGAAAGTATGTGCGGATGCATTAGATTTCCATACAGATACAGCTTATTATCGGCAATGTTATGTGTAAAAACTTATAAGTGCATATAAAACAAAAAGGCGGCATTCCAAAGAGCGAACGCTCGATACATTCGCAATGTATGCGGGCGCATATGCGTTTAGGCTACCTTTTGTCGCTGAATGGCGTTTATGCCCATTGCAGGCGTGCAAGCACGCGTTCCAGCTTCGGCATTGCCGGGATGCCGCCGCGATGCTCTACGCAAAGCGAGGCAACGGCGTTTCCAAACAGTGCACAGTCGCATGCTTCCGCAAGGGAAACATCCTCTGCGCGCTTCTGCTTTTGCAGCAGGCGGAACAGGAACCCGCCGAAAAAGGCGTCGCCCGCACCGGTTGTATCAACAGCCGTAACCTCAAAGCCGGGAACATGCGCGGACTCGTTTCCGACGCAAACAAGCGCGCCGTTTCCGCCGAGCGTAACGACGACGATGGAAGCGCCCTCGGCAAGCAGCCGCTTACCGGCCGACGCGCAGTCTTCGCAGTCGGTTAGAAGCGTTGTCTCATTATCGGATAGCTTAATGATATCGGCCGTTTTGGTTAGCGAGCGCATGGCGGACACGGCCTCGGCTTCGCTATGCCAAAGACTGGCGCGATAGTTTGGGTCATAGGTGATGGTTGCGCCCGCGCCTTTTGCGATGCGAATCGCGCGCAGCGTTGCGGTCCGTGCCGGTTCGTCCGTAAGGGAGAGTGAACCCGTATGAAACATACGTGTATGCGTCAATACGTCAACGGGCAGCTCATCCGCGCTTAGGCAGGTATCTGCGCCGGGTTTGCGCGCGAACGAGAAGGAGCGGTCGCCAGCGTGATTGAGCGCAACGAAGGCCAGTGTAGTGAACACCTCGTCGGTCATGATGAGGTGCTGCATGTTGACTCCAACGGCCTCCATTGATTCCTTAAGAAAGCGGCCATGCATGTCGTTTCCAACTTTTCCAATAAACGCTGTCCTTGCGCCGCAGCGTGCGGCGGCGGCGAGCAGGTTGGTCACGGCGCCGCCAGCATTCTGCTCAAACAGTCGTTGCCCGCCTTCGGAGTACCCGTACTCCGTAAAATCTACCAGCAGTTCGCCGAGGGAAGTGATATCGTACATGGCGCATACCTCATTATTCCAATTCTATATATAGTGTATCAAACGACGAAGAATTTGCATAGTGGAAAACCTGCAATTTGAAATGGATAAATTTCAATACTTTTTTATATCTATTGACCGATTATGTATGTTATAGTGTATAATAGTTTTTGTAATAAATTAACGTTGTGCAGAAGATGCATGCACGTGGGCACGGAGGTATGCAAGCAATGATCGACATGACCAAATGGGAAGTCAAGGCTTCCGAAAACGTCGGGAATCGGGTTGCATCCGGCGGGAGGCTAAACGGAAGGATTGCCATTGTAACAGGCAGCGCGCAGGGCTTTGGCAAGGGAATTGCGGAGGAACTGTATCGCGAAGGCGCATGTGTCGTCATTGCGGATTTGAACGAGCCGCTTGCGCAGAGCGTTGCCGCGGCGCTTGGCAGCCGCGCGGTTGCCGTCAAGGTAAACGTTGCGGAGGAGGAGAGCGTCGCCAACATGATCGCTTATACGGTCGAGTGCTTTGGCGGGCTGGATTTGCTCGTTTCCAACGCGGGCGTACTGAAAGCCGGTTCGCTTGACGAATTGGAAAAGAAGGATTTCGAGTTTGTTACGATGATTAACTATACGGCGTTCTTTACCTGCGTAAAGTATGCGCAGCGCATCATGCGCGCGCAATACGAGGCGGATCATGCCTGGATGGGGGATATCATCGAAATCAACAGCAAGTCCGGCCTAGAGGGCAGCAACAAGAACTTTGCATACGCGGGTGGCAAATTCGGGGGCATCGGCCTTGTGCAAAGCTTTGCGCTCGAACTTGCGCCATACAATATCAAGGTTAACGCCGTTTGCCCCGGCAACTACTATGACGGTCCGCTATGGAGCGATCCGGAGCGCGGTTTGTTCGTGCAGTATTTGCATGCGGGCAAGGTCAAGGGCGCGAAGACCGTTGCGGATGTAAAGGCATACTATTTAAGCAAGTCGCTGATTCAACGCGGCTGCCTGCCGTCGGATGTTGCGAAGGCGATCTTTTATGCCGTGGAGCAGACGTTTGAAACCGGTCAGGCGATTCCCGTAACCGGTGGACAGGTGATGCTGAGATGATCGACGCGGGAATATTGCAAAAACTGAATGCGGAAACGATGGAGGCGCGGCTCAATAACCTTTCCGACGTGCTTAAGAACGCGCGTTTTGCGGAAACGGATGCGCGCATGATCAATAACCACATTCATACAACATATTCCTTTTCGCCGTATTCCCCAACCGCCGCCGTTTTTGCCGCCTGCAGCGAAGGCTTGTGCACCGCGGGCATAGTCGATCACGACAGCATTGGCGGCGCTGTGGAGTTTATCGAAGCCGGCCGGCGAATCGGGCTGCCGACTACAATCGGTATCGAAACGCGCGTCTCCATGGCGGGTACGCCTTTTGCCAACCGCCGGACAAACAATCCGGATCAAACCGGCGTAAGCTATATGGTGCTGCACGGTATTCCGCACGCGAATATCGACGCGGTGCAGGCATATTTCGCACCGTTGCGCGAAAGGCGAAATGTGCGCAACAGAAAGATGGTCGAGCGTATTAGCGAGGTTATGGGCACGGACATCGACTTTGTACGGGACGTCCTGCCGCTTTCGATGTATTCTGACGGCGGCACGGTGACGGAGCGGCATCTGATGCTTGCGCTGGCGCGCAAGTTGCAGCCCGGCTGCGATATGTTTACGGAATACGATTCGGTTGGGAAGCTGAAAAAGGAGTGCATTCCCAAGGTCTATATCGACGCGACCGACGAGTGTCCGCAGCTTGACGAATACGTTGCTTTTGCGGCGCGTGTGGACGGCATTCTTGCGTACGCGTATCTTGGCGATGTGACGGATTCCGTGACAGGCGACAAGAAAGCGCAGCGCTTTGAGGATGCGTATTTGGACGAGCTTTTTGCGTATTTGCATGCGCATGGCGTTCGCGCCGTTACATATATGCCGACGCGCAATACGGCGGAACAGCTTTTCCGGCTGCGGGGGCTTTGCGAGCAGTATCAAATGTTGCAGATTAGCGGCGAGGACGTCAACTCCCCGCGGCAAAGCTTTGTAATAGATAAGATGCGGGATGCGCAGTTTGCAAACCTTATCGATAGTACATGGCAAATCATACATCATGAGAATGGAGAAGAAAAATGAAGACAAAAGCAGTAAGAATTTATGGCGTGAACGACCTTCGGCTGGAAGAGCTCGATCTGCCCGATATCGGCAGCGACGGCGTTCGTGTGGAGATTGTTAGCGACAGCCTCTGCATGAGCAGCTACAAAGCCGCCAGCCAGGGCGCTGCGCATAAGCGCGTGCCGGACGACGTGGCAACGAATCCCACCATCATAGGGCATGAGTTCTGCGGCCGCATTATAGAAGTTGGAGACAAATGGAAAAGCAAGTTCAAAGTCGGCGACGGATTTGCGATTCAGCCTGCGCATTTTTACAAGGGCTCGCTTTTTGCGCCGGGCTATTCCTATCCATACTGCGGAGGCGATTCCCTCTATGCCAATATTCCGTTCGAAACGCTGGAGATGGATTGCCTGCTTAAGTACGATTCCGATGTGTATTTCTACGGCTCGCTTTCCGAACCGATGAGCTGCATTATCGGAACATACCATGCGATGTATCATACCGTGCCCGGCAGCTATGAGCACAGCATGGGCATCGTGGAAGGCGGCAAGATGGCCTTGTTGGCAAGCGTTGGCCCGATGGGCCTTGGCGCGATTGATTACGCGCTGCATTGCGACCGGCGCCCCAAGCTCCTGGTTGTTACGGATATTGACGATGCGCGATTGGCGCGTGCGGAGAGCATCTATACTATCGAAGAAGCAAAGCGCTGCGGCGTGGAGCTGCACTATGTCAATACCGGCAAGGTCGACGATCCGGTTGCCGCGCTTATGGAAATCACGGGCGGAACAGGTTATGACGACGTGATCTGCTTTGCGCCTGTGCGCCCCGTTGTGGAGCAGGCGGATGCAATCCTCGGCTTTGACGGCTGCCTGAACTTCTTTGCCGGCCCGTCCAACACGGGGTTCAAGGCTGAGATGAATTTCTACAACGTGCACTATGCGTATCATCATATCGTCGGTACCTCCGGCGGTAACACAAGCGACATGCGGGAATCCATCGAGATGATGAACAGCGGCCGCATCAACCCTGCCGCAATGATTACGCACGTTGGCGGACTTGACTGCGTTGTGGAAACGACGAAGGAGCTGCCGCATATTCCCGGCGGCAAGAAGCTTATTTATAACCACATCAGCATGCCGCTGACCGCGATTTCCGATTTCGCGGAGAAGGGCAAGACGGATCCGCTTTTCAAAAAGCTGGATGAAATCGTAAGCGCAAACAATGGCTTGTGGTGCGGCGAGGCGGAGAAGTATCTGCTGGCAAACGCTAAGCCTCTCGCATAAATTAAACAATGCTCGCAAAGGGGCTCTATGTCAATAGTTGGGGTAGAGCGCAGACAAAAGTCACAGAGGAACCATTCGCAGCCTAGGCTGTGGA
>CAYPLG010000022.1:0-27067 GCA_964411535.1 uncultured Oscillospiraceae bacterium
CCGTGCGTTCTCATCTGGTCCTGCGGCAACGAGAGCTATGGCGGCAAAACGCTGTACGCGCTTTCACAGTATTTCCGCACGCGCGACCCGTACAGGCTTGTGCACTACGAAGGCGTTTTCCACGACCGGCGCTATAATGATACGAGCGATATGGAAAGCCGTATGTACGCAAAGCCAAAGGCCATCGAAAAATACCTGGCCAATCGCCCAAAAAAACCGTTTATCCTCTGCGAATACGCACATGCGATGGGCAACTCCTTCGGCAATGTGGACGAATATGTCCGCCTTGCGGACCGGTATGCGCAGTATCAGGGCGGCTTTATCTGGGATTTCGTCGACCAGGGCCTTGCCGCGGATGCTGCCCGTGCCGCAGACGCGGCCAAAGCGCCGTTCGCGCCTTCGTTTCATGTCGGCGGCGACTTTTTCGACCGCCCGAACGACGGATACTTTTGCGGAGACGGGCTCCTGTTTGCCGACCGCACGCCGTCGCCAAAGCTTTGCGAAGCGAAGTTTCTGTATGCGCCTGTCCGCATTGCATGCGATGCGAAACGCATCACCATTACAAACCGCAATCTTTTTATCGGAACGGACAATCTGCAATTCCATTGGTCGATAGCGGAAAACGGCACCGTCTTTCAAAAAGGAAGCTTTTCGTTGTCCGTACCTGCGGGCGAATCCGGTAGCTTTCCGCTGCCCGCCGCTGACTGGACCGGCAAAGCGGGTGAAATCCTTTGTACCTGCGTCGCGGTCCTCAGCGCCGATACCGCCTACGCCCCGGCCGGGCACGAGGTCACGTTCGGGCAAGCGGTGCTCCGGTCGGCTGTTCCTGCATCGGAACGCCTGCTGCCCGCCCGCATCGTTCGCGGCACGGCAAACATCGGCGTAATCATGGACAGCAGCACCGCTTTAATCGACCGGAAGACCGGCCTGCTCACCTCCCTCAAGCGCGACGCCGAGTGCCTGCAAGCCCCCGTCACCCCGGACTTCTGGCGCGCGCCGACCGACAACGACGCAGGCAATTTCTCGCCGCTGCGTTGGGCAAAGTGGAAAATCGCAAGCCTATACCGCCTGTGCAGCACCGCCTTTGTCAACGAAGGGAAAGGACGCGTGCGGGCCTGGTACGTTTCCCGCGGTATATTCTACAAGATTACGTATCATTTCTACCAAAACGACAGTTTGGACATAACGCTTACGGTGTTTCCGACCCCCGGCGACGCGCCGCGAATTGGCTTTGCCGTAACCCTGCCCCCCGCCTTCCGTAACCTGCGCTGGTACGGCAACTGCGCCTCCGAAGCAGAGACAGACCGCAAAAGCGCGCGCCGCATCGACGTGTGCAGCGGCGACGTCCTGCACCAATATGTACCGTACCTGCACCCGCAGGATTGCGGAAACAAAACGGACTTGCGGTACCTGACCGTTTCGGATGACAGGGGACACAGCGTCACCTTTACAGGCGACGTACCCTTCCATGCGTCCGCGCTACCCTGGACAAGCCACGAAATGGAATCCGCGCACAACAGCGATTGTCTCCCGCCCGTCACAAAAACGGTCGTTTGCGCCGCAAAGGACCGATGCGGCGTTGGCGGCGACGATAGCTGGGGCGCGCCTGTGCACGGAAAATACCGGGTCTATACCGGCGGCGGGCGCACCTACACATTGCGTATTCATCTTTAAGCAGCGCCGTTCTTCAGGCGCACAATACAAACGAGCAGAAAGGTCGAACCCACATGAGTACTACAGCAGCAGACGATAGCGTTGCATCCTATCGCATCATCGATATGCTTCGGCATGTCTTTGCATACATCGATCCGCGACTAATGCGGCACGGTGAGCGTGTCGCATACCTCGTCGGCAAACTATACGAAGCATTTCCCGCGCATACTGCATCCGACCGTTCCACGCTACTGATTCTTTCCCTGCTGCACGATATCGGCGCATACAAAACCGAAGAAATTGACAATATGCTGCACTTTGAAACCCATAATATCTGGCCGCATGCCGTATACGGCTATCTGTTTTTACGGATGACCACAAGGCTTTGCGAGGACGCGCAGGCCATTCTTTATCATCATGCGCCATGGCAGGCAACCGAGGCGCTTGACGAACGCCGCCGGCAGTTTGCTTCGGCAATCCACCTGGCTGACCGTATCGACATCCTTACGCAAAACGGTGCGCATGCGGATCTGTCTATTTTGCAAAAGGAAGCCGGCAGTATGTTCTCCCCCGATCTGGTAGACCGTTTCTTTCAGCTGGATTCCGAACAGCATTTGGTTACGCAACTCCAAAACGGGGAATATGTGCACGATGTAGAAGCCGCAATTCACTCCCTTGCCATGCAAAATGACGAAATCATTGAATACCTGCGGATGATTGTCTACGCAATTGACTTTCGGAGCCCATTTACCGTTACCCATACAGCCAACACCGTAGCCATCAGTATGGAGCTCGGCAAGCTTTTGCAGCTTCCGGAGGAAACGCTGGATGCGATAAAGCTCGGAACGTTTCTGCACGATATTGGAAAGATTTTTATTCCCGTAGAAATTCTGGAAAACACCGGGAAGCTTTCCGCCGAACAGATGCGCCTCATGCGCACGCATGTTGTTAAATCCGGGGAGATTATCAAGGGCTTTGTCAGCGATGAAGTCTTTTGCATCGCAGTGCGGCACCATGAAAAGCTCAATGGAAGCGGTTATCCGGACGGGTTGCACGCCGATGTACTGACAATTCCGGAACGCATTGCTGCGGTTTCGGATGTGCTAAGCGCGCTGATTAACCGCCGTTCGTACAAAGAGGCCTTCCCGCGGGAACGTGCTATGTCCATTATCCGGGAAATGCGCGACGCCGGCGAGCTCTGCCCAACGGTTTGCAATACGTTGCTCGCTAATTATGATGACATTATGCAAAACGTTGCCGGGTGGGTGCATCCTGTCATCTCGCAGTATGAGTCTCTCGTGCATACGTATCAGGACTTGAGCAAGCATGCGAAATCGCTCGCATAAGCAATCCGCAATGACATTGAATTCAAAAAGAAAAGGCCGCTTCTTCCGTTCCGAAGAGCCGCCTTTCCATAATTCAGATTCGGCTTATTTTGTCAGCATGCCAAGGCAATCCTCGAAACGTACGCCGTACCAATGCGTTTTATCCTCCACCGTCGCCTTGATGCAGGCCACTGTAAAATCAACCGCCGTCTTCAGCGCATCCTGCATGCTCTCCCCTTTTGTCAGCGCGCCTACCAGCGTGGAGGAAAACACGTCGCCCGTGCCATGATACGAAACGGGAATGTTTTCCCGGTAATACTCGGTGAACTTTCCGGTTGCGCCATCGAGTGCAACCGCGCCCTGATAGGCGCTGTCATAGGAGACGCCTGTCACAATCGCCGTTTTGCAGCCAAGCCCGCAAAGGCGTTCAAGCAGACCGTGGATATACGCTTCGTCATACCCGCTTGCAACATACGGCTCCTCCAGCATGAACGTCGCCTCCGTCAGGTTCGGCACGATCACGTCGGCCTGCGTGCAAAGCTTCGTCATGCCGCGTGCAAACTGCGCGGAAAAGCCCGTATACATCTTTCCGTTATCCGCCATGACCGGATCGACAAAAACAAGATTCTGCGGCGTCCGGAACGCTTCAAAAAATCTGCTGACAAGTTGAAGCTGCTCTTCGCTGCCAAGATATCCGGTATAGATAGCGTCAAACGATAGATTGCTTGCCTGCCAGTGCGAAGCAATTTTCTCAATATCCTCCGTCAGGTCCCGAAAGGTAAAACCGGTGAATCCGCCCGTATGCGTAGAAAGGACTGCCGTCGGTAAAATGGTGCATGCGACGCCCATCGCAGAAATCACCGGCAGCGCCACCGTCAACGAGCACTTTCCAAAGCAGGAAATATCCTGTATTGTAACAATCTGTTTTTGACGCGTCATCAATGTTCCCTCGCGTTTCTAAATATTCTCCGTCATATACGGTTAGCCGGATTATAGAACGGAACCTCTGCTTTGTCAAATCCGCACAATTATCCGATCCGCATACGACTTTTTTCGCATTGGGCCGGTGCTGAATTGACAAACCCCCGCATATCTATTAGAATTACTGAATTATAGCAGAATTTTACGGAACCGAGGAATGACTTATGAAACAGTACAGAGTTGCAGTTGTAGGCGCAACAGGTATGGTCGGCAGAAAGTTTCTGCAGGTGCTCGAAGAACGAAAGCTTCCCGTGTCGGAATACTTTTTGTTCGCATCCGCTCGCAGCGCAGGCACTACCCTGCCCTTTATGGGAAAGGAATACACGATTCGAGAACTGACCAAGACTGCGTTTGACGATTTGCATATCGATATCGCACTGTTTTCCGCCGGCGGCGGCACCTCTGCGGAGTTCGCGCCGATTGTTGCCGCAAGCGGAGCGGTTGTCATCGATAATTCCAGCCAGTGGCGGATGGACCCGGACGTTCCGCTCGTTGTACCGGAGGTCAACCCGGAAGCGATTGCCGGCTACAAGAAAAAGGGCATTATTGCAAACCCGAATTGCTCCACCATCCAGGCCATGGTTCCGCTAAAGCCGCTCTCCGACGCATATGGGCTAAAGCGCGTGGTGTATTCCACCTATCAAGCCGTCTCCGGCGCGGGTATGAAGGGCTACAAGGATCTGGAAAACGGACTGTCCAGCTGCGAGGAGCCGCTGTTGAAGTTCCCGCATCCCATCGCGGGCAACTGCCTGCCGCATATCGACGTATTTCTCGACAACGGCTATACCAAGGAAGAATGGAAAATGGTCGAGGAAACGCGCAAGATACTCTCCCTTCCGGAGCTTCGTATTACGGCAACCACCGTACGCGTACCGGTGTTCCATGGACACAGCGAAAGCATCAACGTCGAGCTGGAAAAGCCGTTTGCCATTGAGGACATTCGGAAGCTTTGGGAAAACATGCCGGGTTTGATCGTACAGGACGACCCGAAGAACAACGTGTATCCGCTCGCCATCAATGCCGAGGATACCGACCCCGTCTACGTCGGCAGGCTGCGCCGTGACTTTTCCGTTGAAAACGGCATCAACTTCTGGTGCGTGGCCGACAATATCCGCAAGGGTGCGGCAACCAACGCCGTACAGATTGCGGAGGAACTTATCCGTCAATGGGAGGAGGCATAACCCCATGTCCGTTTTTCAGGGATCCGGCGTAGCCATCATCACGCCCTTCCAAAAGGGCTCTATTGACTTCACCGCTTTCACAAGACTGATTGAGTTGCAGATTGCCAGCGGCACGGACGCTATTATCTGTGCGGCTACCACCGGCGAGGGCCCGACGCTTTCGCACGACGAAAAGCTCAGCGTAATCCAGTTCGTCGTGGAACGCGTCAACGGCCGCGTACCCGTCATTGCCGGTACGGGCGGTAACAACACCGCCGCTGTCATCGAAAACAGCAAGACCGCCGAAGCCATAGGCGTCGACGGCCTGCTCGTCGTCACGCCGTACTACAACAAAACTACGCAGGACGGACTCGTCGCGCATTACTATGCCGTAGCGGACAGCGTCTCAACCCCTATCATCGCATACAATGTACCGAGCCGCACCGGCCTCAACATTCTGCCCGCCACCATGGCAAAGATGCTGAAACATGAAAACATCGTCGGCACCAAGGAAGCCAGCGGCAATATTGAGCAGATTGTACAGCTGGCAGCACTCTGCCCGGACTGCGACATCTACAGCGGCAACGACGACCACGTTTTGCCCGTACTAAGCCTCGGCGGCAGGGGCGTAATTTCCACAATTGCGAACGTCATGCCGGATGCGATGCATGCGCTGTGCGAGTCCTTCTTCAACGGCGACTTAAAGCGCGCGCGCGCTATCCAGTTCCAGATGATCCCGCTTTGGCGCGCCGCATTCTGCGAGGTAAACCCCATCCCCGTCAAAACCATGATGAGCATGATGCAGCTTTGCGAACCCGACGTGCGGTTGCCGTTGGTTCCCCCCTCGCAATCGAGCGTGCATCTGATTCACGATACATTAAAGGGGTATGGCCTGATCTAATTCAAATTGGGAGGAAGACATGCTTTCCATTATTGTTAACGGAATACTGGGGCAAATGGGCCGCGCCGTCTACACCGCCTGTCAAGCGTCGGACGGCGCTTTTTCCGTCGTCGCAGGCGTTGACCGCGCGAGCGGCAACGGAGAGTTCGACTGCCCCGTTTACCAAAGTTTTGCCGATATTCGTGAAACTGCGGACGTGATCATTGACTTTTCCGTACCCGCAGCCCTGCCCGACGTGCTCCGATATGCGCTCAACAAAAAATTGCCCGCCGTCATCGGCACGACCGCCCTTTCGGAGCGGGACATGAAGCTGATCAAAACCACGGCGGAACGAATCCCCGTGTTCCAGACGGGCAACATGTCGCTCGGCGTCAACCTGCAAGTCGCGCTTGTACGCACGGCATCCTCCGCGCTTGGCCCGGACTTCGACGTTGAGATTATCGAAAAGCACCACCGGAAGAAGGTCGACGCGCCGAGCGGCACAGCCCTGATGCTTGCCGATTCCGTCCGCGCGGTAAACGCCGGGGACTGGACCTATGAATTCGGCCGCCGCGAGAAAAACAAGCGGCGCACGAAGACGGAAATCGGCATTCACTCCGTGCGCGGCGGCACCATCGTCGGCGAGCATGAGGTTATGTTCATCGGCAACGACGAGATTGTTGAGATTTCCCACAAAGCCTACAGCAAGCAGGTGTTTGCACGCGGCGCGCTCCGTGCCGCGCAATACCTTTATGGCAAGCAGCCAGGCCTGTATTGCATGCAAAACGTCGTCACCGAGCACGACGTTGCTTCGCGTTTCTACACGCTTGACGAACAGGCGGTCGTAATCCTTTCCGGCCTGCCCGGCGCCGCCGACGCTTGCAGCCGGGTATTTTCCCTGCTCGCGCAGCGCAACGTAAATCTCGATATGATCTCCGTTACGCTCTCCGGCGGCGGGAACTATGAGATCGGCTTTTCGCTGCGTCAATCGCAGCTTAAGGACGCGCTCGACGCGCTGCATTCGCTCGAAAAGGAATGCCCCGCCCTGCTTGTTTCCTCCCGCCAAAACGTTGTAAAGCTGACCGTCGAAGGCCCCGGCATGGCGCTCCGGCACGGCGTTGCAGCGCAGCTCTTCCAGCTGCTCTCTGCCGCGAATATTCCCGTTTCGTTAATTACCACAAGTGAAACAAAGATTGAATTCTGTGTTGACGCCATCGATGCGGGTACCGCAATCGAGGAAGTGCAGGAAAAGTTTTTGCAGGGACTTCTATAGCATTTACGGCGTCCAAACGCGCATGGTCGTAAGCGTGTCCGGTTCGGGCGCGCTTTTTAATATCTCCGCAATCGCCTCCGCCAGGTACGGTACGCTGTTCACCGCCTGCGTAAACGTATTGGCGGTATGCCCAACCTCGACAAGCATGCAGTTATCCGATACATGCTGGTTATACCGGCCCGTCTTGACGCGGATGTCGCGCGCCAGCCGCTCATCCGTCTTCCGCAATCGTTCGGTAATCCTCTCGGCAAGCTGCAAGTTGGCTTCATAATTCGGCATTTCTCCAAAGCCGCTGCCGGTTGCGCCCTCGCCCGTTCCAACGACAAGCATAATGCGCGCGACCTCCTTGCCGGATAACGTAATATAATCCTTCGCCGTGTTTTCTTCGTTTTTTCCGTATGCGTCCCGATGCAGGTCAATATACAGCGTAACCGTCGGATAATTCGTACTGCATTGCTCCATGGCGACAAGCGAACGGCTGTACGCGCTTGCCAGCTTCGGCGCTTCATAGTTGCCTGTGTCATGAATGGCCCGGATTCCATACTCCGTCAGCAGCGTCGCCTGTAGCAGCGCGCCGATTGCAACGACGTTTCGGGTATTGTCCAGCGTCCGCCAGCTTCCGCTTGCCTCATATGGTTCGTCCTCCGTCAGCAGATAGGCTTCCGATGCATGCGTATGGTAGATCAGTACGCGCGGCAGCGGCTCCACATCCTGCGACACCGTTTCGCTGACAATCTCCTCCTCCGTAACGGTGATTTGGAGCGGCGGCGCGGGCGTGAACCCGGCTTCCTCTGCGGTAAACGTCCGCGTGCTCTCCCGCGCGTTATCGACAAGCTGCTCCCAGACGTCCGGACGGGCGCGTACATACAGCCAGATGCACGCCGCAGCCAGCAGCGTTATTAGTAGCGCCAGCAGCGCCCATCGGCCGCCTTCGCGCTTCCCGGCCGCATATTTGCGCCGTGCGGTTCGAAATTGCATTTTTCCGTCCTGCATGCTTGTTCCCTCCGTGCAAGATATGCGGTTAATGCAATAACAATGCTTGTAATTCCTCGTACTGCGGACCGTGCAAAGCGCGGTTGATGCCCTCCGCCAACCGGCGCGACGCATCCGTAATCAGTTTGTCAACGTCCTTCGGCGTTACGATCAGCTCTCCCATGTGCTCCTGCGCAACGCTTCTACCCATTGCGGCCAGCGTATCCGCATGCTGCGCATCACCGCTTGCAACGGCCATCAGCCGCGCAGCCTCGTATGCAATGGAGCTTGCGAAAACCACGGTGGGAACGCCGATTGCCAGCACAGGCAAGCCCAACGCCTCCTCGTGCAATTCCTGCTGCCGGTTCCCTACGCCCGCGCCGGGCAGCAGCCCGTTGTCATTTACCTGTACGGTACTGCCGATATGCTTTGGCGACTCCGCCGCAAGCGCGTCGATGCACAGCAGCGCATCGGGCCGCACGGATTGCACTACGCCGCGGATGACCTCCACCGTCTCCATGCCGGTTACGCCCAACACGCCGGGAATCAGCGCGGAGACATGCCGCATGCCACGTGGCGCAAGCTCCGGGACAAACGACGCGATATGCCGGGTGACGAACACGCGCTCCGCCGTGCGCGGCCCCAACGCATCCGGCGTAATGAACCGGTTGCCGAGCCCGACGACAAGCAGATGCCGGGCGTTTTCCGGCAGCAGAGCGGACAGCGCGTTTGTAATCTCTCTGACGAGAGCCCCCGTGTGATCATCCTGCGCATCCGGCGGCGGCGCAATCGTTACATAGCGCCCAACGCGCTTATGCAGCCTTTCCGCCGCCCGTTTGGTTCGAATGTGTACGGTTGTCACCGTAACCCCTTCATGCTCCTGCGTTTCCTCCGTCACGCCTGCAAGCGGCCCATCCAGCTCGACGGCCTCCGTTGCAAGATCGGTTCGAAAGCCGTTCTGCATACCGATGTCCTCCCATAAAAAAAGTCATGGCGTTTCTGCCATGACTCTATGTTCCCCGGTACGCTACAGCATAATACAGATCAGCCCGTTGCAGCCCTCGTTCGCAATCCTTGCAAGCGTCATCTGCATCCGTTCCCGCACCTGCGGCGGCATATGAAACGCCTTTGCCTCCATCCCTTCGCGCACCAGGTCGTACAGCGGCTTTCCGAATATGTTCGTCTGCCAGATGGCCTGCGGATCGGTAGAAAATGTGTCGTTAATATACTGCACGAGCGCCTCCGACTGTTGCTCCGTGCCGACAACAGGGTTTACCTCGCTGTCCACATCCACGCGAACGAGATGCATGCCGGATGCGCGCGCGCGAAGCCGAACGCCGAAGCGATTCCCCTGCCGGACGATCATCGGCTCGTCAAGCTGCATATCGTCCACATCGGGCGCGACTACGCCATAGCCGGTTTGCCGGGCTTCCTGCAACGCGTTGGCAATACGGTCGTACTCCGACTTTGCCGTTACGAATTCGGAAAGCTTTTCAATCAGCTGCCGGTCGTTTTCAATCGCGCAGCCGCATTGCTCGCTTAGCACCTCGTAGAATAGAGACTCCTCCGGCTGTAGCGAAAGCCGCGCCACACCCTCGCCAAGCGAAACGCCCTCCACCCGCGCGGGCAGGAAGCGCTCTATGCCGTTGAGTTCGGTCAAAAGCGCGTTGTAGTCACGCATGCGTTTCAGCTTCGGCAGCGCGGAAAGCACCGGCAGCATAACGCGGTTTAGCAGCGCATGCTCCTTCGGCAGCGCCATCATGTAGCTTGGCAGCTTGAGCTCGATAAGACGAAGCGGGAACTCCAGCAGCACTTGCTCAATGAGCGTCTGCATCTGCCCGGCGGTCGCTTGCAGCACATCGATGCAGCATACGCTGATATTGTATTTTTCCGTTAATTCGGCGGCGAGCTTTCTTGCCGTTTCGCCGTCCGGCTCGCGGCTGTTGACTACCACGACAAACGGCTTGCCGGTATCCAGCATTTCGGAAATGACGCGTTCCTCCGCCGCAAGGTACGCTTCCCGTTCTATATCCGTAATGCTGCCGTCCGTCGTCATGACAACGCCAATGGTAGCGTGCTCCGCAATCACCTTTCGCGTACCGAGCTCCGCCGCGTCCTCAAACGGAATCGCCTCGTCATACCACGGCGTTCGCACCATGCGCGGCGCTTCCCCCTCCATGTGCCCGATCGCGCCCGGCACAAGATACCCTACGCAATCCACGAGGCGCACATTACAAAAGCGGTTATCGTCCAGCTCGATGGTAACCGCCTCGTTCGGCACAAATTTTGGCTGCGTCGTCATGATCGTGCGCCCGCCGGCGCTTTGCGGAAGTTCGTCCAGAACACGCGCGCGGATGTGCTCGTTATCGATATTCGGCAGTACGAGCAGCTCCGTAAAGCGCTTGATAAACGTGGACTTGCCGGTACGCACGGGGCCTACCACGCCGATGTAGATATCCCCCTGCGTTCGTTCGGCAATGTCGCCGTATAGCTTGTTCTTATCCATGCCGCGCCTCCTCATATACAGTATCAATCCGTACATGTATATGTGCGCAAGCGCAAGGATTATTCTATGGATTGATCGGGCTGCGCTCCTCGCCGCGCAAAAGCCGCCTGATATTATCAATGTGCCGGATATACACGACGATTACCAGCAACGCGGAAAGAATCACAAGCGCCGTGTCCGCTATGCGAAAAAACAGCACCGACAGGAAAAACAGCAATATTGCGGAAAGCGACATGATGGAAACCTTTTTGGTTCTCCAAAGCAGCAGCAATCCGATTCCAAGCGAAACAGCCGCGCCAAGCGGAAACGTCATAAACGCCAGCCCGCAGGAGCTTGCTACGCCCTTGCCGCCGCGAAAGCCGGAAAACGCAGGCCAGCAATGCCCGATCACGACGAAAAAGCCGCCGATATACCCGCCGAGCGTCCCCAGCAGAAACCGCCCGGCCAGTACGCCAAGCACCGCCTTTAGAAAGTCGCCGGCAAAGGTTACGACCCCCGGCCACTTGCCGTATACGCGCAGCATATTGGTGCTGCCCGCATTGCCGCTGCCATGGTTACGCACATCGTCATGGTAAAACGCCTTGCTCACAATAATCGCGGTTTCTATGTTGCCAAGCAAATACCCGGCCAGCGCACACGCCGCCGCAAGCCATACGGAAAACGGTTGCGCATCCATCGCGTTCATTCCGCCTGCTCCTCCTTCTTCCGGTTGCGAAAAATCATCTTGATCGGCGTACCGGTTAAACCGAAGGATTTCCTGAAATAGTTTTCCAGATACCTCTCGTATGAAAAATGCATAAGCGCCGTATCATTGACGAACACCACGAATGTCGGCGGCTTGACGGCAACCTGCGTCGCATAATACAGCCGCAGCCTCCGCCCGCTGTCGCTCGGTGGCTCGTTCATGCTGACAGCTTCGTTTACGATGTCGTTCAGCATACCGGTGGATACGCGGCGGCACGCCTGCGCGTATACCTCCTCCACCGTTTCCATAACGCGGGGCACGCGCTGCCCGTTCAGCGCCGATATAAACAGCATCGGTACGTAGCTCATAAAGGCAAGATCGAACGAAAGATCTTTTTTGAACTGATTCATCGTGTGGGTATCCTTCTCGATCAAATCCCACTTGTTGACGACCAGCACGCTTGCCTTGCCTTCCTCATGCGCGTAGCCCGCGATGCGTACATCCTGCTCCGACAGGCCGGAGCTTGCGTCGCATACGATCAGCACCACGTCCGCGCGGCGGATAGCGGACAGCGAGCGAATTACGCTGTATCGCTCGATGCTGTTATCCTCGATGCTGCGTTTCCGGCGGATTCCGGCCGTGTCGACGAGCACATACTCGCGCCCGTTATGCATAAAGGGCGTATCAATGCTGTCACGCGTCGTACCCGGCACATTGCTTACGATTGCGCGCTCCTGCCCCAGTAATGCGTTTACGAGGCTCGACTTTCCGACGTTCGGCTTCCCGACGACCGCAATATTCACGCGCTCGCTCTCTTCCGCCTCTTCCTCCTTCGGGAAATCGCGCACCACCTCGTCCAGCATGTCGCCGATGCCAAGCCCCTGCTCCGCGGAAACGGTGACCGGTTCGCCCAAACCCAGCGAATAGAACTCGTATCGCGACTCCTCAAATTTCGGCGCGTCGACCTTGTTGACGACGAGGACAACAGGCTTTAGGCAGCGGCGGAGCATCTCCGCCACTTCCTCGTCCGCGCTCGTCATGCCCTCGCGGCCATCGACCATAAAAACGATTACATCCGCAGTCTCGATGGCAAGCTCCGCCTGCCGCCGCATCTGCACCTTGATGACGTCCTCGCTGGCCGGCTCAATGCCGCCGGTATCGATCAGCGTAAATGCATAATTGAGCCATGTGGCGTCGCCATAGATACGGTCGCGCGTTACGCCCGGCGTATCCTCCACGATGGCGACGCGCCTTCCGATCAGCTTATTGAACAATGTCGACTTGCCGACGTTAGGCCGGCCTACAATTGCAACCAATGGTTTCATACGTTTCCTCTTTCAAACACCGTTTCTATAAAGTCTTCCCCGTCGTAAAATGGCAGTATCCTCGTGTGCAGCGCGGACTCCGCCTCCGAAAGCGTGACGTTATCGAGAAATACATCCTCGCGCTCCCGCAGCATGTTGCGCGGAATCAGCAGCGGACGGCCGTCCAGCCTTCCGGAAAGCTGCCGTATCAGGTCCCCGCCGGTGATCAGCCCGCCAACGTTAACGTTCCCGCCAAAATAGTCGTTTTGCACCGCGAAGCCCTCCACGGCAATCCGATACGGCAGCAGCGACTGCATGAGCCTTTGCATAAAGGGCATTGCGCCCGTGCCGCCCGCCGCAGCGAACGCCAGCGGTTTTTTTAGCGGCTTTTTTTCCGCCAAAGCGTCGGCAAACTCACGCGCAAACAGCCGCAGCAGGCCAACGCCGTTCTCAATCTGCATAAAATCCTCATACGCCTCGTATGGCGGCAGCTCGCATCCGGCAAGCAGATACCATTCGTCGGAAAGAAAAACAAGACGCGTGCCATACGCAGCGAGGTATTGCGCCTGCTTGGCCTCGATTGTACCGATCAGCGCGCGCGCTTCCTCCGGTGTATACGCACGCAGCGGAAACAGCCCTTCGCGATACTTCGTCAAGCCGACCGGCACAATGGCAAGCGACTGCGCAGCCGGCAGCAGTGTTTCCACATCCGCAAGCGTGCGGGAAAGCGCTGCACCGTCGTTTATACCGGGGCAAAGTACGACCTGCAAATGAAAGCGAAGCCCCGCGTCGCGCAGTTTATCAAGCATCTGCATAACGTCGCCCGCCCGCGGATTCGCCATCATGCGGCGCCGCACGTCCGGATCGGTCGCATGCAGGGAAACATACAGCGGGCTGACGCGCCGCGCAATCATACGCGCAAGCTCGCGGTCATCCACATTGGTCAGCGAAACATAGTTTCCCATGATGAACGACATCCGCCAATCATCGTCCTTCACATGCAGGCTTGTGCGTACGCCTGGCTTCATCTGGTCGATAAAGCAGAACACGCAGCGGTTTTTGCATGTGCGCATATTGTCCATCAGCGTCGTAGCAAAGCTCAGGCCAAGCGGCTCCGTCTCCGCTTTTCGGATGCGAACCTCCCGTACGCTGCCGTCCGCGCCGCATAGCCGAAGTGTCAGCGATTTCTCCGCGTTCCAGTATTCGTAATCGATCAGATCAACCACGGGTTCGCCGTCGATTGCAAGCAATGTGTCCCCACGCACAACACCGGCCCGTTCGGCCGGCGAACGTGCGGCAACATCGCTGATAATCTGACCGATTGAACGCATATTTTCCATATTAGTAGTATACCACAGGTTTTGCGGAATGCAAAATACCGACGTAGACATGTAACCAGCCGCCTTGACTGTTCCTTGTCACTCTGCTAAAGTGAACATGTCCAATCAACACTTACACATTATTTTTCTTAAAGGGGGAATTTCACTTGTCAAACATGCAGCTAACCGAACAGCAGCAAGCCATGCTCGACGGCAAGCAGGGTGAAACGCTTGCGAAGGTCATGAAGACGCTGGTGCAGTACGGCGAAACCTTCGGCGCAGAAAAAATGATACCTGTTACGAGCGAGTATGGGCATCTGGTCACAAGCTTCGGCCTCTCCGTCATCAAGCCCGTCTATGCCATGATGGACGAGCTCATCAAGGCCGGTGCAATCAGCAAGCAAAAGTTTTCTATGGATCCTCGCCCGCTGGATAAGAACGTTCCGAGCAATCTTTTGCAGGATCTGGTGTTCAAGTTCATGTACGGCGCGCAGGACAGCTATGAAAAGCAGCTGCAGGAACTCGGTCTGCTCAAGGAAAACGCCTTTACCTGCACCTGCTACCTGGACGAAGTCGGCAATAAGCCCAAAAAGGGCGATGTGCTGAGTTGGGCGGAGAGCAGCGCTGTTGTGTACGCCAACAGCGTACTGGGCGCGCGTTGCAACCGCAACTCCGGCATCATTGAGCTGTTCGGCAGTATCGCAGGCTGCGTACCCTATTTCGGCCTGCTCACGGACGAGGGGCGCAAAGCGACCTGGGTTGTGGAAATCAAGACAACCAAGAAGCCGGAAGCGCAAATTCTCGGCAGCGCAATCGGCATGAAGGTGCTGGAGGACGTACCCTACATCAAGGGCCTGACCGAATTCATCGGTACGGAGCTAGACGACAGCGCCTGCACCTATCTTAAGGATTTCGGCGCGGCCACCGCAAGCAACGGTTCCGTAGGCCTGTACCACGTGGAAGGCCTGACGCCGGAAGCGGTTGAGCAGGGCGAAAAGCTTATCGCGGAGGGCGCGCGCACCTACATCATCGATGACGACGAGCTCGAACGCGTCCGCAGCGGGTATCCCGTGATCTGGGCCGACCCGAACGCTGCGCCCAAGCTTTGCTTTGTCGGCTGCCCGCATATGACCGTCCGGCAGCTTCTCGACTGGACGGAGAGCCTTTCCGCCGCGCTCAAGGCAAACGGGCGCACAAAGGTCGCGATACCGACCGTGTTCACCGCCTCCCCCGCCGTGCGTGAAAAGTTCATGGCCATGCCGGAGTATAAGACGCTTACCGACATGGGCGTCGTACTCTCCTACATCTGCCCGCTTATGTACATGAACAACCCGCTTTGCGGAAAGATGCCGGTCATCACCAATTCCAACAAACTCCGCACCTACACCAGCGCACGGTATCATACCGATGCGGAAATACTCGACCTGATCTCGAAGGGGGGCAACTGATATGGCAAAAACGTTTAAGGGACGCCCCGTTGTCAAGGGCAAGGCCACCGCAGAGGCACTCGTCAGCCACGGCGGCTTCAACACGCTTGCAAGCTTTCAGAAGGCGTTGATGTTCGGGGACAAGAAAGCGACCTGCTCCGACCAGAACAATCCCGATTTATACAAACGCCCGATCGCCGGAACCGCGCTCTGCCTGCCGCAGACGATCGGCTCCACCACCGGCGGCATGGTGCTCTTCTGCGCGTCCGCCATGCATAGGCAGCCCGCGTGCATGCTCTTTAGCAAGCCCATCGACTCCCTCGCCGCCGCTGGCGCGATTCTTTCCGACGTATGGTCGGATGCAAGCATGCCGGTTGTGGATTCGCTCGGCGACGAATTTCTAAACAGCGTTACCACCGGCGACAAGGTTACCGTCGAAGAGGACGGCACCGTCACCATCGGCTGAGTCGCTTCAGCTGATTAAGTGCAACGAGGCTGCGCAGCATAACGCCGCGCAGCCTCGCTCGTATCCCGAATGCTGTTATCCGGCAACAATCTGAAAGTTGCCGCTGATGCTGGAAAACTCGTACCGCAGGTTGCCCCCGCCGACAACATACCGGCCGTTTTCGTATATGCTCGGAATTCCGCAGGAGAAATCGCCGCTCACCGTCTCCATCTGCACGGTGAAATCCGTCGCGTCCTTCGGCAATGTCAGCGTAACGTTGCCGCTGACCGTTTCCGCCTCGAATTTGGTCGGAACCGTTACAAGGCCAATTTCTGCCTTTGCAGATACGACCTCCAGCTCCACGTCGGTTGCCGCCGATTCGGCGACTTCGATTCTGCCGCTCGTACTTTCCAAATTGAGCTTTGTTACGTCCGCGCCGCGTACCGTGCTCCTGCCGCTTGTCGTTTGCACGTTCAGCTTTCGCCCGGTCACATCGGTTACCTGTATGTCGCCGGAAACACTTTCGATATCCAATTCGTCAATGGCAATCCCGCTTACACTGACTTCCGCGGACACCGCATTGACCTCCACCTCCGGAAGCACGCCATCCGGCAGCTGTACCGTAAGCGCCTTTGCGGGCATGCTGAGCCGCTCCAGATCCAGCCAATCCCACACGTATGCGGTGTCCTCACAATAGCTGATGCTAAGCTTGTTCCCCTTGACGGTATAGCGCAGCTTCTGCCCGTCGGTAAGCGGCTTTGTGCTGGTCTCCGATACGGCGATCGTATCACCGCTGTAAGGGGTAATATTTACGCTGCCGCCGACCCAGTCGATATCGATTTCCGTGATACCGGCTGCCGGAATCTCCATCGCGCCTTCCAGCATTGCGGCGGTTGCCGCAGCGGCTTTCTTTTCCACCTTATCGGACTTGCTTTTCCCGTTCTCACCTTTGCCGGCGGCGTCATTATTTTCTTTGCCCGGCTTCGAGAGGGCGCCGTCGATTGCGTCTTCGATATCCTCGCCAGAATCGCTATCGATTCTTTCTTCGATCGCATCCTCCAACCGGTCTTCAAAGTCGTCGTCAATCACAATACCGGTAGTTCCGTCCGCGCCGCCAATGATCTCGCCATGTAGCCCGTAAACGGTAACCGGCTTGTGGGCAGAACCGGAAAACGCCGAGCACAGTACGAACAGCAGCGCGAGCGCACCCAGCATGCCATATGCAAAGAGATATGTACGCTTCGCCGTATTTTCCGCATCGTCCGGCGCAACGGCGAATGTATCGCTGCAACCGTACACAACCAGACCGACGCCTATGCCAATCATGACGAACAGAAGCGTCACGCCAAACACGTTCCCCATCAAAATCACCGGCACCGGGCACATGATAAACAACGCTACGCCAACACCGACAAGCGCCGCGCGCGTCGGATGCACAACGGTGCGGTTCATAATCAGCATCGCCGTTGCAATGGCTACCAGCACGAACATCAGCACAATGCCGAGTAAAACACGGCCCGTGCCGCCACCAAGAAGGATCGTCGGAATCACCGCGATTACATAAAGCGCAATTGCGCAGGCAAGGACGATGGGGTTCCGCTGCTTCGGCTCCGGCTGCGTAGTCCATGCTTCCGCATTGCCCGCAGGCAGCAGGCCTCCGATAAGGCCGCTAACATCCCCAATGCCCGCGACGGCCAGGCGGTATGCGTCCTCTTCGGTCTTCCCCTCCATAATCAGGTCGTCATATTTATCAAGCAGGTTTTGCAGCATCTCCTCCTTGAGCTCCTGCGCGCTCTGCGTCCTGGGCGCGCGCGCAAACAGTTGTTCTATATATTGCTTTAATTTTTCACGCATTTGCCGTTTCCTCCTGTGTCAGCAGTTTTTCAATCAATTCCTTCGCTTTGTCCCATTCCTGCTTGCGCATTTTATACGTCGCGCGCCCGACCTCCGTAATGGAGTAATACCGGCGCCGCGCGCCCGTCGTCTCGTCCCCCCAGTAGGAGCGGATACAGCCCGCTTCCTCCAGCCTTCGAAACGCCGTGTACAAGGTTGCTTCCTTGAGTTCAAACTGCTGCTCGGTCTTGCACAGGATTGCCTTGTTGATGACATACCCGTAGCTGTCTCCCTGCATCAGCTGTGCCAGAATGATCGTTTCCGTGTTCCCGCGGATCAAGTCCGATGCTATGGACATAACGCACCTCCTATTTCTTACAGGCACATCATACAACCATATACCTCATCTGTCAATGTATATCTAAAATATATTTAATTACAATTCTGACTTACTTTAGGCCGGACAAAGGTCGTCTATTTTTGCAAGCTCCTCCGGCGAGAATGCCGGTGCGCTTTCAAGAATACCAACGTTTTCGATAATCTGCTCCGGGCTGGACGCGCCAATCAGCACGCTCGTGACCTCCGGACGGCGCAGCACCCAGCATAGCGCCATCTGCGCAAGCGTCTGCCCACGCGAAACGGCAAGCGCATGCAGCGTCCGCACCTTCGGCAGGTTCGCAAGAACCTTCTCCTGCGGCAGGAATATTACGCCCCTGCCCGCACGGCTGTCGGCGGGAATCCCGTTCAAATACCGGTCGGTAAGCTGTCCCTGCGCCAAGGGGCTAAACGCAATCAGCCCGAACCCGCATTCCGCTGCCGCGTCAAACAGGCCATCCGGCTCCGTCCATCGATCCAGCATGGAATAGCGCACCTGATCCAGCACATAGGGACAATGCAGCTCATTTAGGACCGCAATCGCCTTGCGCGCGGCAGCGGCGTTGTAGTTGGAAATACCGGCGTATAGCGCCTTGCCGCTATGCACAGCCTGCGCAAGCGCGCCCATCGACTCCTCGATCGGGGTTTCCGGGTCCATCCTGTGATGGTAAAATATATCCACATAATCAAGACCCATCCGGCGCAGGCTCTGGTCGAGGCTTGCCAAAAGGGACTTGCGGCTGCCCAGATCCCCGTACGGGCCGGGCCACATGCGATAGCCCGCCTTCGTGCTGATGATCAGCTCGTCGCGATAGCCCATAAGATCGTCCCGCAGAATTCTGCCGAAGTTTTCCTCCGCACTGCCGGGCACCGGGCCGTAGTTGTTTGCAAGGTCAAAATGCGTAATGCCCCGGTCAAACGCCGTCCTGCACATGCTGCGCATGTTCTCGTACACGCAGACGGAGCCAAAGTTATTCCACAGCCCAAGCGACACCCGCGGCAGGCGAAGCCCGCTTTTGCCGCAACGCCGGTACTGCATCGTTTCGTACCTTTTTGCATAGGCCTGATATCCCATTGCTTATTCCTCCCGTGCTGCTTGCCGTATTTATCAGCATTATAACACGTCCGTTGACATTTCGCTGAAATTCCGTACAATAGTCACGAAAGGATTGTGGCTTATGAAAAGACGAATTGTATGCATCTTCGCGGCTTTGCTGCTTGTTTGCTGCTCCGCCTGCGCCAAGGACGCAGCCGGCAGCACGGCAGACGATACGGCAAGCGAGCCGCAAAGCGTCGACGAACCCATCTCCACAAGCACCGAAACGACAACGCAGGAGGATACTATTTTGGCAGCACAGGCACCCGTTGCAACCATCACCATGGCGGATGGCGGCGTAATCAAAGTTGAGCTTGACTATCAGGTTGCGCCAAACACCGTAAAGAACTTTATTTCCCTTGCCAACAGCGGCTTTTACGACGGCACGATTTTTCATCGCGTCATCGAAGGCTTCATGATCCAGGGCGGCGACCCCACAGGCACCGGCTCCGGCGGCCCCGGCTACCGGATCAAAGGCGAATTTTCCAACAACCATGTGCAGAATGACATTTCGCATGCGCGCGGCGTAATCAGCATGGCGCGGCAGGGAAACCCGTATATGCCCGCCGCCGCATACAACACCGCAGGCAGCCAGTTCTTCATTATGCATGCCGATTCCACATTTCTCGACAAGGACTATGCCGCTTTCGGCCATGTAACCGAAGGAATGGACGTGGTTGACAAAATTGCAACGACCGACACCGACGGCAGTGACCGACCGCTTTCCGAACAAAAGATTGCGTCCGTCCGCGTCGACACCTTCGGCGTGGATTACGGCAAGCCGGAAACGATTACGGAATAAGCTTCTCCCCAACCATCGGATAAGCAAACGGCGCGCTTCGTCAGCTGGACGGCGCGTCGTTTTTGCATGTTCTCCAGGGAAATCGCATACGCTATTACCATGTTGACAGAAAAGCAAAAAAAGATTCGGACGTATGTGCTTTGTATCGCCATCCCGCTTGCCGTCGGCGCGCTTGCCGCATTGCTTACGAAGGACAAAATGCAGGCGTACGAGAGCTTCCGGCAGCCGCCGCTCGCGCCGCCTGGTTTCGTGTTCCCAATCGTATGGACGATCCTGTATACGTTGATGGGCGTATCGTCCGCACGAATCTATCTTTCGACAAGTCCTACGCGCAGGGATGCGCTGCTGGTCTATGCGCTGCAACTGTTTCTAAACTTCGGCTGGACGATCCTTTACTTCGGATTCCAGCTTCTGTTTGCCTCGTTTATCTGGATCGTTGTGCTTGCCGCAGTAATCGTTGTCATGATCGCACTGTTCTTTGCCATTGACCGCAAGGCCGGGCTATTGCAGCTGCCTTACCTGCTATGGGTGTTGTTTGCCAGCTATCTAAACCTCGGTATCGTGCTGCTCAATCAATAATACTTTGGCCTCCGGAACCGCGTCCACGCAGCGGCGGAGCGAATCCTCCCCGCAACAAAGTCGTATCCGGCGCGGGCGTCAAGCCTGTTCAGCTGGCAGCCGTACGCGCCGCCCATCCATTCGACAACATAGCCGCCGCCCGCATAGATGCCAATGTGTCCGCTGCGCCCCACCCAGTCGCCGGGCAGCATCGCGGACTTTGCTACGGCGGATGAATGCGTATTGGACGCAAGAAGATTCGCGGTCGTGTCGAACGAAGGTTTCACCAGCTGCATTTTTCGCATAATGCCCACGATACCGCCGCTGCAATCCGCCCCGGACACCGACGGGTTGACCTGCAACGCGGCAAGCATCATATCCATGCGTCCGCCGCTATAATACTCCGGCGTACGCTTTGCGCCCGCTCGAATGCGCGCCGGCGTGATAATCTCCTGCGTAAGCGCGGCGCTAAACAGGTTTACGCCATATATATAGAGCGAATGCGGAAACGGCGCGCGCACCGCCGGGTCATACGCATAGGAAAGCGCAGTTTGCACGAACTCCTGCCGCGTCTTGTTTGCCGTGGCCAGATCGGCCGCAATCGCCTTTGCTGCGACCGCGCCGATATTTACCGGAATTGCGACGCCTACCGGCCGCGCCTCCGTCGTAAGGCTTACGCGTGCCAGCGCGTTCCAGGTCTTGCTGCCGACAATGCCGTCGCGCGTCAGCCGCCGCCCGTTATTGTCCGCATTCGCGGTCTGAAAGGCAAGCACCGCGCGCTGCGTATCCCGGCCGAAGCGGTCGTTTTTGATAGAGATAATGTCAGGCGTATAAAAGCCAAGCGCATGCAGAAGCGTCTTGACATGCCGCACATCCGAGCCGGACATGCCATATCTGAGATTTCGTTTGAAAACCATGCTGATTCCTCCTCTATCCTTCTGTATGCGTTTTCCGCTTATATGGTTCTTTTTTGTCGAATCGCCACGTATTTTTCTCTACGGGAGAGTGGCTGCATGTTTGAAAAAGCGACATTTTGCGAACTTAGGCGCAAGGAGGTCATCAATATCTGCGACGGCGCGCGTCTCGGCGGCATCTGCGACCTGGAGCTCGACATATGCGCAGGCACGGTTCTTGCGCTCATCGTGCCGGGGCCGACGCGCTGCTTCGGACTTCTGCGCGGCAGCGAGGAGCTTGTCATTCCCTTTTGCAAAATAAAAAAGATCGGGGAAGACGTAATATTAGTGGAAATCGACTTATAGATATGGTATACTGCTATCGATTTCTAGCACAATATAAGGAGCGTCACGTCTATGAAATGCAGGTATTGCGCAAGCACGGACAGCAAGGTAATCGATTCGCGTCCAACGGACGATGGCAGCGCCATTCGCCGCCGCCGCGAATGCATCAATTGCGGAAAGCGCTTCACTACCTATGAAAAAATCGAAGAGATACCGATCATGGTCGTCAAGCGCGACGGCAGGCGCGAGCCCTTTGACAGCGAGAAGATTCGCAACGGCGTCCGCAAGGCCTGCGAAAAGCGCCCCATTGCCGCAGATGTGCAGGACAAGCTGGTGGAGGACATCGCGCGCGAAGTCTTCAACACGCTCGCTTCCGAAATCAGCACCGCGCAGATTGGCGAAATCGTCATGAAAAACTTAAAGGCCGTCGACGAAGTCGCCTATGTTCGTTTTGCCTCCGTATACCGGGAATTCAAAGACACGCAGACCTTTATGCTGGAATTGCAGCGTCTGCTGGATGAAAAAGACAGATGATGGATAGACAGTCCTTTTTATCCGCGTGGGAAACTGTTCCGCGCGGATTTCGTTATCATGAAAACAAAAACGGAACCGGCAGTTTTACGTTGCCCGCCCTGGATGCGCTGCCTTTTTTGCAACATGCGTTTTCCGCACGGGTCGGCGGCGTCAGCGCCGGGGAAGCGCACTATCTTAACCTCAGCATGACGCGGGAAAAGTATGAGCCGCGCGCCGTTACGGAGGAAAACTACCGTATCTTCTGCGCCGGGGAAGGCGTCGATCCCGCCAGCATGGTAATGGACAACTATGCGCATGGTACGACCGTTTTGCGCGTCGATCACCGCGACTGCGGCAAGGGATGGAACCTTCCGCCGCTGCCGCACTGCGACGGGCTTGTCACGAACGATCCGCACGTTACGCTTGTTACCGGTCATGCCGATTGTATGGCGTTCTACTTTGCCGACCCGGTTCGCCGCGCAATCGGCCTTGCGCATGCAGGGTGGCGCGGCGCGTTTCACAGAATCGGCGCAGAGGCCGTGCGCATGCTTGTGCAGGCGTTCGATTCCGACCCTGCCGACATTATTGTTGGCGTCGGGCCGTCGATATGCGTTTCCCATTTCGAGGTGGACAGCGATCTTGGCGAACGGTTTGCGGCGGCCTTCCCGTATACGGATTGCACGCGTCCCGGCCGCCCCGGCAAAGCGTATGTCGACCTTTGGCAGGTGGCCGTGTCGCAGTTTATGGAAGCGGGCGTTCTTCCCTCGCGTATCTACTTATCCGGCGTATGCACCTATGAAGAAGACCGGTTATACTCCTACCGGCGCGACAAGGAAGCCACCGGGGGAATGGCCGCGTTCCTGCGCTTGCTGTAGAGCCCTTCTACTTTGCCTCGGTTGACGCTGCGGCCGGTTTTTGTTACTATGTACGCAACAGAAAGCGAGGTGTTGATCCCATGGCAGCCAACAAGATTCTTCTAAGCGCCGATACCCCTTGCGACATTGGTCCGGAGTTGACGGCGCGGTATCATGTTTCGCTGTTCCCTTTGCACATCAGCATCGGCGAACGCTCCTGCATTGACGGCGTCGATATTTCTCCGGCGGAGCTGTACGATATCTGGCGGCAGCAGCACATTCTGCCCCGCACCGCCGCGATCAATCCGGAAGAATACATTGCCTATTTCCAGCCGTTTATTGACGACGGTTACGACGTTTTGCATATTTCGCTGGGCTCCGGCCTTTCCAGCTCGTGCAGCAACTGCCGCATCGCCGCGCAGGCGCTCGGCGGTCGCGTATACGTAATCGACTCCTGTAGCCTGTCCACCGGATTCGGGCATCTTGTTTGCGAAGCGGGCGAGCGAATCGCGCAGGGCATGCCCATCGAAACGGTTTTCGACGAGGTGTTGCAGATCGTACCGAAAACGCGCGCCAGCTTTGTCCTCGACACGCTGGAGTTCTTGCATGCCGGCGGGCGGTGCTCCGGCCTTGCGCAGCTTTCCGCCGATGTGCTCTCCATAAAACCAACCATCCTTGTCCGCAACGAACAGCAGGGACGCATGGTTGTCGGTAAAAAATACCTCGGCAAGCTGGACCGTGCATTGCTTAAGTATGTGGATGATCAGCTTAAGGGCCGCACGGACATCGTACTTGACCGCGTATTCATAACAAGCAGTACCATCGATCCGGCGACTGAGCAAATGGTTGTCGACCGCGTGCTGGAGCTCCAGCCCTTTCAGGAGGTGCATCGAACGCATGCAAGCTGCACCATCGGCGCGCACTGCGGGCCGAACACGCTCGGCGTGCTGTTCATTGTTAAATAACGGGCATACGCATGCCTGTTTGCAAGCCCGTTAAGGGGGCATTGCGCCAATGCCGGCGCGCGCCACGCGGCAAAACACATACAAAGGATACCGATACATGAAAGATATTCTGCTCATCGCGCACTTTACCGTTACCCCCGGTGAAGCCGGCAACGACCGTTTTGTCTATCTTGCGGAGCTTCTTTGCCAAAGAGGCTGTCATGTGGAAATGGTAACCACCGCCTTCTCCCACCTGCAAAAGGCGCAGCGCACCGTTACGGAAGCGCAGTTGCAGGCATTGCCTTATCAGCTTACGTTGCTCCCGGAGCGTGGATACAAAAAGAACGTATCGTTACAGCGGCTGGCAAGCCACAGGGAGTTCGGCCGCAATCTGCGCCGCTATCTTGCGACGCGAAAAGTGCCGGACCTGATTTACTGCGGCGTACCGACGCCCGATTCCGCAAAGGAAGCGGCGGCATACGCCAAAGCGCACGGTATCCCGTTTGTTATCGACGTACAGGATGTTTGGCCGGACGCATTCAGCCTCGTATTCCCCATACCGAAAATTGGCGATA
The DNA here is from genome assembly GCA_964411535.1 of uncultured Oscillospiraceae bacterium. GTDB lineage: Bacteria > Bacillota > Clostridia > Christensenellales > CAG-138 > CAYPLG01. Next base: position 24,719 of record CAYPLG010000022.1, read on the forward strand.
TCCTTTTTACGCCGCTCCGCATGCAGGCAAACCGGATTTACAAAGCGGCGGACGAAATCGTCGCCGTCTCGCAAACATACGCGGACCGCGCATTGCAGGTTAATCAAAAATGCGCCAATCCGACCGTTACGTATCTGGGTACCGACCTTGCCGCGTTTGACCGTTATGCGAAGGAGAACCGGGTTGCGCCGCACGAGAACGCCTTTTGGATTGGCTATGTCGGCACGCTGGGCGTCAGCTATGACATCCGCACCGTGATAGACGCACTGGTCATTTGCCGCGCGCAGGGGGTAAACGACCTGCATGCATGCATCATGGGCAACGGGCCGCAGCAGCTTGCATTTGCGCAGTATGCAAAGGAGCAGCAGGTGGACGCAGAGTTTACGGGATTGCTGCCCTATCCGCAAATGGCGGGCATGCTGTCCGCATGCGATATTGCCGTCAACCCGATTGTACCGGGCGCCGCGCAGAGCATCATCAACAAGGTCTGCGACTATGCCGCCGCCGGACTGCCCGTTGTCAACACGCAGGAGTGCCCGGAATACCGGCAGCTTGTCGAAAAATACCGCTGCGGCGTCAACTGCCGCTGCGGAAACGCCGCCGACATGGCGGACGCCATCCTGCGTTTCCGTGCGGACAAGGCGCTGCGAGCGGAAGCGGGCCAGAATGCGCGCAAAATGGCTGAGCGCCTCTTTGACCGGAAGAGCACCTATCCGCAAATTGTGGATATGCTATTAGCAAAGCTGCGGTAGGAAGCCCGAAATTTGACAACGCCGTGACAAGAGGGTAAACTATCCGTGTATTTCATGGAGGAACGGACGATGCAGGCACTGGTGTTGCAAAGTGATTTTGGCAAAGCGGACGGCGCGGTCTGCGCCATGTACGGCGTGGCGGAGTCTGTCGCGCCGGAGCTTCGCATCTATGACCTGACGCACGACATCGAGCAGTACAACATATGGGAAGCCAGCTATCGATTGATTCAAACCATTACCTACTGGAACGCGGGTACGGTGTTTGTATCCGTCGTAGATCCCGGAGTCGGCTCGACGCGGCGAAGCATCGCCGTGCGCACGCGCGATTCCCACTATATCATTACGCCCGACAACGGAACGCTTACGCACGTTGCAAGGTTAACCGGCCTTGCCTGCGTCCGTCTCATCGATGAGGAGGCGAACCGCCTGCCCAACTCGCTCGATACCTATACCTTCCACGGGCGCGACATTTACGCGTATACGGGCGCGCGCCTTGCCGCCGGAAAGATTCGTTTTGAGGATATCGGGCCGGAGGTTGACAAAAGCTCTATCATCACGCTGCCCGTTACGGAGCCCGCGATTGCCGACGGTTCCATCGAAGGTACCATCGACGTTCTCGATATTCGATTTGGCAGCATTTGGACAAATATTCCCCACCGCCTCTTTAACGAGCTGGGCATTCAGTATGGCGAACGCGTGCAGATTATTATCAGAAACGATACGCGTGCGCTGTATCGAAACATTATGACGTTTGCCAAATCGTTTGCGGATGTTTTTGTCGGTGAGCCGCTTGCCTACATTAACTCCCTCGACTATCTTGCGGTTGCAATCAACCAAGGTTCGTTTGCCCGCGCATACAACATTGGTACCGGCAACAGCTGGCATATTTCCGTCAGTCGTTCGCCGTTTTAAGCATCATGCATGCGGGCTTGTCCCCGCGTGATGAGATTATAACAAAGGAGAATGGGATTATGTGGAAAGTTAACGTCAAAACAATTGTCGCCATCGGCATCGGCGCAGCGCTGTTCTTTGTCCTCGGCCGCTTTGTGGCCATTCCGAGCCCGATTCCGAACGTCACCATCAGCATTCAGTACGGCTTGCTGGCCTTCATGGCCGCACTGTTCGGACCGATTGCCGGTTTCCTGATCGGCCTCATCGGTCACTTCCTGATCGATTTGAGCTGGGGCTGGGGCATCTGGTGGAGCTGGGTTATCGCATCCGCGCTGTTCGGCTTCGTCATGGGTCTGCTCGGCAACCGTACCCGCCTTTCGTTCGGTCAGTTTGGCTGGAAGGGCGCCCTCAACTTCAACATTACGCAGGTCATTGCGCATGTTGCCGCCTGGATCGTCATCGCGCCGGTTCTGGACATCCTGATCTATCAGGAGCCCGCGAACAAGGTCTTCCTACAGGGCGCGGTCGCCGCTGCGAGCAACATCGTCACCACCGCCATCATCGGCACGTTGCTTTGCTTTGCATGGGCGGCAGCCATCCCGGATAAGGGCAGCCTCAAGAAGGAATAGTCCTTTTTACGCCTTCACAGGGGGACGGATATACAGAGTATCCGTCCCCATACCATTTATGCCGCACACAGATTGCA
>CAYPLG010000023.1:0-25288 GCA_964411535.1 uncultured Oscillospiraceae bacterium
GTCGGCCCAAGCATGATGATGTTGCTCTTTTGCAACTCTACATCGTCGTCCTTCTTGGACGCGGTGTTGATGCGCTTGTAATGGTTGTACACTGCAACGGCAAGCGCCTTCTTTGCGTTCTGCTGCCCGATTACATACTCGTCGAGCGTATCGAGAATCTGCTGCGGCTTGGGGATATCGGTCAGATCAAGGGGCGCGCTTTCAACGTCCTCCTCGATGATCTCGCGGCAGAGCTCTACGCATTCGTTGCAGATGTTGACGCCCGGTCCCGCGATAATGCGGTGTACCTCTTCCTGCGCTTTGCCGCAGAAGGAGCAGCGAACGGCGGATTTATCTTCGTTTTTTGCCATGTTTCACCTCGTAGTTGTTTCGTCCGTTACCGGCGGGCCGGGATAACCTCGTCCACAATGCCGTAAGCAAGCGCGGCTTCGGCGCTCATATAGTTGTCGCGCTCGGTATCCTGCGCGATGCGCTCGATCGGCTGCCCGGTACGGTTGCTCAGGATTTCGTTCAGCCGCTGCTTGAGCTTGATAATGTGCTCGGCCTGGATGTTGATATCCGTGGCTTGCCCCTGCGCGCCGCCGCTCGGCTGATGGATCATGATTTCTGCATTGGGCAGCGCCTTGCGCTTGCCTTTCGTGCCAGCCGCAAGCAGGAAAGCGCCCATCGATGCAGCCAGACCCACGCAGATGGTGGATACGTCGCATTTGATATACTGCATGGTATCGTAGATGGCCATACCTGCGCTTACCACGCCGCCTGGGCTGTTGATGTACAGGTTGATGTCCTTGTCGGGATCGTCTCCCTCCAGAAAGAGCATCTGCGCAACAACGATATTGGCGGTATCCTCATCAATCGCGCCGCCCAAGAATATGATACGGTCCTTTAGCAGGCGGCTGTAGATGTCGTACGAGCGCTCGCCATGGCTGGTCTGTTCGATGACCATCGGGATCAGGTTCATGTGTTGCCTCCTTGACGCCGCGCCTTTATTCTGCGGCGGGTTCGTCTTCCTTCTTTTCCGCATCCGGCTTTTCGTCAACAAGCTTTGCGTTGTCAACGACGAAGCGCACGGTCTTTTCCGCGATGATGCGGTTTTCGATATATTCGCGATCCTCGTCGCTCAGCGTTTTTTCAAAGGCCTCGACGGGCTGGCTGTTCTGGCTTGCGAAGTCGGCAATCATCTTGTCGACGTCTTCCTTTTCGCACTGGACGGATTCCGCAACGCCGATGGCTTCGATGACGAGCTGCATCTTGACGCGCGCCGTAGCCTCCTCGCGATAGCTTTCAGCAAGCGCACTGGGTTCCGTGCCGGTGTACTTGCAGTAGTCGTCCAGGGTCAGGCCGCTCATTTGCAGACGGTAGGCCATATCCTGCAACATGTAATTGATCTGCCGGTCCACCATGCATGCGGGGATGGCGACGGTTGCGTTGTCGCATGCGGTTTTGATCGCCAGGTTCTCGATGGCGGTCTGACGGTTTTTCTCCATCTGCTCGCCCATGGTCTTTCTCTTGTCGGCAATCAGTGCGTCAAGCGTATCAAACTCGGAGATATCCTTGGCGAATTCGTCGTCAAGCGCGGGGAGCTCCTTGAGCTGTACGGCCTTGATCGTTACGGCGAATACCGCTTCCTTTCCGGCAAGCTCTGCGGCGTAATCATCCGGGAACTTCACGGTAATGTCCTTGCTTTCGCCGGCCTTCATGCCGATCAACTGCTCCTCAAAGCCGGGGATGAACGTACCGCTGCCAAGCAGAAGCGTCTGATCCTCGGCGGTGCCGCCCTCGAACTTGACGCCGTCAATGCTGCCGGAATAGTCGAGCACGACGCGGTCATTGTTTTCGGCCGCACGGTCGACGTCGACAAAGCGCACGTTTTTCTCGCGCTCCTTCTCGATTTCGGCCATCACGTCCTTATCCTCCAAAGTATACGTGGGCTTTGTCACTTCTATACCCTTGTATGCGCCAAGTTGGACTTCGGGCTTAAGCTGCACCTCCGCCGTGTAAACGACGCCCTCGGTACGGTCGATCTTCTCGATATCGATGGACGGCTTGTCGACGGCGATGAGGTTGTGCTCCAGAAGCGCCGCGTCGTAAGCGTCGCCCCAGACGAGCTCGAACGCGTCCTCATAGAAAACGCCTTCGCCGTACATATTCTCGATGACCTTGCGCGGTGCTTTGCCCTTGCGGAAGCCCGGAATGTTGTAGTGTTTAACGCCTTTGACGTACGCTTCCTGCAGCGCGTTGTTAAAAGCCTCCGGCGCGATGGCGATGGTTAGCTTCGCGCGGTCCCCGTCGAGTTTTTCATAGGTAGACATGTATGTTCCTCCACACGGTATTGTATCAAGCGGCATATTACGCCAGTATCAACGTATATTACCACGCTTTTGCCGCCAATGCAAGGGTGGAAAGGCTCGTTTTTGCTGTGTTTTCCTGCCTTTCTCGGACGGGTATGCGGGGTGGGGGCGGCGGTTGCGCAAAAGAGGCGAATGGGCCGCGCTTGACAGACGGAGGACGCAATGCCAGAATACAGGAAAAAGGTAACGCAACAGATTTCGTTGCAAATTCTGGTTTACGAGGCGGCGCATGCAGAATACTTTCACAGAGATTTACGCCATTGTCAGGCGTATCCCGGTGGGCATGGCGGCAAGCTACGGCACGATTGCAAGGCTTGCCGGCAATCCGTGCCTTTCGCGCGTCGTCGGGTACGCCATGCGCGCACGTAACGATGAAGCCGTGCCTTGTCATCGGGTGGTGCATAAGGACGGCCGGCTGGCGGAGGTCTTCGGGCTAATGGGGAACGGTTTGCAGCGTACGCTTTTGGCGCAGGAGGGCGCGCAGTTTTGTTCGGATGGCAGGGTGGATATGGAGCGCTGCGGATGGCGCGGATAGGCGGCAAGGCTTGTAAATCACGCAAATCACGGGAGTGAAGCGGCGCGCGTTCGCTGGCGGAAGCAGGAATGGCAGTTAGGACGATAAAGGAGGACGATATGGATCTTGAAAAAAGCATTTCGGAAATGATGCTTGCCGAGAAGGCCGGTATTTGTTCGGGCCTGGATTTCTGGCATACGAAGCCGGTGGAACGTCTCGGCGTGCCGTCCGTCATGGTGTGTGACGGCCCGCATGGGCTGCGTAAGCAGAACGATAAGGCCGATCACGCAGGCGTAAACGACAGCATTCCGGCAGTGTGCTTTCCGGCGGGCTGCGCGACGGCCGCTTCCTTTGACCGCAACTTGTTACGCACGCTAGGAGAGGCCATTGGCGAGGGCTGCCAGGCGGAGGGCGTATCCGTGATACTGGGCCCCGCGGTAAACATCAAGCGCAGCCCGTTGTGCGGCCGGAATTTCGAATACTATTCCGAGGATCCATATCTGGCGGCCGAGGCGGCAACGGCCTTTATCGAGGGCGTGCAGTCGAAGCATGTTGGCACGAGCCTCAAACATTTCGCCGCCAACAATCAGGAGCACCGCCGTATGTCCGGTAGCTCCGATATCGACGAGCGCACGCTGCGGGAGATTTACCTTGCGGCGTTTGAAGGCCCGGTGAAGAACGCGAAGCCATGGACGGTCATGTGCTCGTACAACCGGATTAACGGAACCTTTGCCAGCGAGAACCGTTGGTTACTGACCGACGTGCTGCGCAACGAGTGGGGCTTTGACGGGTATGTGATGACCGACTGGGGCGCCGTGGCGGATCGCGTCACCGGCCTTGCAGCCGGGCTCGATCTGGAGATGCCCGCATCAGGCGGCGAAAACGACAGACGGATCGTCGAAGCAGTGCAAAGCGGCGCGCTCGACGAGGCGGTGCTTGACGACGCCGTCAGGCGCATACTGACGGTCAACGCACGGTATCTTGCCCATGCAAAGCCAGGCACGCTCTGGGATAAGGAGGCGCAGCATACGCTTTCGCGCCGGGTGGCGGCGGACTGCATGGTGCTGTTGAAGAACGAGGGCGGCATCCTGCCGCTGCGCCGCGAAGACACGCTTGCGTTCATCGGTGAATTTGCGGCAAAACCGCGGTATCAGGGCGGCGGCAGCTCGCATATCAATAGCTTTAAGACCGTCAGCGTGCTGGAGGCGGCGGAAGGGCTAGAGCGCGTCTCGTACGCAAAGGGGTTCGATATAGAAAACGATGCAACCGACGACGCAATGATGCAAGAGGCTGTTGCCGCCGCAAGGAAGGCTTCTGTTGCCGTTGTGTTTGCGGGTTTGCCGGAGGCATACGAGTCCGAGGGATATGACCGCAAGCATATGCGGCTGCCCGATTGCCAGAACGCGGTGATCGCAGCGGTCGCCGCCGCGAATCCGAATACGGTTGTGGCGCTGTATAACGGTTCACCTGTGGAGATGCCGTGGATTGACAGTGTACGCGGCGTGCTTGAATGCTATCTGCCGGGGCAGGCCGCAGGCGAAGCGACGCTGGACGTGCTCTTTGGCGACGTCAACCCCTCCGCGCGCCTGCCGGAGACGTTTCCGCTGCGCCTTGTGGACAATCCCTCCTATCCCTTTTACGGCGGGGACCGGCACGGCACGACGTATGCGGAGGGAATCTTCGTCGGCTACCGATGGTACGACAGGAAGGAACTGCCCGTGCTGTTCCCGTTTGGCTACGGGCTGTCGTATACAACGTTTGCATATCGCAGCCTGCGGCTTGACAAGCGCGAGATGGACGATACCGACGTGCTGACGGTTACCGTCGATGTGCAGAATACCGGCAGTGTGGCGGGCAAGGAGGTTGTTTCGTTATATGTGCGCGCGCCGGAGCTGCCGGAGCTTATGCGCCCCGTGCGGGAGTTGCGTGCGTATACGAAGGTGGAATTGCAGCCGGGCGAGACGAAAACCGTCGCCTTTACGCTCGACAAACGGGCATTTGCGTACTGGAACGTGGAACTGCACGACTGGTACGTGCCAACGGGGGAATACGTTGTGGAGGCGGCAAAGTCGTCGCGCGAGATTGTGCTTGCCGAGCCGGTCACGGTCCGCTCCACGCAGGAAATACCGATGCGCTTTACCCGCGATTCCATCGTAATGGACATTCTGGGAAATCCGCGCGCACGCGAAAGGGTCGGCGGGCTCATGCAGGAACTGTCCGCCATGTTTCTGGGGAATAGCGAAAACGCGAGCGAGGTTGCGGCAAACGCCGTTTCGCAGGAGATGGTAGAGGCTATGCTGGCCTATATGCCGATTCGCGGTATGCTGAGCTTTGGCGGAGGGATTGCAACGGAGGAGCAGATTACGCAGATTCTTGCGCTGCTGAACGCATAGCGGCGCGCCCGGCTGCCGGATGTGACAGGCAAGCCTTAAATAGAGCACGAGCCCGGTTTGCGCCGGACTCGTGTTTTACTTTTTTATCCGGAGAAATCGTCCGCTCCGCCGCCGGGTACGTAGGACGTGGGGGCGGGCGTCGGCGCCGGCGTGGAACCGGGCAGGGGAACGGCGCTTTGCCCTGCGGGCAGGCCGGTAACGTCGTCAAGCCCGTCGCCGTCGTCGTCAACATAATTCGGGTCGTCGACCGGAAGCGGCGAAACGACGCCTGCGTCGTCGGTTGTAATCGGCCGCGCATTCGTTGCCGCGTATGGCGGGGAGTATACCGCGCCGCCCTTGGCCGAAAGGTAGAGGGTGCCAACGCCGATGCTTTGCTCCGTAAAGCGCGGCAGCAGGCGCGAGAGCATGGACATCTTTGCGTCGAGATCGGTGCCCTGTCCAACGTGGATGGTCAGGCCGTTATCGGCTTTCATCGTAATGGCAAGCGGTGTGGTCAGGTCGACGGCCGTTATGTCGTCGATCAGCTCGTACTGTTCCAGCTTGCCGATGATTTCGATAAGCGTAGCCGTACTGAAGTCGTTGCCTTCGCCAAGGCGCTGGCCCAGGCGGAACCCCGTCATGCTTACGCCGGAAACCTGCAACAGGCCGGAAAGATCGGTACTGGGGCTCATGGAGAGTACATATCCCTGATCGTCGATGATTACGTTGTAATCGAGACCGGCGATGCCCGCAATTTCCTTGCGTTCCGAAACGATGATGCGGACGCGGTTCGGGAAAATGTAGGTAACGGATTCGACCTGAATGTACGGGTTTTCGGCAATGTTTGCCTCCGCCTCATCCAGATTGCAGAAGAGCATATGCGTGCCGGGCTTCAGGCCGGATTCCTCAATAATGTAGTCGCTGGTATACTGCTGGTTGCCCATGACCACGATGTCGGAAAGGAGAAATCCGTAATACAGCGCTACGACAACAACCGCGATAAAGAACAGCACGAAGGCTACGTTGGCAAAAAGGCTGCGCAGGATGGTGCTGCGCTTCTTTTTCTTGTTGCGGCGCTCCATGGCCGCGTCCTGCCTGCGCTTGGCTTCCCGCGCTTCGGCGCGGCGCGCGGCCTCCTCGCGGCGGATGGTTTCCTCCGTTTCGTTGATATGGATGCGCGTCGTGGCGGAAGTGCCCGTGCGGAACAGACGCGTCGTCTGCCCGCGCTGCCTTGCCGTGTCGGATAGGCCGTCGTCTTCGTCGAAGAGGTGAATGGGCGATTGTGCGTCATCCTGCTCCGCAGGCCGCGCATTGCTTGCAAAAGCGCCGCTGGCGTATTGGAACCACTCCGCCTGTTGCGCGCCGGACAAAGCATTTTCCTTGGGCGCTGCCTGTGCCATGCCGGTTGGCGCGTATGGCGCCAGAGTTGTATTTGCATCGATGGACGAGGTGAGCGGCACATAGCCGTTCGATTCCCCGGCTGGCGTGTCGGGTGCGGGCGGGGTATAGGGCGCCATGGACGTACCTGCATCGATGGATGAGGCAAGCGGTACGTAACCGGCCGGTTCCGCAGCGGATGGATCAGCGGCGGGCGGTATATAGGGCGCCATGGACATGCCTTGCCCGGCGGGCGGGGTAAGCGGCATATCGTCCGGCGCGGTTTCTGCCGGGACGGACGCCGTTTCTGTGGACGCGGGTACGTCGCTGCCGGTTGGCGTCTGGGCCGCTGCGTCAATGGACGAGGTAAGCGGCACATAGCCCGGAGGATTTTCGGCACAGGCGTCCGGCGTTGGCGTGTTATAAAGAAACGCGGGCGGCGTAAACGCAGCCTCCGGCGGTTCCTCGACGACGACGGATTCCGCGGTAAGCTCAATGGTATCCGGCGCATCGGAAAGCGCCTCGTCCAAGGCGTCCTGGATAGACCGCGCGTCCTCCGGGCCGACGGGCGCGCCTTCTGCTTCCGGCGCGTCGGCTGGCTCGTCCGCCGTAAAACTGTTATACAGGATGGAATAGGCGTCTTCAACGGCTTGCTCTTCCGCTTGCGCACCCGCAGAAAACTCACGGGTGTAGTCGCCGCCATCGTACGGAATATCCGTTACGACAGGCGCGCCTTCCTCAAAGGTGATGCGCTCAACGGTTTCGCTGTCGTGGCGGACGTTGTCTTCCTCCGCGTCCTCCTCCAGCAGTCCGTGCAGCAGTGCTTCGGACTCCGACGTATCCATTTCATCGAGGAGCTCGTCAAAGAAGAAATCGGCGTCCGGATCCTGCGCGACAGGCTCGAACAGGCTCGCAAAGAAGCCCTTCTTCGGCTTCTTTACGCGGGCCTTTTCTGCTGTCGGCTTGTCCGGCTTTTTTCCTTCCTGCTTTGTCATAAGCAACGCGTGCCTGTTAAGCTTCCTCTCTTACAATATGCGCGCCGAGCGCGGAGAGCGTCTTGTCGAACTGCGTATACCCGCGGTCGATGTGGCCGCAGTCCTCGACGACTGTGACGCCTTCCGCATTGAGCCCGGCCAGTACGAGCGCTGCGCCGCCGCGCAGGTCATGGGCGACTACGTTCGCGCCTGTCAACCGGGGCACGCCGCGGATAATCGCCGTGCGGTTTTTCACGGTGCTCATCGCACCCATGCGGTTTAGCTCCTGCGCGTGCTTAAACCGGTTTTCAAACACGTTTTCCACGATTACGCTCGTGCCCTCCGCGACCGTGCACAGCGCGAACAGCTGCGCCTGCATGTCGGTTGGAAAGCCCGGATGCGGCAGGGTTTCTATCAGGCGAATTTCCCGCAGCCGCCGCGGCGCGCGGATGGTTACGGAAGAATCCTGCACATGGATTTCGCAGCCGCTTTCGTTGAGCTTGCTCAACGTGCCGGAAAGATGCTCCGGGACGGTGTTGGTGACGCTGACGCACCCGCCGGTGATGGCGCCTGCAACAAGCATCGTGCCCGCGACAATGCGATCCGGCATAATCGTATGCTCCGCTTCACGGGGGTGACTGCCGCCCTGCACCACGATGGTGGACGATCCCGCGCCGCGGACGTGGAATCCTGCACTGTTCAAAAAGCATTGCAGATCAAGAATTTCCGGTTCGCGCGCGCAGTTGCGGATAACGGTTTCCCCCTCCGCCGCAACCGCCGCCATCATAATGTTTTCGGTTGCGCCGACGCTCGGATAGTCCAGATGGATATCCGTGCCGACAAGCTTTCCGCCGTCGCAGTGAATGCGTCCGCCTTCCTCGCGAATCTGCACGCCAAGGCGGCGCAGGCCGTTTAGATGCAGATCGATTGGGCGGTTGCCGATCTCACAGCCGCCGGGATACGTTACCACGGCGCGGCGAAACCTGCCCAGTACGGGACCGAGCAGAAAAATGGAGGAACGAAGCGCTTTGCTTAAGCTCTCCGGCAGTTCGTAGCCGAACGCATCGGCCGCGTCCACATGAATCGCGTTGCCCTCCCAGTAAACCGAGCAGCCGAGCGTCCGCAGGATGCTGATCATATTATCCACATCGCTCAGGCGAGGGCAATCGTACAACCGTACAGGCCGCTTTGTCAATATACATGCCGCCAAAATGGGCAGCGCTGCGTTCTTAGCCCCGCCAATCCGGCTTTTTCCGGATAGCGGGTACCCGCCCGTGACGATGAGCTTTGTCAAGTGAACACCTCCAACGCACATAGCATTGTATGCGCGCTTTTGGCGCAATGTTCCGACATTTTTCTTCCGCAAAGCCCGGCCTACGCGTTCGTTGAACGGGATATGTTGAGCAGCACGCCCATAGCGGCAAGGAAGATCATCATGGACGACCCGCCTGCGCTGATGAACGGAAGCGCCTGCCCGGTTGTCGGCAGCATGCCTGTGCATACGCCGATATTCACGAATACCTGCACGGCGAAAACGGTTGTGATACCGCCGGCAAGCAAACTGCCGAAACGGTCACGGCAACGCAGCGCGATGCGAATGCCGCGGTACACGATAAAGCCGTATGCTGCAAGGACGGCAAGGCCGCCCATAAGCCCAAGCTCCTCGCAAACAATGGCGAAGATAAAGTCCGATTCGCCGTACGTCATGTACAGAAGCTTTTGCTTGCTGTTGTTGAGGCCCACGCCGAACAGGCCGCCGGAACCCAGCGCATAATAGGATTGAATGAGCTGGTAACCGTCGCCGAGTGCGTCCGCCCAGGGGTCGGTAAAGGAGACCAGCCGCGCCATTCGGTACGGCTCAATGACCGCGAGCAACGCAAACAAACCCGCCAAAACAACGGCAAGAATCAGCATCTGCTTCGGCTCGCAGCCGCCGATATACAGCAGCGCATAGCCCATCAGGCCCATGATAACAGCCATGGACATATTCGGCTGCAACATGACGAGGCCGCAGATGACGCCGATGACGAGCAGCATCGGCAGCATGCCCTTGTTGAATGTATGCATGACGGCATGCTTCTTGCTCATAAACGAGCACATGTATAGCATCATGCCGAACTTTGCAATCTCCGACGGCTGGATACTCTGTCCGCCGATGACGAGCCAGCGCTTTGCGCCGTTGGTTTCCTGCCCGAATATCAACACCGCGACAAGCAGTACCATGGAGGCCAGTATGGCCACAACCTTAAACTGTTCCAGCTGGCGGTAATCGAAAAGAGAAATGCCGAGCATCATTGGAAAGCCGATGGCAAGATACACGGCCTGCTTGCGAATGTAGTAGTAGCCGTCGTAACCAACGGAGGCGGTATTTTGCGCATAATAGTAGCTTGCGGAAAACACCATAACGAGGCCGAACGCGCAAAGCACCGCGATTGCAACCAGCGTTGGCCAATCGAAGTGCCCCAGATGCTTACGAACCTTTTTGCGTTTCTTTGCGCTCATGCATACCCCGGTTTCCGTATATTACGGCTGCCTGTTTCCTAAAATGGCAGCTTGTATCATACCAAAATATATATGCCGTGACAAGCGAACAAAGGCATGTGCCGGGATTGTTTTCAGAATTTTCTCACAATGCTAACGGAATGGTTGCAAAGTCGTCACGATTCTGCGTGCGGGTCTTTGTACGCGTTATCGGCATAACAAACGGGGTTTGGAGCAGATGCTTGCCCGCTCTGTACCGCATTGCCGAAAACATAGGGAAACGCCGGATAAACATGGTTTCCTTGCGCATGTATATGTGCTATAATTACAGAAAATACGCTATGGGAGGTATTCACAATGGCAAGTAAATCGTCTTCCAAGATCAAGAATCTAAACGCCCCCAAGAAAGTAACCTGGATGATTGCGTTCTTCGCTGCGCTCGCCGGTCTTATCACCGGTATCATCAGCCTTGCGGGCGGCGCTGCATGGAGCGGAATCGCCAGCTTTATCCTGTTCGTCGTTTCCTCCGCGCTCATGCTGCTGAGCAGCTACGTGAAGGGCCTGTAAAGGGAATCTCTGACAATTGCTTTACAGAATAAACGCCTGCATAGATGCGGGCGTTTTGTTATAGTGACCGTTCTTTTGCTACGTCTGGAATGTGGACTTTCATCTGTAAATTGCTTATAATGGCAGTTGTGAAACTATGAAAAGTGGGGAACTGATTTAAGAAGGCGAAAAGGTTACGGCATACTACGTCTTTTTTGTGTATTAATTGGGGGGGATTCAAAATGAGGAAGCATATTTTGCATGTAAGTTTGGGCAATGACGTGCAGGCAGAGTTGGCTAAAAGACTATCGGATCGGTTTGGCAACGGAAATGGCGATTATGCAATTTGCTATGGTGAGCAAATAAAGAAGTGCTTTTTTCTTCATTGCCTAGACTTCAAAAAAGTTGCTACGAATCGACCGGAAGAGTGCTGGGACATGTCGACAATTAACCTTACGATTGATGAAAGGGATTTAGCCGGCGTACTTCCGTATGCGCTGCAATCCATCATTATGATGGAGCGCCATGCGTATGCTATTGGCAAGGATGTTGATGCGCGAATTCGCGTATACTTGCACAATATACAATTCTGGAACGGTTTCCTAAAGCAAAATGTAATAGACCTTGTTGTTTTCTATACATATCCGCATGAAGTATACGATTTCTTTATTTACCAGATATGCAAGGCGATTGGAATTCAAACCCTTATTGTTGGGTATTCTATTGTGGAAAGCAGGAACTATTGCATCAGAAGTATTGAAGATAACATCCCGGAGTTGAAGGAACGCTACTTGGCGTTGCTGGAAGAAAGCCGGTCACTCTCGATGGAGGACATTACACTGTCGCCTTCCTATAGAGACTTATTTGCCAAAATGACGAATCCGGAGGCGGATAGAACGCCTTACTACATGAAGAACTTAGAACAGCAGATGCAACAGGTTTTTGCAATTGAAGTTCCAAAGGAAGATATGTCCATAAAAGAAAAGCTGTTGAAAGCAGGACGTCTAATTACCCATCCGGATTGGAAGGAGATTAAGGACGCAGCCATTCACATACCGCGCGCAATAGATGCCGTTTTGTTCAAGGGGTACTTCATGAAGAAACAGCACTTGCGTTCTTCGTTGCGCTTCCGCATGACGCAGGAATTGGATACGTACTATGATTTGCTTAGCGTGCAGCCGGATTATGATTCAAAATATGTTTATTTTCCGCTGCATTATCAGCCGGAATGCACGAGCAATCCGAACGGCGGCGGGATGTATTGCGTGCAATCCATTCCTATTCGGATTCTGTCCAACAGCTTACCAAGCGACGTCCACATTTATGTAAAGGAATATCCGAAACAAGTGTACGGAGCACGTACAAAGGAGTTTTATGACGAACTGCTTACAATTCCACAGGTGGTGCTGATAAAGAAGAATACGGACACCTACGAGCTGATAGAAAACTGTCTTGCAGTTTCAACACTGATCGGAACGGCCGGATGGGAAGGGCTATTTCGCTTTAAGCCGTTTATCATGTTTGGATATGGGGTCATGCAGCATGCCCCAGGTGTTTACCACGTCAGGACAAAAGCAGAGTGCAGGAAGGCTGTCGACGAAATTCTAGGCGGACGCTGCACATTTACGTTAAAAGACCTAAAGCTGTTTTTCAAAGCTATGGATGAAACGCAAGGATACAGTTTGTACGGTGAGAACGATCCGGCGTTTGATCGTGCGAAGGCGGTGTCAAGCACTTATGCAATGCTTGAAAAGCTTTTGACGGAAGATGCGCAGGCATAGAAAACACGAAAAACCATATTACAACGAACTGGTGCAAATAGGCGGATAAGGAGACGATACCGGTTCCTGCAAATAGCGCGCTGGAGTTTGCCACGGGCATGAATATGTGCAAGAAATCGTAAGGCCGGATCTATGCAATTACGCAAAGACAATGTGCATTGCTTCACCCCATCTAGACTTCATGTGGGCCGCATGCTATACTGTATACAGGGAAGAAGGCATTTACAGGGGGAAAGATCTGCATGCAGTCTGGTTTGCACATTATATGGAATCCTGTCGCCGGCAACGGCGCGGCGGTCAAGGTTTTTGCGCTGGTAAGCGCCGCGCTGGATGAGCGGGGCATCCCATTTACGTCGGCTAAGAGTGCGTATCCCGGTAACTCTGCGGAGCTTGCGTGCATTGCGGTAGCGGATGGGGCGCAAAAAATTGTCGCACTTGGCGGCGACGGCACCGTACGGGAGGTTGCGTCCGCGCTTAAGGGCACCGATATTGAGATGGGCATTATTCCTTGCGGTACGGGGAACGATATGGTTCGACCGCTTGGCATATCGAAGGACCCGATGATTGCGCTGGATACCGTGCTGCACGGCGTTGCCCGCCGGATGGACGCCTGCATGGCCAACGACGAGCTTTTTTTCAATATTGCGGGCTTTGGCTTTGACGTCGACGTGCTGGATTATACGGAGATTTATAAAAAGCGATACCGTAACGGTTCCATTGCGTATCTGCGTGGGTTGCTTCGCGCTGTAGCGGGTCTTTCCATGCGCAAGACGGTGATTACCTGGCCGGAGGGACGGATGGAAAAGGACGCTCTGATTATTGCAGCCGGCAACGGCACGCACTTTGGCGGCGGGATGCCCGTTACGCCGCTGGCCGATCCGTTCGACGGACTGCTGGATGTTTGCGTCATGCACGATGTGACAAAGTTTGTGGCTATCCGCTTGCTCCTAAAGTTTTTAAAAGGGAAACACCTTGCGGAGAAAAAATACGTGACATACTTCCGTACGACGGAATTGACCGCGACATGCGAACCGTTCTCACGCCTTGATATTGATGGCGAGGTGATACCGGGTACGCCTGTAACGTTCAAAATTCTGCCTAAATCGCTTCTGGTGCTGCTTCCGGATGCGGCTGCGGCGGCGGAGTGACACAAAATGTTTGCTTTACACACCCGGCCCGTCCTGCTAGACTGTTGTAACAACCGGTAAAGGAAACGAGTGCAGCAGACCATGGCAACACGGCGGGATGACTTTGATCCATACGAATCCAATACGAGAGAGTATTCCGGCACGTCTACGCGTACGACAAGCCGGTATTTGACGACCTCTGAAACGTCGCGCCCATCCGGCCGGTATGCGGTTACCCCGCGTGATTATGAAACGTTGCCGCGTTCGAAAGCGCAGGATATGACGCGCAGCGCCGTGAGCAAGACGCGCAAGCGGAAGAAGAAACGCCGTTCCCGTACGTTGTGGTTCTCGCTGGCGGTTATGCTGGTACTGGGCGCTGCGGTTTTGATTTACCAGTTCATTTTTCAAAAGCAGGAGTCCATTATGTCCATGGACCCTACTCCGATATCGACGCAGTCGACATACCTCAACACCGGCGACGGCTTGTTGTACCAGACGGATGGGCAGATACATTTTTACCATCTGACGGATGAGAAGAAGAACTATACCTATGGCATGGGCGCATCGGATATCCGTATGTCCGGCAGCGAATCCATGACGATCGTTTTCAATTCCGCAAGCTTGCAGGTCGTTGGCAAGAAGGAGCCGCTTACATTCACCGGCAGCGTGCGGGAGGTTGAGTGTGGTAAGAACCATATCGCCGTGCTGCGGACGAACGAGTCCAACGTGGATACGGTACTTGTGCTGACGCCCGACGGCGAGCAGCTTGACCAGCGCGTTTTTCCGGATCAGTACGTGCTTGACTTCGGGCTTTACAACGTCGGCGGGCCGGAGATGATTTGGATTGAGACGCTTAACTGCAATGCGACTGCCCCGACGACTACCGTGTCAATATACGACACAAGCAAGGCCAACAGCGACGGCGGCATGGGGGATATCACCGGGGTTATCAACGTGCAGGACCAGCTTATTGACGACATCTATATTACACAGTCCAGCCTTTTTGCGGCGGGAACCAATCAGATTATCCGTTATACGCATGACGGCAACAAGGAAATTTACCGCACAACGGTGTATGGATATCATGTTTCCGACTTTTCCAGCGCTTCGGATGCGCCGACTTTCCTGCTTGTGCCGCGCGGCAGCGATTTTCATTCCGTGCGCATGCTTACGCTTTCCGAGGGAAGCGCGCCCGAACCTGTCGATACATTTTTGCAACTGCCGGCGGAGGGCATCGCGGCATACATCATGGGCAACCGTCTGGTTGTCGCCTCGCGTGAAAAGGTATTCACCTATTCGCTAAAGGGAAAACTGCAATCGGAAGCAACCTTCGAGCAGCCTGTGGACGCTGCGATTAAGCTTACGGACAGCATCCTCATGCTTTCGAGCAACGGCACATATTATTTGGCAACCGTGAAATAGCGAAAGGAGCGGCGCGTATGAACTTTATCGACATAGCTGTTTTGCTGGTGCTGGCCATCACGACGCTCGGCGGCTATTACCGCGGCTTTTTCTCCACGATGCTTGGCATTGGTGCGAGCGTTGTTTCCTGGCTTGCCGGACGCATTTGCGTGCCGCTGATTTCCAATGCGATACAATCCAACGAGAAGCTGTTCAACATGATGTGCTATTATACGGAAGGCGCGGAGTACGTCGCTATTACGGACGTCGAGCTGACGCGCACGCCCATTTCGTCCATCTCCGGGGATACGCTTCGTACCGTTATTACCAATGCGGACATGCCCAGACCGATGGGCAGCTTTGTTTCAAAAAACATTGCGACCGAAGCGTTTTCCGCAAGCGGCATTACGACGCTTGGCGATTATTTTAATCAAACGATCGTATGTACGGTAATTAATATTCTTGCGGTGCTTATCGTGTTTGTCATACTGCGTATTCTGCTGGGGCTGATCATCAGCGGCGTACGTTACGGACGTGGCGGTTATCCCGTCCTGCAGCGCGGAGATGGCGCCATTGGCGCGGGGCTGGGCCTGATCAATGGCGTGCTCGTTCTGTTTGTGCTGTTTATGGCGGTGCCGATTATGCTCACCGTTCTGCCGAAGCTATATGAATTTCTGGAAGAATCATTTTTTGGAGAGTTCTTTTATAAGGCAAATCCCTTTATCGCCATGATTCCATCCACCTGAAAACCGTCCTTTGTCGAAAATTGCGCTTTCCTATCCGTGTTTGATACGGTATACTGAAGGTGAACCTCCTGCGGTTTGTGAACGCGAGGGAGGATGGACGCGACGCGGAATAGAACGCTGTGCTGCCGATGCTGCATGGCTGAATTGATGCAGGCTTGCGTCGCGAGTTTTTGCGGTACTTCCTTTATGGTAGGGAGGATACAGAAAGGACAGGGTGCGTGTGAGGAAGTTCTTTTCCGTCTGGTTGATTTTGCTTGTTATTGTTGCATTTGCAGCCGTGTTGCTTGTCAGTTATCCGCTGCTGACGGTGCGCGCACAAACAGCCGCGTCCGACGACCTCAACGTGCTGCTTTCGGCTGCGTTTACCAGGATTTCGCTTGCAGAAAAGTCGGCGGAGGCGGTTGCCGCTTCCGCGGATGAGAACATCATAGGTAAGGCACGCGCCATTGACCGGTTTCTTTCGCATGACGATGCGCTGTTACAAACGGATGCGCTGGTTGTGCTCTGTGAGATGCTGCATATATCCTCTGTCGACGTGACGGACATGGATGGCAATATTGTAGCGTCTTCCGTTCCGGGCCGGATTGGCCGCAATCTGGTATCGGATACCAAGACGGCCTGGACGGACGAGGTGCTTGCCGGTGAGAACCTTGCGCGCACCCTTGTCGACGAGGACAACGCCGCGTTGCTTTCCGCCTGCGTCTCCCGCACAGATACGGAGGGACTTATCTATATGCAGTCCCTTGACGTCGCCATCATGGAGGCAATGACGGCCGCCTCGCCGGCACAGGTGTTGCTCGATATGTCTTTTATCAAGGATCAGCTTGCCGTGCCGGATGCGGATGGCGCATTTGACTTTGATGGAAGCGGATATGTTGTTACCCGTACGCAGGATGGGGTTACGCTCTCTGCTATGCGCCCGTTCTCGCAGGTGTACGCTGTGCGCAGCGCGGTGTTGCTTGCGGAGGCGATTGGCTTTCTGCTCTGCATGCTGTTTGCCGCAGTGATACAAACCATGCTGATCCGAAAGCGGCTTGCTTCACAAAAGGACGATGCGGCTATATTACCCATAGGGGAAGCGGACGCGTTGGAGACGGAGAGGTTCGAACAGGCGATGGACCCTGACGCAGAGAATTTGGATTTTTCGGACGAGACGCTGCTATCGGCGGAGGAGGATGCGCCCGCAGAGATTGCGTATGTCGAAGGGCTGGCTGTCCCGCCGGAAGCGGATATGGACGAATCGCGGCAGCAGGCGCAGCATAAGGCGGGGAGGAAGCGCAAGCCCAGAAAGAAGCTGTTTGAGTTCGTGGAAATCGAAGAGGAGATCGAGGTTCCCGACGATGCTGACGAGGCGGAAGCCGGGGTGGAGACAGAGCCGCAGGAGCAGCCGAAGAAAGAAAAAAGGCGCAAGCGGCGCGGCAGCGTTTCGCGTGAGGACGCAATTGCCGAATCCGGCGAAGAGGCGGACTTTGCAGCTGCGACGGAGAAGCCGGAGGGTGAGACTTCGCTTTTGACGGCGGAGACCGAACAGGAGGCGGCGATTGCATTTGCGGCGCCGCAAGCGGTGATTTCGGAACCGGCGGCGCAGGAGGGATTGAAGAAGCATCGGCGTAACCGCCTGCGGGGGGTGGAGGATACGGAGGAGCCGGTTATGGACGCCATTGCCGAGCCGGTAAAACCACGCCGCAAAGGCAAGCGGGGTGTACCAATGGATGCAGACGACGCCTTTGACAAGATATTTGATTGAAACAAAAATCGGCAAAGCCTCCCCTGTACAATGCACGCAGGGGAGGCTTTTTTCTTCGTGTGTGGGCACTGCTAATCTGTACGGCGGCGGAGACTTTCCCGGTCGATGCCAAATGGATGAATGACGCCGGCCTCGATTGCCGCACCAAGCACTAACAGCACAATGTCCTCGCGCCATTTATAAAGCGTCGGCTCCGAAATGTGGTATTCCATGCATAGCCGAATAGCGCGTGCATGCGCCTTTTGGTACCTGGGCAATGGCGTTTCCAGCCCGAACAGCCGAACCATGATGCGCTCCTTCTCCGGCATTTCGGACGCAAGCAGCGTGCGAACACCTGCGATTGCGGAGGTCCAAAGCAGGGCTTGCTCCCGCTCCGCGGGGCTTAATGCATGGGCGTGCAGCAATGCACAATTCTTCCGGTAAGAAAGCAGCTCCCTCTTTGCAATGCTGCGCATTTCCAGGAAAATAGAACGTTTCATGCAATCTCTCCTTTGTTCGTAATACGAACGTTTGTTTGCAACATTCTAGCATGAGATGGAAACGTCTTGGTCGCTGTAAATGTACAGTTATGCAGAAGAAAATGACGAATTGTGTAGATTATTGCTATATGAAGCGGGAAATGTTGCTATAGATTATACGCGGCAGGCGGTGCGCCAATGCTCCGCTTGGCTTGTGCTGGGCGCTACTGGTTCATGAGGCGTATTGAATCTTGATTTGGCGTTGGTCGCTGTGCATGGCGATCCATGTCGTGCCAGGGACGAGGGTAAGCGGGGTGCCGTCGCGTAAAAAGTACGCGGTTATACCATCAAGCGTATCCCGTCTCCAGTAACCGGGCGTGTATAGCCCGTTGACAAAATAGTCGCAGCGCCCGCTGCCGAGCAGGCTGGCGTTGTAATGCATTTCGTCTAAAGCGGCATACGGCAGGTACTGCACAATCAGGTTTTGCACGCGCACAGGTTCGCTGTGCGAGGGCGCGCCGTCCTCCATGACGGTGAGCGATTTACTTTGGGAAAGCATACCCTTCGAGTTTCGTTCGTATCGGTACAGCATGTGATCTTCGCTGTTATATAAAAACTCGATTCTACCGGTGTCCTTGCCGGAGAAGGAGAGCCCAACCTTGGCAAAACGCTTTGCGCCTGCATAGGCGATGTCCGGATCGAAGGAAAAGCGCGGTTGAATTGCGGGGCCGCTTGCCCCGTACAGCGCGTTTGCAAGCTCGTCGATGCGACAAAACAACGTGTTTTCCTGCACGCTGCTTACGGTGGTATCGCGCGAAAAAAGGTATCGCAGATTGTTGCCGTACGCTGCGGGAATGTCAATTTCCGCAGCGTTAAAACGCGGATAATTCGGTTCATCCGGATACCCATCATAGACCATCATGCTGTCGTATTCGCGCTGCAAGTCAAAAAAATAGATGCGTGCGCTTTGGATGGGACCGGCAAGCTGCGGGTATGTATCGGAATAGAGCGCGACAAGTCTGGTTGCCGTGTCGCCGCGGTCGAGAACGAATTCGTAGATAATATCCGCCTGCATAAGCCCCGTTTGGGGACGCACCTGCGGCGCATTGCCGATGATGGCCAGAACGGGCGGGCGCTGTATACCGGAGGGCAGTAAACGCCCAGTCGTGCGGGAATATACCTTCGGCGCGGGTGTTTCTTCCATCGTGCCGCCTGGCGCGTTTTTTGGCGCGATGGATGTCGTCGCAGCCGGAAGCGCCTCGCTCCACATGACCGATGGGGCAGCGTTGGTCGTAGTGTCTGGCGTAGGCAGCGGCGCTTCACCTTGCCGTTTGACGGCATTACCACACGCAGCCATGACGGAAATGAGACAGGTCAGGCATACGCTGCACAATATGCCTTTTTGCAATCTGCTAAAAAGCATTACTGTACGGTAATCGCGGAATCGTCCGGATGTATGGCAATCCACGTGTTGCCCGGTTCAAGGGTTACCGTGCTGCCGTCGTCAAGCGCGTAGGTTGTGTAATCCGTAAGCGTCGGGCGCGACCATGTGCCGGTGACGTGCTGCCCGTTGATAAAGTAATCGCATTTTCCGCTGCCGGTTAGTTCACAGGTGCGGCGACCCTTGTCGTCGCCTTCCATATAGCCGTAGCGAACGTGCTGTACGATCAGGTTCTGCACACTGAGCCATGTAAGCGTGCAGGTTTCCCCATCCGCCGATGGCGTACGCACCATGAAGCGGTCGTCGTTTTCATAGCGGTAAAGCCGGTTGTCGTCCGCATTGTACGAAAACTGTATCCAGTCGGGATTAAACTCGTGCTGGTATGGCAGCGACACCGTTGTGAAGCGAGCGGCGTTTTCATAGGTGATGCCTTCCGCGAACTGGAAACGCGGATGCTCCGCTGCGGCATGGTCGCCATAGTACGAATACACCATCTTGTCAACGAGCACATAGAGGTTATGCGGTGCTTCCCGGTCGGCGCTGCGGAAACGATAGCCGTTTTTGACGGTATAATCGTTGTATGCGCCGCGTTCGCGGGAGAATGTGACGGAGTAGCCGTTGAAACCGGGCGCGCCTTTGCGCGGATAGAGTGCAATCTTTTTGTCGCGCGCAAGAATCTTGTAATGGTACTTGCCTTCGGGCGGGCCGTATCCTTCGTGCAGATACATGCAGTCCCACTCCTGCGCAAGGTCCATAAAGTAGTAGCGTGCGCTGCGGAACGGACCGGCATAGATGGGGTACTGGTCGTTATATAATACCTGGAAACGCGTAATCAGACTTTCCACGACGAACTCATAGATAATATCCGCTTCCATAAGGCCCGTTTGCGGTTTGGCGCCGTCGGAGTTTTCAATTGACATAATGACGGGGCGGGAGGGCGTTCCTTCGGGCACGATGCGGCCGGAGGTTTGCGAACGAAAGACCGGCGCTGGTACCGGCGTATCCGTCGGTACGGGGGTTGGCGCGGGCGTAAGGGTCGGCGTTGGTTCGGCAATGGAGACGGAAGCAGGCGCGGCGGTTTCCATGATCACGGCGTCTGTACGCGCTTCCTCCGCCGCCGGAGCGGCGCATGCAAAATGAAATGCGCATAGGCTTACGGCCAAACCCAGCAGCAAATATTTTTTCAACATAACACCTGGACACATCCTCTCAAAAAGCATAGGTATTGGCAACGGTTATTTGCGTGGTTTGCCGGCAGATTTCTTTTTCCGTTTGGACTTCTTCTTGTGATTGCTGCTGCTGACAAGCAAAATAACGATGCCTGCCGCAAGCAAAACCGCGATTACACCAGCGATGACATATGGAAGCATGGAAGGCTGTTCCGGTTCCGGCTCCGGCTCCGGCGTTGCGGAAGGCGCAGGCGTAACATACACTTCCGGTTCGGGCGGCGCGGTGGGCTCTGGCGTGGGTGTGGCCGGAGGAATTGGTGTTTCCGGTATCCAGGGAGTGACCGCGCTCTGTGGAAGCGGGCCGTTGCCCACGGTAACGCCGCCGTCCGTTATGCCCACATAGGCCTTGGACTGCACATACTCGGCGCCGACGGTTGTGACGCGAACATCGGAAAGGGTAATGGCGCTGCCTGCATCGCCGGTAAGCTTACAATGCAGTATGATGACCGTACCCTGTTCATTGTCCAATCCAAGCGCGCATGCAGTGGCAAGGCGCACGCGCCCGGCTTCATTGGCGTTGGGTATGCAGTATTCTGCGGGGAAGGTAACGCCTGGTTCAATTCGCGTAATTTTCAAGGCGTTGGGGTTATAATTGATGTTACATTCAAGCGAATCCACACCGTTGCCGTTTGCGATCGAAAGCGCGACTTTTGCTTCGCCGCCGGATGCAGCGGTGACGGTATCGATAGTCAGCTGGACGATTTGCAGGGGCGTTTCGTCTGCTGCCGGGGATGACGCGCTTTCGGCGGCTTCTGCGGAAAGCGGGTCGGGTGCGGGGGTCTCTTCCGCAAGCGTCGGGGGGGCAAAGCTCGCCAGCACAAATGCGAAAGCCAGTATACCCGTCAAAAACTTTTTCATAAAAGCCCGTACTCCGTCTATTTTCACTGATTTTCATATTACCGCAATCGAGGCGGAAAGTCAATTTGTCGTCCGCCGAGAGCCGACGTGCGCACTCCATACAACGTGCATAGCGTTGGGGCAAAGCGAAGGCGCTTTGCGGCTACTGCCATGTGCGCGCGTATAAGATGCCTGTTATCTGTTTGCGCATTTTTGCAGGGTTGCGAACAAAACGTTAAGATCGATGGGTTTGGCAATCAGGCTGTTCATTCCCGCAGCGTGCGCTTCTGCGACATTTTCTGTAAAAGCGTCCGCTGTCATGGCGATAATCGGGATGGTTTTTGCCTCCGGGTGTGAGGATGCGCGGATTGCGGCCGTCGCTTCATGTCCGTTCATCTCCGGCATATGTACATCCATCAGAATGGCTATGTATGGGTGCGGCTGTGAAGCTTCAAACAAATCTACTGCTTCCCTGCCGTTCCATGCGCAGTCGACAACCAAGCCGACGGATTCCATAATTCGCTTGGCAATCTCCATATTCATGGCGTTATCTTCCGCAAGAAGAACGCGTGCTCCGGCAAAATTGAGGTTCTGCCGGACGTCGGCCGCCCCTTGATCACGCGCGCCCTTTATATTTGACAGCAGATCAAATAAGGAGGATTGGAAAAGCGGTTTGGAAATAAAACGAGTTACGCCAATGCTGTTGGCAACGTCCGCGATTTCCGTATAATCGTACGCAGTTAACACGATAATTGGGAACCTATCCTCCGTTATTTTCCGTATACGCCGGATGGTTTCGATACCGTCCATGCCCGGCATTCGCCAGTCGACGAGGCAAAGGGAATAGTATTCCCCCTTGTCCGCGGCGATGGATATTGCCTGCAAGGCGTCGGCGCCGGAGGTTACGGCTACACACCTTGCGCCGCAGCGGTTGAAGAGCAAGCGAATATACTCGCAGGTGCTGCTGTCGTCGTCCACAACAAGCGCGTTGATCGTGTTGAAATTGTACATGCCGGTGTCCTGCGGCTGCTCCGTTCTTTCGAAGGTTAGGTCTACGCCGAAACATGTGCCCGCGCCGGGAACACTTTCTACCGTGATGGAGCCGCCCATCAGGTCTACCAGGTTTTTCGTAATTGTCAGGCCAAGCCCTGTTCCGCCGAAACGCCTGGATATGGAGGAATCCGCCTGCTCAAACGGCATCCAGATTCGATTGATGTATTCGGGCGTCATCCCGATACCTGTGTCGCGCACTTCAAAATGAATATGGGAAGCATTGGTATTGGCTTCCGGCTGCTGAATCGTTAGCTTTACGATACCGCCTTCGGGAGTGAACTTGATTGCATTGGACAGCAGATTGGTAAGAATCTGATTGACGCGCATCTGATCTCCAATGAACCATTCTTCGGTAAATGTGTCGAAGACGACATCAAAGTCGACGCCTTTCGTCTTCGCTTGCGAATAAAATACGGTAGTCAGGGATGTAATAAGTCCCTTGAAGTCAAAACGATCGTGCGCGACCTGCATTTTACCGCTTTCAATGGCGGACATATCCAGCACGTCGTTGATGATGGAAAGCAGATGCTTGGAGGCGATTTCGCTTTTTATTAGACAGTCCATGACCTTCATTGCCGCTTGTTTGTGATCCGTGTCATTTTCCGAATCGGTAAGTTCATTTTTAGCAATGGTATTATAGCCGATAACGGCGTTGAGCGGCGTTCGTATTTCGTGCGACATGCGCGACAAAAACGAGCTTTTGGAGCTGTTGGCAACCCGTTCGCGTGCGACGCTAAGTCGCAGCTCCTTGACGATAACTGCCAGCCGACCAATGTTAAATACCAGGAGCACGACCAGAAAGATAATGATAACAAGCGGGAAGAAAGAGAGCAGTTGTCCGGAAACAAATTCCGATTCCGGCACGGTTACAATAACCAGCCAGTTATTGGAGCCGCTGCAGACGGCGTATGTAAAGACGCAATCGCGCCGCTTAAAGTCCTTGAATTCCAGCGTGCCCGCGCCGTCGCTGTCGTTTTGTACGGATGCGCGAACGGCGTTTCTTTCGTCGATGGAAAGACCGTTATAATTATACAAATAATCAAAGAAATTATCCGCCCTGAATGCGTTGTCCCGCGCAAGGTATTTGCCGTCAATGTAGCAGATGGCGGTGGATAATTCTGAATATTGCGAATACATTTGCAGCTGGTCGAGCATCTTGCTTTCCTTCTGCGGCTTTACCAGATAATAGCATTGCAAACCTTCGCCGTCGTCTGCTTCAATGCTGCAAAACACGGCGAAATAGCGGAGCGCATCGGTTTTGTTCGTAAAGCTTTGTGAAAAGGATATTACTCCGTAATTCTGCGCGGCATACTGATAGATCGACCGCGCAAGATCCGTGTCCTCATATCGAATGGTCGTGTATTCTCCGCCAGATTTTATGGTGGAGTACCCGGCATATACGTGAAATAGATTTGTTGATTCGCTGTCAATGCGTTTCAAAAGCTGAAACTCATCCTCGGAGTCGCTGATCAGGGATAAGTAGTCCAATATTTCGGGTATGCTTCTGCCGTTACAGTACTTGAACGCACTTTCTACTTCGCGGCTAGTGTTGGCAAGGGCGGCCAACATAAGCTCCGACTTTGCCGTAGCAATGTCCGTGATGCTATCCACGTTCTGCTGGTAGGTATCCACATTGTTGCGGGAAATATAGGTCAGAAGGCATATCACCAGTGCCACAATCAGGAATACGTCTGATATGACGGTAATGAGCGTAGAACGGTGTATTTTGTTTTCGATTGGGTTTATGCTTTTGCCTTCCCCTTTATTCATGCCTGGCTTACACATGACTCCTTTTGCTTATCTGGATTGCTTGATTGCCTGGAATTCGGACTCAAGCCGTGCAAGGTAATCATCAAGCGTATACAACAGGCTGTACGTACCGTCGCCGTTGTCTTTCATGTACTTTTCCGCGTTCATTTTGGATATGCCGATCATATCATCATAGCCGCTGAGCATCGGTGTTGTGACGGTTTTGTAGAACGTATAGCTGAACGTGACCTGCCCCACATCGCAGATACGGTTGCTGGGTATGTCAAATTCCATAAGCGCATCGGCGGTATTGGGGATTTTGCCTGTTTCCTTGGCAAACGACGTGGCGATTTCCGGTGTAAAGAAAAAGTTCAGGAATTCGAGCGCCCAGTCAACATGGTCGGAGTTTTTATTAATTGCCAAACCATCGGCTGGAGAGAGATACGCATAGCCGCCGTCCTCGCCAACGGGGCTTGTGATAAAGACATATTCAACGGCGCTGTGATAATCGGATTTTGCCTTGGCCAAACTGATGCCGAAGGCTTGCGTGTCGACCAGGAAAGCAATTTTGCCGACGTCATCCTGCTTCTCGTAAACGTCTTCCGCTACCTGGATCACATTGAGAAAATCTTTGGCTTTTCCGTCGTTGCCATCGAACGTGTAGCCAAGCTCTTCTTCTGCGCGTTTGTAGTCAAAGTACCCCTTCTCTACAACTTCATACAGAAAAGCATAGGCGTCGCGAAAATACTCGCTGATGCCGGGCTCAATGTTTTCGATAGCGGCATACATTTCCTCGTAATTGCCGCCGTTGACGATGCTGTTGCAGATATACGGATACAGAAACTGCTGCGCAAAGGTTCCGACGGAGCTTTGGAAGGGGATATAGCCAGCTTCATACAGAACTTCGCAGCAGTGCAGCAACTCCGAACGGTTTGTCGGTACAGAAAGGTTGTACTTGCTTAATAACGTGGTGTTGACGTACATGCCGCGCATTTCGCCGCCGTACGGAATGGCGTACTGCGTGTTTTCGCTTCCGGTATACTTGAAATTGGCGACAAGCCCGGCATTTGTCTTGGATAAATCCAGGTGCTTTTTTGACTCGTC
>CAYPLG010000023.1:25298-26952 GCA_964411535.1 uncultured Oscillospiraceae bacterium
CTCGTCGGAAATCAGGTTCAGGGCATAGACCTTGTTTTCGGACGTTTCCTGAATGTTTACCGTACGAAATATATCAATCTTCTCATCGCTCTGTTGCAGACGAACAGGTAGGTTTTCTGTGTATTCCTCGATATACTCGCAGATGATGGTGCAATTGGGATAGATCTCTTCGAACTTCGTAATTACATTGTCCATTTCCGGCCATGTGTCCTTGCTGCTTGCAATCCGCAGCAACACATCGTCTGCCGTATTGAGATCGGGATTCTTTTTATATCCCGCGTTTTTCTCGGTGTTTGCGCAGCCGGATAAGGGCACGATACTTACCGCGCAGAGCAAGAGACAAAGCAAAAAGGCTTTTATCCGAGAACATGTGTTCATAATTTCCTCCTTTATGACATGACCATGCGCTTGTTTACATGAGATGCGAGGTTACAATCGCCGGGGAACAAACGCTACTTTTGTGCAAAAACAGGCTAGTCTGTTGATACGCAATATGGACAAGCTTCCTCTTGTATATCCGTTTATACCTATATGTACTTCTTTACTTTAGCATTTTCTTGAGGACTTGTCTACAAAAAGCGTGGCTCCCGTCGCGTAATTTTGCATGTATCGCAACTTTTGCGGGTCGCCATAGAAAGAAAACCGAGAGTATGCGACTTGGAGGCCCTTTGCTGTTCGGTTACGATACCAATTCCCAATAATTTCCGACGCTTGGCACCGGGGACGTGGCAAGCGCATAATCCTTCCGCTTATATACATGCGTCTCGCCGGATACGGTATTCTTGTACGAAACCTCGAACCCGGCCGGGTATCGATAAAATTGGGAATACGTAGGCATGGTGCCGTCCACTGTTCCGGTGAGCTCCCATGCATTTTTGTTGCCTGTGCCGACGTCGGGATTCCGCGTGTTCTTGCTGCCCGTTCCGTCGGTGCTTGTATGATCCGTAAGGCAAGTGAACAGGAGGTTGCCAACCGCGATGGTGTCGCCCTTTGCATAGGATGTGCCCGCCGTCCAGGCGGAGGCAGATGCGCCGCCGGAGCCCAATTCGTAGCGCGGGCTGGGCAGGCGATAATAGGTAATGGATTGTTCTTCAAACGTATAGGTCAGCTGATCGACGGCTGCGCTGTTGATCGTGATACCGCTTACCTGACCCGGAACGTTCGCCAGCGCTAGCGTTTCTGCCGGCGTGACGGTCACTTCCGCGGCGTCGGACATGCCGTACTTTTCAGAGGCAATCGACTGCGCGGCGACGACGCAGGTACGGCATCCAACGATCAGTTTCTTTTCCTTCGCCCTGTCGATCCAGCCGGTCATGGCGGGTATCATGATGGCAGCGAGAATGGCAAGTATGACCAGCACAACGATTACCTCGACGAGGGTAAAGCCGCTGTTGTCGTTATGCGTTTTGTGCATGGCGTTTATATCCTTTCTGGAGGACGGGAATATGGTTCTTATGTTCCACTGCCGGTGTCGATACCGAGCGCGGCTGTCTTTTCCTTATACTGTGCGATCATGTTTTCATAGGTTTCGGGCAGCCGATTGCCCTGCTCGTCCTTCATGGCAATGGAAGAGTTGCCTCTTACATTGATGGTTTTAAACGGCTCACTACCACCGTTATAATTCTTGTTTTCGGCAACCGTCGCGTTCCACAGC
>CAYPLG010000024.1:0-6368 GCA_964411535.1 uncultured Oscillospiraceae bacterium
CGTTTGCCGGGCATTCGGCATTGGCCGTGTCGTGCGTCGTACCGGAGCAGGTGCAATTATCCGGCTTCGGCGGTACGTAAAGTTCACAGTCGATATTGGCTACGTCATGCGTTGCACCGGAGCAGGTTTCGCACCAATGCGGGCAGTTATCGGTTGCGTGCGCCTCCCCACAGTGTTCGCATACGGGAGCGGGCTGTTCCTCCACCTGACCGTTCTCGCAGTCGGGGCGGTCTTCTTCGTTGACGAGGCCGGTGCCGCTGCATGTCGGGCAGGGCACGGTCGCCGCCAGCGAGCCCAGCGGCACGAGGGCAATCAGCAGGATTGCCGCAAGCAGCAGTGACAGGGCTCTTTTGCCGTGAAAAATCTTTTTCATTGGGTTTCCCTCCGATACAATTCAACAGATTCGCTCGACGGGAGCGCTCGGAATACAAATGTCTGTGTCCGGCATGCCGCCGGGGAGGTGTGCGTCCTATATATGCAGATGCGGTACACGGGACGGCACGTCGCTAATAAGCCAGTTTGTATAGCATCTTCATTGTAGCAGATTTGGAATCCTGTGGCAATTTTATACAAAATCTTAACGATTTATTAATGAAAATGCAGTCGTTTATTAAAGACTGCCTCCGTTTGACGGGGCGCGTGTCGGGATTGCAGCCGCAGATTGACACGAATACGCGCAGCATGCTATAATGCGACACAGAAAACAGCATACCGTCTTATCAAGAGTGGCAGAGGGAACGGCCCGATGAAGCCCGGCAACCTGTTGACAAAACAAGGTGCTAATTCCGGCAGCGAAAGCTGAAAGATGAGCGTTATCAAAGCACGTTGCAATGGAGCCTCATCGACGGATGAGGTTTTTATTTTTTTAACGGAGGAAGCAAAATATGGCAAAACGACTGTTTACATCGGAATCGGTAACGGAGGGGCATCCGGATAAGCTTTGCGACTGCATAAGCGACGCGGTGCTCGACGCAATGCTCTCCGCGGATCCGGGCTCCCGCGTGGCGTGCGAATGCGCCGCGACGACGGGCATGGTCCTCGTTATGGGCGAGGTGACGACGGGCTGTTATGTGGATATCCCGCACCTTGTGCGCAGCGTGGTGGACGATATCGGGTATAACAAGCCGGAGTATGGGTTTGATTCGCATACGTTGGCGGTCATCACGGCGTTGAACGGCCAGTCGCCGGATATCGCGCTTGGCGTGGACAAAGCCTTTGAAGCCAAACATGGCGAGACGGACGACCGCTATAGCACGGGCGCGGGCGATCAGGGAATGATGTTCGGCTATGCCTGCGACGAGACGGAGGCGCTGATGCCGCTGCCGATCGACCTTGCGCATGCGCTGACAAAGCGGCTGACGGACGTGCGCAAGCAGGGGATTATACCGTACCTGCGGCCCGACGGAAAGAGTCAGGTGACGGTGGAGTACGAGGGCGATACGCCCGTGCGCGTGGACACCGTCGTGATCAGCGCGCAGCATGACGACGTGGATATGGACATGCTTGCCCGCGACATTACCGAGCATGTGATTCTGCCGACCATTCCGGCAAATTATATCGACGCCGCCACCCGCATATTTGTCAACCCGACAGGGCGGTTTGTCATCGGCGGACCTACGGGGGATTCCGGCCTGACCGGGCGGAAGATCATCGTTGATACGTACGGCGGATACGCGCGGCACGGCGGCGGCTGCTTCTCCGGCAAGGACCCGACGAAGGTGGACCGCAGCGCGGCGTACGCGGCGCGTTATGCCGCCAAGAATGTCGTTGCGGCGGGACTTGCGAAAAAGTGCGAGATTCAGCTTGCCTATGCTATCGGCGTTGCCCGGCCCGTCAGCGTGCGGGTGGATACGTTCGGCACGGGCGCGGCGGCCGACGATGCGCTGGAGCGCATTGTGGAGCGTGCATTCGACTTCCGCCCGGCTGCAATTATCGACATGCTGGAGCTTCGCCGCCCGATCTACCGGCAGACGGCCGCGTACGGCCATTTCGGCAGGCCGGATCTGGATTTGCCCTGGGAACGGACGGACCGGATAGACCTCCTCCGGTAAACGGAAATGCGCGGTTCGTAACAGAATAGGAAACCCGCCCCCAACCCTGTGGCAGCGCGCCGGACTCGCGCAACTGCCGCGGAGGATGGGGGCGTTTTTTCGGTGCTTTGCGGGAAAGGGGCCGACCTGTCTCATAACATGGGGTGCTGTTGCATAGTGTAAATTGACCGCGTATAGGATTCACAGGCGGCCAATATGACAAGGCAGGAGGCACAAAATGAAACGAAGACACTGGATCCGGCGCGTGGGGGCGCTGCTGTTTGCGGCGGCGCTGCTGCTGGCGCTGTCGCCGGGCGCGTTGGCAGATGGCGCATATGACTTTTCGTATGCGGGCGTTGACGAATGGGGGGAACGGGTCGGCAGCCGGCAAACGGGCGTTCTCAAGCTTTCCGGGGGCACGGAAGGGGAGAAAAGCGCATATTGCATCGATACGGACACCTATATTGTCGAGGGCGGCAGATACGCGCGCAGCAATCTGGAGGATGCGACGTATTTTTCCGATGAGCAGGCGCGGCAGGTGCGCGCCATCGTGCTAAACGCGTATCCGTTTGTCAGCCTGGAGACGCTGAGCGGGAAATGCGGAATCGGGTCGCTGACGAAAAAGCAGGCGATTACGGCGGCGCAGCTTGCAATCTGGCGCGCGGCCAACGGCAGCGAGCGCGTGAGCCAAACGCCAAACGTAGCCGCGCTGTACGAATGGTTTCTGGCGCTGCCGCCTATGGACGCGCCCGGCACGGGCGTCGGCGCAGTTACGCTGGCGGCGGGGGTTACGCCGGAGGAGGGCGGGACGTATGCGGCCTGGATTCGCTACGGAACGAACGCGGTCAATGCCGACGGTACGCCGGTGCAGCTTTCCCCGCAGTTCTCCGCCGAGATCGGCGACATCTGTACGGAGGCGAAGTCCTCTGTGCAAAGCGACGGAACGGTGGAAATGCAGCTAAGCGGAATTTCGCCGGACACGCGGTTTACCTGCGCGGTGGAGGGCGTGCAGTCCCTGCCGGGCGACGCGTATTTTTACGCACCGGAGGGCGGGCGCGCTTCCACGCAGAGCCTTGTCGGGGCATACGGCGGAACGACGCGGCTGTATGCCGCGCAGGAGATTGCCTATACGGCGCCGGACGAATACAGCCTGACGGTTTTCAAGAAGGATTCGAAGACGGGCGACGGAATTGAAGGCGCGGTATTCGAGCTAGCCGACAATGAAGCGTTTAGCGCGCCCACCGTGTACGAAAAAACGACCGACAAGGATGGCTACGCGACGTTCGAGGGCCTGCACGAGGGAAGCTGGTACTTGCGGGAGAAGACGGCGCCCGTCGGCTATGTGCCGGACGAGGCGGTATATCCGCTCGACATTGACGCCGAGCCGCACGGGGTTATCGAGTTTAAGAACACGCATTACGGGCAGATACAGATTCTGAAAACGGACGATGCGGACGAGACGGCGGCGGCCGCCGTGGAGGGCGCGCATTTCGCCGTTTACCGGGGCGGCGGGATCGATCCGGACAAGCTTTTGTATGCGGATTTGATCACGGATGAAAACGGAATCATTCTCGTTGG
The DNA here is from genome assembly GCA_964411535.1 of uncultured Oscillospiraceae bacterium. Lineage (GTDB taxonomy): Bacteria > Bacillota > Clostridia > Christensenellales > CAG-138 > CAYPLG01. The sequence goes on from CAYPLG010000024.1 coordinate 3,609, forward strand.
CAAGCTGACGCCGGGGGATTATTTTATTGTGGAAACGGCGCCGCCCGTTGGATACCACATGGCGGAACCGAATACGGCGGCTGTGACGATCGAGCCGCATGATACGGTATCGGTACGCATGGTGAACCCCAAGGTGCAGCGCGGCCGCATCGGGCTCGCCAAGGAGGATTACACGTCGCATGCGCGGCTAAACGGCGCGGTCGTGGGGCTGTTTTCCGACGCGGCGTGTACGGAGGAATGCAAGCTGGCCGAGTTTACAACGAATGAGAGCGAGGTCTGCTGGGTGGAGGACCTGCTGCCCGGCGTATACTACGCAAAGGAGGTTTCCGCCCCGGAAGGGTATGTGCTTAACGTTGAAAACTCCGTTGTGACGGTGGAGCTGGAGGAGGGCGAGGAGGAGACGGTCGTCTTCCGGAATCGCAAGCGCATCGATACGGCAGGGAACTATGGCCTGCTGCTGCTGATCGGGCTTGGCGCGGTGCTCGTTACCGGTACGCTGCTTGTCGTATTCCGCAAGCGCCTGTTCCGTAAAGGCGCATGAAGAAACGCAGGCGAATCCGCCCGCTCGGCGTTGTGCTGATAGCCGTGTTTGTCGCGTCGGTCGCGCTGCTGGGCGTTGGCGCGGCGAAGCTGATTCGCGTTGACAGCACGCTTGACGGCGGCGCAAGGAAGGTCCAACGGATGCTGGACGGGGCGAAGCAGGGCGATATGCGCCTTGACGAGCCGTCGAAAACCTTTGACGTCGACGGGCATCCGGCGCTGGGCGTGCTGACGTTTGGCGAGGACGCGCGTACAAGCGTGCCGGTGTACGCGGGCACGGCGGACGAGGTGCTGGAGCTTGGCATCGGGCAGGCCGACGGCACGGCGGCGCTCAATACGCCGGGCAACGCCGTACTGTTCGGGCATCGCGATTCCGCGTTCCGCAGGCTGGAAACGACGGCGGAGGGCGACCGGCTGACGGTGGAAACATCCGCCGGAAAAGCGCAGTATTCGGTGCTGCGCGCCTATGTTACCGACCCGGACGACCCGTACATTTACGCGCAGACGGAGACGGCGGTTTTGACGATGGTTACGTGCTATCCGTTCCGGTTTGTCGGCCCCGCGCCGCAGCGATATGTAGTCGTTGCGGAGCAGGTTTCGTAGGAAACTGCGTTTTTATACCGCAAAAATGCAGGGCGCCGCGCACGCTTCCGTCTGCGCGGCGTTTTTCACGCGCTCGACGAAGGCCGAAAACAGTTGCAAAATCATAGGTATTGTGCCATAATACTACTTTCTTTCTATTTTAGTATTGCGGGAGGGCGTCAACATGGCAAACTGCGCGATTGTAGGCGTAAACTGGGGCGACGAGGGGAAGGGCCGCATGGTCGATCTCATTGCTCGCGACTATGACGTTGTGGTGCGGTATCAGGGCGGCAACAACGCCGGGCATACCGTGATCAACGAATTCGGAAAATTCGCCCTGCATCTGATTCCGTCCGGAGTATTCCGGCCCGGCGTTGTGAACGTACTGGGCAACGGTACGGTCATCGACCCGGAAAAGCTGCTGGAGGAAATGCAGAATTTGCGCGCAAGCGGCGTGGAGATTTCGCCGGCCAACCTGCTTGTCAGCGATCGCGCGCCGATCGTGTTCCCGTTCCATCGCGATCAGGACGCGCTGGAAGAAGCGCGGCTCAAGGACGCCAAATACGGCTCCACCAAGCGCGGCATTGCGCCGGTGTACGGCGACAAGTACATGAAGAAAACGATTATGCTGGGCGAGCTTAATTACCCGGATTATCTAAGAAAGCGCCTGACCGGCATTCTGGAATGGAAAAACCTGACGATTACGAACGTCTACGGCGCAAAGCCGTACAGTATCGACGATATCATGGACTGGCTGACCGCGTACGGCAACGCGTTAAGGCCGTATATCTGCGACACGGGCGCCTATCTGCGCTCGGTCGACGGAAAGAAGAATATTCTCTTTGAAGCGCAGCTGGGCGTTTTGCGGGATGTGGACTTCGGCATTTATCCGTACACGTCGTCGTCGGCGCCGCTTGCGGCGTATGCGCCCATCGGCGCGGGCATGCCCGGCACGCGGATCGACAGCGTGATCGGCATTGTCAAGGCATATTCCACCTGCGTGGGCGAGGGCCCGTTCACCGTCGAGTGGTTCGGCGAGGAGGCGGATGCGCTCCGCGAGGCGGGCGGCGAATACGGCGCGGCAACAGGCCGTCCGCGGCGGGTCGGGCCGATGGACATCGTGGCGACGCGTTACGGCGCCATGATGCAGGGCGCAACCTGCGCGGCGCTGACCAAGATGGACATTCTTTCCTACATGCAGGAGATACCCGTTTGCGTGCAGTATGAGCTTGACGGCGTGCGTACGGACGATTTTCCGTTTCCCGCGGCGATTGCGGCGGCAAAGCCCGTGTATGAGGTTCTGCCCGGATGGGGTTGCGACATCAGCGGCTGCCGCACGTTTGCAAAGCTGCCGGAGGCCGCGCAGGCGTATGTGGACTTTATCGAGCGGGGCATTCGCTGCCCGATTACGTATATTTCGGTCGGGGCGGACCGCGACGCGATTATCCGGAGGTAAGGCATGCCGGATACGTATGTCAGCCCGCTTGCAAGCCGGTATGCGTCCGGCGCGATGCAGAAGCTTTTTTCGCCGGACACGCGCCACGGCACATGGCGAAAGCTTTGGGTGAGCCTTGCCCGCGCGGAGCACGCGCTGGGTCTGCCGGTGACGCAGGCGCAGGTGGACGAGCTTAGCGCGCA
>CAYPLG010000024.1:6378-6686 GCA_964411535.1 uncultured Oscillospiraceae bacterium
ATTACGACGCCGTAAACGAGCGGGAGCGTGCGTGCAGGCATGACGTCATGGCGCATATTTATGCATACGGGCTTGTCTGCCCGACAGCTGCGCCGGTAATCCACCTTGGCGCAACAAGCTGCTATGTGACCGACAATGCGGATATCATTATTTTGCGCGACGCGCTGATGCTTATCAAAAGCGGTGTGCAGGCGGTGCTGTCGAATCTTTCGGCCTTTGCCGAACGGTACAAGGCCACGCCCGCGCTGGGCTATACCCATTTTCAGGCTGCGCAGCCCGTGACGATGGGCAAGCGCGCCTGCCTTTGG
>CAYPLG010000024.1:6696-26751 GCA_964411535.1 uncultured Oscillospiraceae bacterium
GGATCTGCTGCTGGATATCGAGGAGCTTGACGACGCCGTGCGGGCGATTCGCTTTCTTGGCTGCCGCGGCGCGACAGGTACGGAGGCGAGCTTTCTTGCGCTGTTTGACGGCGATACGGGGAAGATCGATGCGCTGAACGAGAGGATCGCGGCGGATTTCGGCTTTGCCCGCTGCTATGCCGTTTGCGGGCAGACGTATCCGCGCAAGCTGGATAGCCGCGTGCTTGGCGCGCTTTCGTCAATCGCGCAGAGCGCGTACAAATTCGCCTGCGACGTGCGGCTTTTGCAGCATGACGGGCAGCTACAGGAGCCGTTCGGCAGCGCGCAGGTCGGTTCCTCCGCGATGGCGTACAAGCGCAACCCGATGCGATGCGAGCGCATTTGCTCCCTTGCGCGCTTTGTGATGACGACGGCGCAAAACGCGCCGCTGACGGCCAGCGCGCAGTGGCTGGAGCGCACGCTGGACGATTCCGCAAACCGGCGGCTCTCCCTGCCGGAGGCGTTCCTTGCCACCGACGCGGTGCTGCGCGTAATGGCGGATGTGACGGGCGGAATGACCGTTAACGAGGCGGTGACGGCCCGCATGCTTCAGGCGGAGCTGCCCTTTATCGCAACGGAAAATCTGTTGATGGACGCCGTTACGGCGGGCGGCGACCGCGGAAAGTGCCACGAGATCATCCGCACGCACGCAATGGCCTGCCGCGCGCGCATGCAGGAGGGCGTCCCCTGCGACCTGATCGGCGAACTGGCAGCCGACGAAGCGTTTCCGCTTACGCGCGAGCAGATGCATGCGTCGCTCGACCCGCTGCGCTATGTCGGCCGCAGCGTGGAGCAAACGGAGCGGTTCCTTGCCGCGCATCCCGTCGGGGAATCCGTGCAGGCGGAGCCGCTGACACTGTAACCGGAAAGAATATAACGGCATCGCAGCTGCGGCAAAAGCGCCGGGCTGCGTTTTTTTTGACAATACCGTATGCATCGTGTAAAATGAATGCACTGTCTGACAGCCAGTACAAGGAGAGCATGCGCATGGAATATAAGGGACACTTCACCATTTCTAAAAAGGACAATATCGATTTCAACTTTCTTTTGATGAAGAACCGGCTGATTCGTTCGACGGCGGTTGTGTTTGTCTTGATTGTGATTCTCGTAACATTGCTCAACTACGCGCTCAAGGCCATGCCGCTTACTGCCGCGCTTGTGCAGGGGCTTTTGATGGGCGTCGTCGGTATCGTGCTGATGTTCGCAATCAACATTGGCTCGATGTATACGCGCATCAATGCGATGTACAAGCAAAAAAAGATACAGGATTTTACCTACGATGTGACCGTCAGCAAGACCGGTTTTCATGCGACGAGCAACCGCGGGGATTCCGACATCCCGTGGGAACGGGTGCAGTCGATGCAGGAGACGAAGCATGCGTTTTATGTATTTATTACGGAAAATAACGCCAACGTGATGCCCAAAACGCAGATGCAGCTGCCTGCCGATGCGGAGCGGATTCGTAAGATCGCTTTTCAGAATCTGGACGCAAGCCGATGCAAGCTCAAGAAGGCGTAACCGGCAAAGCGCATACGAGGCAAACGGCGTTCATCGTCGCAATGGCGGCGCTGTTCGCCGTATTTGTTTTGCTGCTTGCGCTTGGCAATGCCGGCGGGCAAACGGATATCGTGTACCTCGACGGCCGCGACTTTCAGGCCGATATGCTCCATACGGAGGAGTACGCGCGCACGCTTGACCCGTACGGCTATGCGCAGGGCGAGGCGCACGTACCCTTCAAGGATGCGAACTATCCGCCGCTTGCGTACGTGTTCTTTTATCTGGCCGACGTTGTCAGCGGGCGCGACGCCGCAAGCGTGCGTGCGCTCGTTTTATCAATTCTCTTTTCCGTACTGTTCGCGCTTGTGCTGCTTGGCGGCTGCCGCCGTCTTACCGCCGCGGCGCGCGGCAGGCGGCTTGCGATCCTAGCCGCGTTTCTTGTGTCCATGCCGATGGTATTCGCGCTGGAACGCGGAAACATCATCCTCCTTGCGGCGGGGCTGTGCGCGTACTTTTTGCTGGGGTACCGAAGCCGGCGTCCGGTTGTCCGGGAGCTTGCGTATCTTGCGCTGGCCGTTGCCGCCGCGCTGAAGATTTTTCCCGCGCTGCTGGGCTTGCTGCTGCTCAAGGAAAAACGGTTTTGCGACGCGCTGCGGCTCGTTCTTTACGGGCTGGTTGCGGGGCTTTTGCCGTTTCTTTTTATGCAGGGCGGCTTCTCCGCGCTTCCGCTGCTGCTGAAAAACTTTGGCGCGCATACGGCATACTACCGGCGGCTGATCTATCCGCGTTTTGGCTTTCGGCTGTTTGCCTCCCTGACGTACGACGTGCCGTGGGCCAGCGCCTTTTTGCGGGATCAGTTCTGGAAGGTCGGGGATAAGCTATACGCCGTCATGCCCGCCGCGGACGTGCTGCTCTCCCTTGGCTGCGCGGCGTTTTCGCTGCTGGCAAGGCGGCGCTGGGCAGCGGTTGCGGCCCTTATGCTCATACTTGTCAACTACCCTGTCAACAGCGGCGCTTATACGACGCTGTACCTTCTGCCAGTGGTCGCGATGTTCCTTTCCGACGGCGCGGCGGGAAAATACGACAACTGGGCGCTTGCCGCGTTCATTGTGATATTGAGTCCGTTACAGATTCCGTTTCCGCAGTTTCTGATGCAGCCGGGCGAATCCATTTTGTGCAATTTGACGGATATTTTGCGCAACGTCACCGCCTATGCGCTGTTTGCCGCGTTCGGCGCGTGCGGGTTCATCCGCGCGTTTGCTTTCCTAAAGGCGCGGATTGCGGCAGGACGGCCCGCCGCGTAAGCGACCGCTTCCTGTACGCCCCTTTCGGTATCGGGATTCCATTTTGTTCCTGCAAACAGAATTGTAGATTTGCCTGCCGCGCCGTACGGCTCTTGTATCGTGCTTTCCGGACGACGCTTTACTGCGTGTTCCACGGGCGCGTGCGGGCTGATTCGGTTTACCTTTTGATTGCGTCCGCCTTGTGCTTGCGATACAATGCTATTTGTAGAATTTTGTCCGAAGGGGAATTGCCGTGAGCATGAGCCGCCGCGCCGCCAAATGGGTTATTGTGCTAATAGCCGCCGCTATGCTGGCGGTCGCTGTTCCTGCGCGCGCGGAGGACGATGCGGACGGCGGCAAGGCTGCTTGGACCGGCGGTGCGACGCTGGGGGATAATAACGGCGACGGGTATGTGTCGGCGGCAGACGCGGCCGTGCTGCTGCGCGCGATTGCGAAAAAGGACGCGCTGTTCGATACGGCGTTCGAAATGGCGGACATTACGCAAAACGGCCTGCTGGACGAGGTGGACGTGCGTGCGTCGCTATGGGCTGCGGCGGGACTGATTCCGGACACGGTCAAATTTGCGGAGCGCGTTTCCACCGGGCTCATCGACGAAGCCCGATTTGACCTGTTCCGTTACGACGGCATAACCGACGATATGCAGGGCAATTATGTAAGCGCCTCCGTGCGCGTGAACCTGACGGAGGGGGAAGCGTACAATAGCACATACTACCTTGCCGACATCTATGTGCAGGAGCTAAACTGCCTGGTTACGGCGTTTCCCGGCGGCAGCTACGGCAACCACAGCGGCTTTGTCGCCCCCGCTGCGGCGCGGCTTGGCGCGGTGATCGCCATTAACGGCGACTATTTTTCCGCAAGGAAGCTTCTGCCGCTCGTGCGAAACGGCGTTGTCTACAAGTCGGGGCTGACGCCTTCGCGCGATATGGCCGTGCTGACCTATGACGGCGTGCTGCATACCTACAAGGTGCGGCAACTGAACCGGCAGATGCTTCTTGAGCTTAAGATCTATCAGACGTGGGCATTCGGCCCGGCGCTGCTCGATGCGGAGGGCAAGGCGGAGACATCGTTCAATACGCAGGTTGGCGGGGCAAATCCGCGTACGGTGATAGGGTATTACGAACCCGGACACTACTGCTTCCTGGTCGTGGACGGGCGGCAGGGGGCATATTCCACGGGGATGCGGATGGCGGAGCTTGCGGCGCTGTGCGAGGAGCTCGGCATGCAGGCGGCGTATAATTTGGACGGCGGGCAGACCTCGGCTATGGCGACGCGCTATGGCCTGGTCAACCGGCCGACGGGCGGTGGCCGCGCGGTCAGCGATATGGTGTATATTCAGGATCGGGAAGGGTGAGGAGCGCATATGAAACGGGTATTGGGTGCAATCCGCAGGGCGGATGAACGGTATCACATGATCGAGGAGGGCGACCGCGTGCTCATCGGCGTATCCGGCGGCAAGGATTCCCTGCTGCTGATGGAGGCGATGAAGCTCTACCAGCGGTTTTCCTATACCCATTTTGACGTTTGCGCCGTCATGCTGGATTTGGGCATCAAGGAGCAGGATACCTCCCGCATTGCGGAGCTGGCGGAGCGCGTAGGCATCGACTTTACCGTTTTGAAGACGGATATCGGCAAGGTGGTTTTTGAGTATCGCGAGGAACGCAGCCCGTGCGCGCTTTGCGCAAAGCTTCGCCGCGGCGCGCTCAATACCTATGCTGCGGAGCACGGCTGTAACAAGGTTGCGCTGGGGCATAACCGGGAGGATGTAATTGAGACGTTCTTTATGTCGCTGCTGTACGAGGGACGCATCAATACGTTTGCGCCGATCACGTATTTGAGCCGACGCGATGTAACGGTGATTCGTCCGCTGATCTTCCTGCCGGAGCGCTATGCGCTGTCCGTCGCGCGCGCGCGGGAGCTGCCGATCCTGCCGCCGAACTGCGACGTGGCGGGGCATACGAAGCGGGAGGAGGCCAAGACGCTGATTCAGCATATCTGCACGCTGGTGCCGGATTTTGAGGAAAAGTTTATGCATGCGCTGACGACGACGGATACCTACGGGCTGTGGGACCGGATGCGGCTGCCCCCCGGCTTTGACCCGAACTGGCTGCCGGGCGTGAACGAGCACCGGCGGTAGAATGCCGGGCAGGCAAGGAAGAACGAAACAAAGCGGGGGAACGCTCCAACCGGAACGGTCTCCCGCTTCTGCTTTCGGGGGGGAAGCGGCCGCAATCAGGCCGTTTCTTCCTCCTCCGTTTCGTGCGCGACCGCGCCGAGGCCCATGAGGAACACGGCGGCTTCGTAGGCCATCTTGTAAGCCTCCTGCTTTGCCTCCGCGTTGAACATATCCGCCTGCAACGCCCGGTCCTTCTCCTCGCTCAGCCGCTCCGCGACATTTTTTGCCAGCGTGGCGCCGTATTCGCCCATCAGCGTTGCGATATCCTTCGCCTCATCGCGCTGCTGCCGGCTTTTCACGTCGGTGACGTACGTGCTTGCGCCCATACCGCGTGCAATCGCGTCTGCGTCCAGCTCCGCTGCATAGCCGCGGGTCAGTTCCTTCCGATCGGTGATTGCGCGTTCGTAGCCGGGCAGCAGCCATGCCGCAATCTGCCCGCTGATATCCGTTTCGCTTACCGGCGTATAGGCAACGCCGCTTTCCGGAAACGTTGTTTTGACCATTTCCTTGTACAGGTCCGTAAACCGCGCGGTCTGGTCGACGACCGGCGCGGCCGGGCCGGAAGAGAACCCGATGTATCCGCCGCCGCCACCGCCGCTCTGCTTTGTACCGGACGATTTGGCGCTGCTTACGCTGCCGCCCACGCCGCTGTATTTGCCCTGACTTAGAAAGCCAAAGAGCTCGCCGCTTGTGATTTGCATGGGCGTAGAGCTGTAAGTTGCGCTGCTGGTTTTTTTGGTTGCCATGTTTTCCCTCCGTTATGCTTGCCCTTCCGATAGATACGCTTCAATCTCGATGATCTTCCGGCAGAGCGATTCCAGGTTCTGGTTTAGGTTCACTTCGTTTTGCGCGACGGCGACGTCGTACTCGTCGCGCGGGGTTTCGTCGCGCGCCATACGCGATAGATAGATTGGAAACAGCGCCTGCATGCCTGTGCTTTCATATGCCATTTGTTTGTCCTCCGCTATAGAATTCTGCGCTGCATGTCGATGAGCAGCTCCACGCCGCCGCGAATGGTAAACCGGGAACCGTTGACGTTTGCAATTCGAAGCTGGAACGCGCGTCCGTCGCCGGTAAGGGGAATTTCCAGGATTTCGGACGCATTCTGGGGCATGGTGCGCGTATAGTAGGCCGTGCCGCCGGCGGTAACCGCCGTAAAGGCAGCAAGGCCGCCCGTGCCGCGTACGTACATCTCCATGAGCTTTTTGTTGGATAGCTTCATGTCGAGGTCGGTCAGGGGCGTGTTCCAGTATGCCTCGATTGGCGCGCCCGCGTAGCTGTCGCCCTCCTCAAAGCGGCAGACGTAACCCGCTCCGTCGACAAGGTAGATTACGCCGCCTGCGCTGCAAACGTCGCGCACGAGGAAGCCGCGCCGCACCATGTATACGCCGCGCAGCAGGTCGTAGGTCAGGATTGCGTCGCAGCAGGCGCTCTCCGGATGCTCGCGCACGGCAAAGTACAGCTTGTCGCGGCTTGTTGCGCAGGTGCACTGGGCCATGTCCACCGAAGTGAGAAAGGCGCGCACCTTGTCGCTGTCGCTCTGCCGCCGGACGCTTTGGCCGTCATAGTAGTACATGCCGCCGTCGGTAAGGAAGAACAGCACGTCGCCGTAACGCACGATGGACGTATGCACGGGCTGCAACATGGCCGCGTTCAGCGGCAGGATGCGATAGTTGTCCGGCCGGTCGCCCAGCAGGCGGTAGACGGAGTCGCGCTTAAAGATTACGAGCTGGTTGCTCAGCGCGAATATGCCCGTGATGGGGTCGCTGTCGGTGCCGATCTCTACGTGTCCGCCGCTGACGTTTTCACTTTCGTCCGCCGTTGCCCAGCTTTCGATGGACCGTGTGCCGCCGGGCGCCTGGCTCCAGTACAGGCGGCACGGATGCGAAGCGTCCCCCGCCGCAAACAGGCGGTTGTAGTAAAGCGCAAGATATGCTGTCGGGACGTTGGAGAGCTCCTCGCTGCTGCCGAAGGCGGTCGCGGGCGAGGCCGGGTCTCCCGTCCATTTGACGATTTGGGAAGCGCCGTTGCTGATAAGCAGCACTTCGGTATCCGCAATTTTGCAGATGAGAAAATCGTATCGGGCAGGCTCCGCAGCTTCCGCGGGGAACGTATACAAAACCGACCATGCCGCGCCGCCTTCCGCGATGCCATACAGCGTATTGCCGGATACGGCAACGAACCGCCGCGCATCCGCACGGTTCCATACGAACATGCGGCGAATGCCGGCCGGAGAGGGGATCGGCACGTTGATATGGTGCACGTAGCCCTTCGCTACGGCGAGATCGCCGCCGGCGGTATCCATGTTGCAGGCGCCCGGGCTGTCGCCGCCGTCGAGCGTGTTTTCGCTCCAGCCCTGATGGATGCCGCGAAAGCTTCCGATGCGGTATTGCGTCAGTGCCATGCGGGTTCCCTCCTTAATACCGGTTGATGAGCGCGTATGCGTCCATCTCGCCAAGATTTTTTTGCATGGCGCGCTTTGCGCCGTTGTAGATTTCGAAGCAGGCGCGCGCGGCGCTGACGGATACGTTGTCGCCGGAGGCGCGTTCGCGCCCGACGACGTAGCTGATAAGCGCGCCGTGGCACCATTCCGGCAGCTCCGGGATATCGGTGTTCGTTTCAAGCGCTTTGGGCAGATAGCGGTAAGTGATGAAAACGGATCCGTCCGGTACGCCGGGGATGCAGATGCATCCCGCTTCCGTGCCGTAATAAAACGCCAGCCGCTTGCCGTCCTGCGTGATGGAAAGCACCTTGGTGCAGGCGCGCGGCAGCGTTGTCGTATCCACGCGCGTGTTCGCAACGGGCAGAGAATCCGTGCGGAAGGGGCGTATCGTGCCGGCAAGGTCGATCATGGCGTCGTTTAGGTACTGCGTAAGCTTGTCGCGCCATAGCTCCATCGTTTGCGAATCCGTATTGCGATCAAGCTGTTGCAGGGAGCCGGTGAGCATTTCCTTGAGCGTCATTGGGCCGCCCCCTTAGGATACGCGCTTGCCGCTGCCGCGCCGGTATGCGCGTACGACCGCTTCGGTCTCCTGCCGGACGGCGTTGCTGAGGGAAATGAGCTTGTAAAGGCTTTGCGGCACTTGGACGGGCGTGTCGGTTTTGATGCGGAAGAAGTGCCCGTTGATACCGCCTTCCCAGAAGGATTCGCCGTTTTCCGGCCGGATGGTGATGGTCACCTTCGGCTCCGCGCGCAGGGCCTGCATGGTGTCGGACGCGATTTTGTCGATTTCCTGTTCCGTAATGTATTGCATGTTCTTGCCTCCTGTTTGTGTTGGTTGGGGGGCGCGGAACGTTCGCCGCCCGCGCCCCCGGTAGGGAATGCCCGGTCCGGCCTTACAGGCTGACCGTGTGCTCGATGCGTACAATCCAGAGATTGTTGAGGATCTTGGCCGTATAGGCGGCAACCTTTGCGCCGACGGTCGCGCGCTGATCGAGCGGATCGGACGCGCCGCCGCTGCCGATGGGCTTGATGATCGTCTCCATCGTGCCGAGCCCGTCAACGTCGATAACGCCGTATGCGTCCGCGCCGAAGACGAGGGTGGCATGCACGTCAAGCCCCTTTTTGTTGTTGTCCAGCGCGCCCGCATCCTCGCTGTACACGACGGCGTCGGCGGCAAGGCCCGCTTCGCCGGTAAACGTTGCGGTGACGGTGACGGTTTTGGTAGCGGCCGCATAAGGCGCGCTTGCCGCAAGCGTGTATTCGGTCGAACCGACCTTGATCTTGTTGCCCGGCGTGGAAAGATACGCCGCCTCCTTTTCGGAGGGGGTGTTCTTGAGCACGAAGCTGGAGCCGCTTGTGACGGCGGCGTCGACGGCGTTATAGACGCTTTGCGTGAATACCTTTGCTTCCGTGGATTCAACGAATACCACGCCGAACAGGCGGCCGATTTCCCCGTCATAGATGTGCTCTACGCCGGAATACTTGCTTGCATCCTGCCAGAGCGCGTCGCTTTGCAGGTCAAAGGTCGCTTCCGGGGAGCAGATGCAGACAAAGTGCGGCTTGCGGCCCTTTTCGTCGCCCTCCGCGCCCGTGAACATGCGCGCTTTGGCCTTTTTCAGCGTGCGGACGGCCTTGCGGATTTCCGTAACGGTCAGCTTGTCGCTTGCCGTAAGCGCAAGGCGGTTGCTTTTTCCGCCTGCATACTGCGCGTTTGTGCCGGCGTTCATCGCGTCGCGGGTAACCCACTCCACAACGGTGCCAAGCTGTTCGCCGAGCAGTTCGGTCGAATCGCCGAGCACGTCGTCATAGGCGGTCGTTTGGAGCAGGTCGGTGACTTCGACGTACGCGCCGTACTGCTTGACCTCGGCCTCCACATGCGACTGCGCAAGGCTCTGCCCGTTGGGTGTGACGCCCTCCTCCAACGTAAGCGCGTCGGTATCCGGCGTAAACAGCTCGTAGCGGCGGAATTCCACGCGCTTGCCGGAATTGCGCGGAATGCTGCGCTTTTGCCCGAAGGTGGCGTGCACCAGCTTGGTCTTGGCGGTTACGAGAAGCTGCTTGTCGAAGAACTCCTTGTTGAGCTGCGTGGTTGCCGCGGTATTAATGGTAGAGTTGTAATTACTCATGTATGGTTTTGCCCTCCGTTTTTCTTACAGTGTGACGGTTTTGCCGTTTCGCGTGGAACGTTTGATTTCCGCGAGCAGCTTGCGAAAGGTCGCGTCGTCCATGTCGCGGTAGTTCGGCGTGGGCGCGGACATTGCGCCGCCGCGCGCGCTGCGCGGCAGGGCGTTCCGGCTCCGCACCTGCGCGTTTACGTGCTGCATGGCGGATTGCTCCGCCGCCTGGGCCTTCATCTCCGCGTAGTAGATGCGGATGGCGGCTTCCGGCGGAAACTCCGCAACCAGCGCGGAAAACGCCGGATCCTTGCATGCCTGCTCCAGGTTGAAATCCGCGGGGATTTTCCCCTCCAGCACAAGCTGCTTGAGCTCTTCGACCACGTCGTAGAAGCCTTCCGGCGCTTCGGCCTGCTGCGCTGCGCTGTTCTGGGGCACGGGATTTGCTGCGCCCTGGCCGGGTGCGGCGGGGACGGGGGCGGTTTTCTTCTGTAGCGCCGCTTCCAGGGCGCTCGTAAAATTTCTCATCGTATTCCTCCTTGCGGCCGTGCGGCCGCTGTATTGCCTTCTTCTCGGATTTGTTTTTGCAGTTGCTCTTTGCCGTCGAACATCATGAGCTCTACGGCCTGATCGGGCCGCATCATGCCTGCCGAAAGCATTTTCAGCACAAGCTCGTTTTGCGTCATCGCGGTGTACTTGGTCTCTTGCCGCGCCTTGACGGAGATGGTGAACTCAATTGGCAGCGGGATGTTGCCCGGCGCAAAATGCACGAGCATGTCGCTGTCAAAGGTTCTTTGCTGCGTAACGCCCTCGCATGTGACGGAAACGCTGCGGGTGAAGAAGTTGAATTCGCGCTCCACCTCGATCTCCATGCGCACCGCGTCGCGGAATGCCTCGTGCAGTATGCGGGAGGTCATGCGGGCGCGCTTGTTGCTCATTTCCTGCAACGATGCGATGGCGGAGGCGGACGTGACGCCGCCGGCGAGCTGTCCGCGGGAGAATTCGTTTGCGCCGCTTTCCTGCTTGATGCTTTCGCGCGTCTTCTCGATATACTCGATGATGTACGCGGGCAGCGGCGGCGTGGAAAACCACGTTACGCCGTTCAGGCTTTCGCCACGGTGAACCTCCTTGGCCCAGTCGCGCAGGTCGTCAACGTCAAAGCCGGAGGCCTCCGTTACAAGCAGCTTGTTATGCGAGGCCATCAGCGCGTTTTTCAGCACGATCTGGTCCAGCTTGTCGGCGTAGCGCTGCTGGGTGCTGAACATATCCACAAAGCCCAGGCCCAGGCAGGAGCCCTTTCTTGTGAAAAGCGGCGTCAGCACGAAGGGATACTGCCCGTGGCTAAAGTATCCTTCGGGCTTGCAGTCCCGGCTGTCGGTGAGCACGGTGTTGCCGGCGAGCTGCGCCATGTGCACGGCGTACGTGTCGGTTTCCGCGTCGTATTCGCGGTACCAGTACTCGATGAGCAGCATGGTGTTCTTCCGCTCGCCGCGCAGCACCTCGTCTTCCGGCGCGTCCGGGTTGCCGAACGCGTCGCCGGTCAGGAACGGCGCTTTGTCGGGGAAATGCGTTTCCAGATACTCCCGCGTGCGCAGGGCGATTTTGAACACCGCGCGCCCGTCCTGCATGTCGGAAACAAGCGGGTCAAAGAGTATGGAGCGGCTGTCCACATGTCGGATGAACGCGCCGCCAAGGCCGCCGTTGACCGTCGCGTCGTAGCCGACCTCCTGCACCGCATAGCCGCCGACGAGCAGATCGTGGATGAGCTGCCGGTATTCCTTCGGATAGCAGGCCGCGTCGTGATTCTGGCGGATGACAGCCTCGATAATCTGCGCAGCTTCGGCGTCCTCCGGGCTTTCCGGCGCAATAACGGCCTCCGGTATGCGGTCCATCAGCTCCGCTTTCACGTTTTCCACGGTGGATTGGATGACCGGCGTGACCGGACGCGGCTCGTTGCGGTCCAATATCGGCACGTCGTGCCAGTGGTCGCCGCGATACATGCGTTCGCAGCGTTCCAGCCGCTGCCATTCCGGCACATATGCGCTGCGAAATTCCCGAAAGAGGCTGTACGCGCGGTCGCGCAGCGCAAGCGTCCTCCCCGGTTCGTTTGGTTTTTTCATGTGTCCTCCTGATGCTGGTTTGTCCGGCGGCGCAGGCTACAGTTGCGTAAAGCCGTCCTCTGCGGGCGTGTATACCGCGAAGGGATCGTAAACGCGCGGCTTTTTTTCGGCCTTCCTTCGCGGCGCAACCGGGCGGCTCATCAAGCCGTAGCGCAGCGCCTCCGGCGCATGGTCTTCGCATGTGCCGGATACGTCCTCCGGAAAGTGCTCGTCGAAGGTAAGCGACGGCAGCGTGCGGATGAGGTTTGTGCAGCAGGAAAATATCTGTAACTTCGGCCTGCCGTCGTCCGCGTCCGCAAGGTATTCCCGGACGCGCTGCCATCCGGCGACGCGGGTGTTGTCCGCCTTCAGCAGCGGCACGCCCCCGTTTACGAATACTTCGGCGATGCTCATACCGGCGACGTCGTCGGAGCCTGTCATGCCGCGCTGCTGCCATGCGTCCGGCGAAGCGACGGTGTATGCGATCGTTTCATTGCCCGTTAAGGAACGGATGCGCGAAGCCATCTCACTTGACAGCACGCGGTTTTCATATAGCTCGCGATACACATACACGCGTCCGCCGGGGTCGACGGCGAACCAGAGCACGGCGCAGGGGTCGTTGTAGCCCCAGTCCATGGCGGCGAAGCGCCGCCATTCGCGCGGGATGGCAAACGGCTCGACAACGTGCCGGTCACGGGAAAACTCCATAAAGTACTGCCCCGCCAGTACGTCCCAGTCGCCGTCGAGATGTGCCCGCCGAAGATGCTCCGGCAGGTTCATGAGCGTCGTCACGTAGTCCGGATTTCGCTCGATGAGGATGGGGTTGTCGGTGACCTTTGCCGGGATGAACACATAGTCCTCCGCACGCTCGCAGTTGCGGTACAGCCTGTCGATGAACAGCCGCTTGACCCAGCCGTGCCCTACGCCGCCGGGGTTGCACGTATAGTACATGCGCGGCGAAAAATCGGTGCGGATGGAACGGTTGCAGGTTGTAATAAACTGCATCTGCGACTCGGTGAAATGCGTTGCCTCTTCGAGGCCGACGACGTCGAACTCCTGCCCCTGGTAGCGATAGACGTCCTTTTCCGCGTCGCAATAGCCGAGGCAGATGCGGCTGCCGTTCGGAAACGTGAATACGCGCTGCGTTTGGTTGTAGGTAACAAACCCGGATAGCTCCGTTAACAGCGGCCGCATGTGGTTCTCGGTCAATTCCGGCAGGGTGCGCCGGAGCAAAAGGAGCTGCAAGCCCGGATAGCGGAGCGCGAGCAGAACGAATTTCCGCCGCATTGCCCAGCTTTTGCCGCCGCCGCGCGCGCCGCCGTAAGCCGTATGCCGGGCTCTGCTAGCAAAGAATTCGACTTGACGCGGATTTGGACGACCGCTCAAATGAATTTCCACGTTATGCACCCCACCCTTCCGGATCCTCCAGTACGATAACAACGCTCTGCGCGTCCCCTTCCGGCGGGAGCTTCTCGCCGGAACCCAGGTCGCGCAGAAGCATCGCCGCGACGCTGTATTGCAGTTCGCCCAGCAGCGCGCGTTCCACGGTGTACCGCTCGATACGGCGCAAAGCGTTGGAAAATTGCTTGCTGTTGCGGCCGCTCCCCTCCGCGCTCTGCCGTATGCGCTGCTGCGAAATGCCCAGATGCTCCGATAGGCCCGCGAGCGTATAAGGCGTCTGCCGGTAGCTGACGTTGCCGTTCTTCAGAATTACGCGTTCCGCCGTCTTGTCGCACGCGGTGAAGTACGCGTTTATTCGTTTTGCCAGGGAGTCTTTGTCAAGCGATGCTGCCATGTCGTACCTTTTGCTCCTTTTGTCCGATTCTGACGGAGTTGCGCTTCCCGTGCTGCGCTTCCGTCATGGAGAGCATAAGGCCTGCGGGCGCTGTAAAATTCTGATAAGAAATCCTATTATAAAAAAGCGCCGCCTCGGTTCGTCCGAAAGCGGCGCGGTATTGGAAAAGAAAAGGCTTATAGCTGTCGCAGCAGGGCGCCAATTGGTTCCTTAATCAGCGGATCCTTGAGATAGGTATAATTCTGCGAAACGGGGTATTCCCGGCCGTCGTCCCAGCGCATGGAGACGGTCGGGTCGTTGGGGTCGGGGCGGCCTGTCGCCACTGTGATGCGGTTGTGCACACGGTTGGCGAGGATGATCATGAACTGATTCTGCTCCGGATCGACGGAGAAATGGTTGCCCGTAAAGCCGTTGAGGGCAAGGGTATGCGCGGCAAAGCAGGCGGGCACCTCGCTAAACGTCTGCTCCGGGTGCTTGGCGTAGCACAGGTAGCCGAGATACTGCGTGTACCCGCCGGTGGGAAGCCGGTATCCCGTACGGTTCGTTCCGATTTCGGCAAGCACCGCGTGCGGGAAAAGCGCGTCGTTAATCAGCCCCTGCGCAAGGCGCTGCATGTCCCCCATCGTGGAGAACAGCCCCGCATGGCCGCAGAGGTCACGGCCGCCGTCGCTTATAACGCGCGCCTTGGGGTCGTGTACCGTACCGGCCGGACAACCCGTATCGATCGTGTAAGCGCCGTTTACAATGCGGCGCTCATAGTTATAGCAAACGGTCGCGGGCAGAAGACTGTCCGGCACAAGCGCGAATGTCGTGCGCATGGAAAGCGGGTCAAGAATGTTTGCCTTGATAAAATCGAAAAAGGCCATGCCGGAAGCGGCTTCGACCACATATTTCAGCACCATCGAGCCTATGTCCGTATAGTACCGCGCCGGCGGCAGGGGAGCGGGGCGGACGTCGAAAAGCCGGCGCAGCGCTTCTGCCCTGCTCTGCGCGGCGTCGATGCGCGCGGGCGTTTGCAGGCCTGCGCGAAAACACAGCAGGTCGTATACCGCCATATCGCCGATATGCGGGAAGCGCTTGTCAAATCGGGCGACCGTATCGGAAAAGCGCAGCTTGCCCCGCTCGCGCAGCAGAATGACGGACAGCGCGGTGAACAGCTTCGTCACCGACGCAAGATCGAACAGGGAATCTTCGGTTACCGGCCGCACAGCGGGCTGGAGCGCACCGTTCTGCCCGGCAACCTCGCAGGCGTTGCCGAGACGCAAAGTCTTTGCCGCGCTTGCGTTGCCGTAGCCTACGGCGATCCCGCTGACGATGCGCCGCTCGCATACGAGGCATTGCATACCTTCAGAAAGAGTCTTCTTCATAAAAACAGTATACAGGCAACGCGGGCAAAAGAAAAGCCGGGCACAGCGCCTTGCGGAAAAACGGGGATGTTGTATAAAGCGTGCTATTATGCGCGAAATCCAGGCGCAGTGCTTGACAATATATACCTTCTTTATATATACTATACTTAACAGTTAAGCGCTTAATGTCGGCAAAGCCGGCAGCGGGAGAACCGTTTAGTGGGGTGTACGCGCGTTTTATTATGCGCCAGGAGACCTTCTTCTCCGAACCCGTCAGCTAATCTCGCAGGCGTAAGAAGGTTTGTTCCGACTTTGCGACATGTTTACTATGCCGTTATTATGCCTTTTTACGCCGGGGGGTGCAAATTCCCGCGGCGTTTTCTGTTGTAAATCTGCAAATCAGGAGGTACCCATGGGACATGTAACAACGTTGGACATCATTATTGTATTTGCTTACATGCTGGCAATGCTTGGGATTGGGGTGTACTTTGTCAAGCGGGTAAAGAATTCGGACGATTTTTATGTGGCGGGCCGTTCGCTTGGGCCGGTGGTGCTTGCGGCAACGGTATGCGCGACGATTATCGGCGGCAGCGCGATGATGGGGCGCGGCGGCATCAGTTATACGTCGGGCATGCGCTCGGTGATGATCGCGATACCGTATTTGCTCGGCATGTTTCTTTTTTCCGCAATATCCGGCCGGATACAGGACGTCGGACAACGCCGCAAAATTGAGTCGATACCGGAGCTTGTGGAGCTGCGCTTCGGCAAGACGGTCAAGCTTATTATGGCCGTTCTCATCGGCTATACGATGATGGCTACGGTGTCGAGTCAGGTTTCCGCAACGGCTACCATATTCAAAATGATTGGCGGCAGCATCGGGATTACCTATGAGCTCGGCGCGATTATCGCTACGGTTATATTTATTGCGTACACGGCTGCGTCGGGGCTGTTCGGCGTAGTGTATACGGATGTTGTGCAGTTTTTCATGCTGCTGCTGTTCGTATATATTATCCTGCCGGGCAAGAGCCTCACCATGGTAGGCGGGCTGTCCGGGCTGCTCCGGTCCGTGCCGCCGGAAATGCTGCAAATCAAGCTGGACGGCGAGCTGATCGGCATGATTGTAACAAACCTGGTGTTTACCCTTGCCGGTGCGGAAATGTGGCAGCGCGCGTTTGCCGCAAAGAGCAGGAAAGCGGCCAAGCGCGGCATGTTCTGGGGAACGAGCATATACGCGCTCACCATCTTTATTACGCTTGTTATCGGCCTTTGCGCGTTTAAGCTGTATCCGAACATTATCGCGGAGTACGGCACCGCCGATGCAACGATTCCGGCGATGGTCATCCGGATGCTGCCGGCTGGCCTTACCGGGCTTACGCTTGCGGGGCTGCTGTCCGTCATGATGAGCTCCGCAGATTCCTATCTGCTGATTTCCACGCAGACGTTTGTGCAGGATATCGGGAAAACCATCAAGCCGGACATGACCAGCAAGCGGGAAGTTTTCATCTCCCGCATACTTTCCGCCGTACTGGCGGTCGGGGCCATGGTGATTGCGCTGTATATCAAGAACGCTTATGACGCGCTGATGTTCGCATGGACGTTTTACGCGGCTTCGGTCGGGCTTCCCGCCGTTGCCGCGCTGTACTGGAAGAAGGCGACAAAGGCTGGTATGCTGTCCGGCATCGGCGCGGGCTTTGTCGTGAGCATCCTGTGGCAGATTGCCGGGCTCCCCTTCGGGCTGGGCGCAGCCGTGCCGGGCTCGATTGCCTGCGGTATCGCGCTTGTCTGCGTTTCCCTTCTCACGTACAAAAAGCATCCGGCGCCGATGGCGTAACGGATGCGAAGGATAGAATATCCAGTTTTGACTTTTGGGAATTCTATGCTACACTGTTATGACTGATTTGAAAGTCGTTGCGCTATAATAGGCGCAGGAATCAGTCTTCGGGCACTGCCCGAACTGCTGTTGGGCCGGTTGCGGGCGAAGGTCCCCCCGTCGCCCGCAACCGACGCTCGGCGGCAGATCAGCAGACGAAAAAGCGCATCGCTATTGCTTTGCGCCAAACGCGTCGTTTACGGCGTCCTTCGCTTTTTGCGCGTATTCGGGCGCTTTTTCTTTGGCCTCGGTATATACCTCGGAAGCGGCCCGTTTCACCTCCAGAAGCTTATCCTCGTAATCGACCTTGCCGTCGCCGTTTACATCCGGTACGCCGTCCGGATTGTTTTGCTTGTATTTATCCGCAACGCGCACTGCCGCAACCGTAGCGCCGGCGGTTACGCCGATGCCGAACAGTTTTTTCAGAAAGCCCATGAGAATCCCTCCAATAATCCATATTTTACCTGATTATACAAAACCGCGCGGCACATTCCAATACCCATGGACGGATTTTTCCCTTGCGAACGGGAAAGCCGCTGTATCTAAACCGCCGCTGCTGTAGTATAATACAGGCAAATCAGGAGACGGAGGGCATAGCATGCTGCATAAGATTATTGACGATACGTTTAACGACCAGATACAATCCATTTCCGAGCTTTGCGCGATACCGAGCGTTTCGCGCGGGGAGGCGCTGCCCGGCATGCCGTTTGGCAGGCACGTCCATGACGCGCTCCAGTATGTGCTGGATTTGGCCAACCGGCTTGGTTTTCCGAATACGCAGTCGCTGGACGGCTATTGCGGCACGATTGATTACGGCGAGGGGGAGGAGATGCTGATGATCATGGCGCATATTGACGTTGTGCCCGCCGGTCCTGCATGGTCGAGCGATCCCTTCCGCCCGGAGATCCGCAATGACAGGCTGTATTGCCGCGGTGTGATCGACGACAAAGGCCCGGCCATTAGCGCTTTGTACGCGCTTTACGCCATTAAGGAGGCGGGGATTCCCCTGCGCCGCCGCGTACGCATTTTCCTGGGATGCGATGAGGAGATGGGGTGGCTTTGCATCGACCGGTACAAGAAGACGGAGCCGGACCCGGACGTGGCGTTTACGCCCGACGGCAGCTATCCGGTCGTCCATTCGGAGATGGGCATTTGTCAGACGACATACGAGCGCAGGATGCATGATAGTGACGTGCGGATCGATTGCGGCATTGCGGCCAACGTCATCCCCGGCGAGGCGGAGGCGACGCTGGCGTTTCCGGCGGAGCGGGCGGATTGCCGCGAGGACGTGACGCTGACGGTGGACGGGTGCAAAATCCGCTGCGAAGGACGCGGCGGGCATGCAGCCATGCCGGAGCTGGCGAACAATGCGCTGACCGCGCTGCTGGGCGTGCTGGCGAACCAGCCGCTTGCCGGCGACGATCTGCTTGTCGCTACGGGCCTGCATGCATTGCTGGGCGCGGATACGCACGGCGAGGGATTCGACGTGGACGTAACCGACGTTTCCGGCCACCTGACGCTTTCCCCCGACATGCTGCAATGGGACGGGGAAGCCGTACGGCTGACGCTGGATTGCCGGCATCCGTTTTCCCTTTCCGCGGAGGCGCTGCTGCAAAAGCTGGACGCGCCGCTTGCGGCGCTGGGCTTTGTGCGCGTGTATGAGAAAATTTCGGCCGGGCATTTCGTTTCACCAAAGAGCGAGCTTGTGCGCGTGCTGACCGATATATACGAGCGGAATATCGGGCATCGCGCGGAGTCGATTTGCATCGGCGGCGGGACGTACGCGCGTTCCTTCGTCAATGCCGTGGCGTTCGGCGCGGAGCCGGAATGCGGCCCGGAGGAGGCGCACATGCCGGATGAATCCAGCGGCCTCGACGAGATTCGCTTTAACACCGTCGTTATGGCGGAGGCCATCGAAAAGCTTGCGGGCAAAGCGGGCTGACGTCTGCGCATTTCCTCCGAAAATTGTGTAATTTGCAGGGGAAAGAAGCTTGCAATCGAAAAAACCGTGTGATATACTTGCCGTTGCTAACGTCCTTCTTGCTCCGCGTTTACCGCGGGGCCAACAGACCATAAGGAGGTGAAATGAATGAATCAATATGAAGTTCTGTACATTATTGTACCCGATCTGGACGAAGAGGCAACCCGCGCATCCGTAGACAAGTTCAAGGGAATCGTGGAAAGCAATGGCGGTGAAGTCGTGGCGGTTGACGAGTGGGGCAAGCGCAAGCTGGCTTACGAAATCAACTACAAGACCGAGGGCTATTACGTACTGATGTCGTTCAATAGTAACGCGGAGTTCCCGAAGGAGCTTGAGCGTAACTTTAAGAACGACGAGCAGATCCTGCGCTACCTTGTTACCCGCAAGGAAGCGTAACCGTAAACAGCATTGAAAGGATGGTAAAAGCATGAATAAGATCACGTTGATTGGGAACCTGACTCGCGATCCGGAGACACGCTCCACGCCAAACGGCGTGACCGTCTGCTCGTTTACCATTGCTGTCGACCGCCGTTTTGCCGGCTCCGACGGGCAGAAGACCACCGACTTTTTCCGCATCAACGCCTGGCGTCAGCTTGGCGACGTATGCGCGCGCTACCTTGCCAAAGGCCGCAAGGTTGCCGTAGTCGGGGAGCTGCAAGCCCGTACGTACGAAGCCAAGGACGGCACCACCCGTATGTCGCTGGATGTATCGGCCGACGAGGTTGAGTTCCTTACGCCGAAGGGCGCAAGCACGGACGACGGATATGGCGCTCCTTCCTCGAAGGGCGTCCCCGCGGACCCGCAGGATCTGGCCGGATTCACCGATATCCAGTCTGACGACATTCCCTTCTAAGGCCGCTGCGGCTGAAATGCCGCCGGTCGATTACTACTATATCAGGAGGCTTGCACCATGGAAGATCGTAAAATGCGTCCCCGTCCGAGACGGAGCCGTCGCAAGGTCTGCAAGTTCTGCGTTGATAAAGCCACGAGCATCGACTATAAGGATATCCGTACCCTTGAGAAGTTCGTGACCGAGCGCGGCAAGATTATGCCCCGTCGTATGTCGGGCGTATGCGCCAAGCATCAGCGCGATCTCGCAATCGCCATTAAGCGCGCGCGCATCGTTGCCCTGCTGCCGTACGTAGCAGACTGACAGCAATAAACAAGACATTGTAAAACCCCATAAGGAAGTTAGCAGTTTAAAAGACCGCGCCCGCCCGGACGCGGCCTTCATTTTTGCCGATAATTCGGAAAGTATCGGCGGCGGCGATTGACGAAAAACGAAATTTCACTATAATGGTACATAGTTATCATGGCTTTGGTATGTGCATTTATAGGCTGTGAGAATTCATATAAGGGGAAAAATCATTGAAACGACTCTTGATATTGGGCGG
>CAYPLG010000025.1:0-15278 GCA_964411535.1 uncultured Oscillospiraceae bacterium
CGACCGGATTCGAGGATGCGATACGCAACGCTATATCCATCGGCGGAGACAGCGATACTGTTGCCGCCATCACCGGCGGCGTTGCAGAGGCGTACTACGGCATCCCGCAAGGGTTTGGCATGTCGGCGTTGGCATATTTGGACGAAGACTTAATACGCATCGTCACCGCTTTCGAGAAGCGATATCCGCGCAATCGCGTTTGATGGTGTTGCAACCAGTTGCAACTACCACTTAATCGCGTTTAGGTATTCTGCCCTGTCTATCGGGCAATGCTCCGTGTAGCGTCTCTATTGCGGTGAGAAAACAAGCACCGCAAGGAGGCGATAATATGGCACGGCACTGGCATCAGCTTACACACACGGACAGGCTTCGCATAGAAGCGAACCTGAACGTAGGGCGCACACCCAGAGACATTGCGGACATGCTACATGTACACGTAAGCACAATATACCGCGAAGTGAAGCGCGGTCGATACATGCACATGAACAGTGACCTGACTACGGACGATAGGTATAGCCCGGACATTGCGCAACGCAAATACGACGAGCATCTGGCCGCGAAGGGTGCTCCGCTGAAGATTGGCAACGACTATGCGCTTGCTGCATTCATTGAGGACAAAATCGTGAACGAACTATACTCACCAGCTGCCGCGCTTGGTGAAATCACAGCGCAGGGCCTGTCGTTCTCCGTTACCATATGCCCGTCAACGCTTTACAGCTACATAGACAAGGGCATTTTCCTTCGGCTATCCAACAAAGACTTGCCGGTGAAGGGGAATCGGAAAAGAAAGTACAATCACGTTCGACGCGCGGCTCGCGCTCCGAAAGGTGAAAGCATCGAACGTCGGCCAGAGAGCATCAATACTCGCAGTGAGTTCGGCCATTGGGAAATGGACTGCGTTGAAGGAAAGAAAGGCACAAAGCGCACAATGCTTGTGCTTACGGAACGCAAGACGCGGCAGGAGATCGTCATTCCGATGCGCGACCAAACCGCCGCGAGCGTTGTGTCTGCGCTAGACAGGCTCGAACGCAAGTATGGAAAACTGTTCTCGCGTATATTCATCAGCATAACGGTTGATAACGGCAGCGAGTTCTCCGATTGCGATGGCATGCAGCGCTCAGTATTTGGCGGCAAGCGCACGACGATGTTCTACTGCCACCCGTATTGCGCGAGCGAAAGAGGAAGCAACGAGAACCAGAACCGTATGCTCCGTCGGCACTTCCCGAAGGGTACAGACTTCCGGCGCGTGACTGTGAAGCAAATCAAATCCACCGAGGAGTGGTTGAACAATTACCCGCGAAAACAGTTTGGGTATCACACATCACAGGAGCAATTCGAGAAGTACATGGAGGCCATCTTGGGCGGCGCGACGCCGGGGGATATCCCCCGGCGTGATGGAACAAGTTTAGCGCCCTAGAAAAATTTTTACTCAATTTTCGCATTTATACTTGACATTTAGCCATCGCCGAAAAAGAGCAATGCGCGGCTTTCTTCATTTAATTGACTCTTGCTATTCGTTTTCAAACAGGGTAATATACGCGTCTTCCCCGCACAACTCTACGACTTTTTCAAAGTCGCGATCCATGCATGCCTCCATGGCGTCATCCGCCGTATAGCGCACACATGTGCCGCAGCTTGCGGACAGCGTTCTTGGAACGGGCGCAAGCTTCGCCGCAACGTTTTTGCCTTGCAGCGTGCGCTCCGTGCGCATCGCGGAAAGATGTGTGTGAAAGGTTGCGATATACTGTTTCATGCCTTTGCAAGCGTTAACGCGTATTCGCCGTCGTTTTCCGCAACCGCTACGCTATACCCGCGCGACGCGGCAAATCGCTTGATGTTTTCAACACAAACCATTGCGTCCACGAGCACGGTCAAGCCTTCCGGACTTACAGCAATACCCTTTTGTACGCGAACAACCGGTTCCGGGCAGGAAAGCCCTCTTGCATCTATATGAATCATTTGATTACTCCTTTTCCCTATTCATAAGTCCAATCACCGTCAACACGACAAAGCCGATGATTACCGCGATCATGCCGTTTGCGGTCGGCCCTTTGCCGGAGGAGGCAAGCGAAAGATTGTGGCAGAGCGCCGCGCCAACGATGTAGCCCGTAACCGTAACGGCCGAATCGGAATTTCCTTCTCCCGCCAGAACAAGCTGACGCAGCGGGCATCCGCCAAGGTATACGCTGCCCCAACCGACAAGCGCCATACCAAGAAAGTTCCAAAGCCCATCCGTATGCGCGACAGGCTGCTCGATAAACGAAACATGGAACTTGCCAAGGATGACGTTGCCGACAATAGTCGTAACGATTACAGCAAGGAATCCCCACAGCATGGAAAAGTCGTTGAACATGATGGCGTCACGGCTTGCCGCCACGGTGCAAAAGCGTGTTCTCTGGCAGAGCGCGCCGACAACCAGACCCGCAAGCAGCGCAACCAGAATCGGCGCATGCAGCGCGCCGGGGCCAGCGCCGGCCTCCGAGAAGGCAAAGAGGCTGGGCGCCGCAACAAACAGCACCGTTAAGACAGCCATCATCAGCGGAAATACGCCGCCTTCGGTCAGGCTCTGGGAATACGCACGACGCAGGGAAAATCCGCCGCGCAGCCATAACGTACCGACAAGTATACCGGCAATAAAGCCGACAAGCCCTACAATCGCGTTGAGATCACCGCCACCAATGCGCAGCATCATGCGAAGCGGGCAGCCGAGGAACATCAGCGCGCCGATCATCACGAATATCGCGATTACAAAACGCGTCATCGGCGAAGAACCGCCACGCGGTTTGAACTCCTTTGCAAAGGCCGCCGCGATTGTCGATCCAATCACAATGCCGATGATCTCCGGACGTACATATTGGACGGCGCCGGCCGTATGCAGCTTCAACGCGCCTGCGGTATCGCGCAAAAAGCATGCAATACAAAAGCCCATGTTGCCCGGATTCCCCAGTGCCGTCAGCGCTACCGCAATCGCACCGATTATGATACCCGTAAGAATAATAAGCCAATTCCTCTTTTTCATACTGTATCCCTCATGTCTTGTTTTTCGGCTCATACCGACATTCTTCGCAAATACTATAGCACAGCATTTCGTTATCTGCAAGTGAGAATAACGATAGAAAATGATATATTATTGAATCATATCTACCTGCAAGACAACTGTGCAGAATATCAAAAAAGCCAGGCGTTTCCCAGCTTTTTCTGACTGCTTGCAGATAGCAATATAGTTTTGCAAAAACGTTATTGCAGAATAATGCTCTTCTCGACGCGCTCGACAACCGTACCGATGCGCTGCGCACACGGCACGCATTGTGAAAGCTCAAAAAACAGTGCGTCCGCGTCTTCCGGGTCCACCGCCATCAGCAGCCCGCCGGACGTCTGCGGGTCGTACAACGCATCCTGCACAGCAAGCTCCGTTTCCCCCGCGGCAACAAACGGCTCGGCAAACGCGCGGTTTCTATACATCCCCTCCGGCAGAATGCCCATACGCGCAAAATCCAACGCATCGGGAAGTATGGTAATATTCGCTGTTTGCAGAATCGCCGATGTTTCCGACCCCTGCATCATTTCGCACAAATGTCCCAGCAACGCAAAACCCGTAACATCGGTGCAGGCATGCACGCGGTACTTTACCATGCAGTCGCGCGCTGCTTTATTCAGCGTGGACATCAATGTGTTAATCCGGTCGGAAAGCGCCTTCGTAAGCATGTCGGCCTTCCTTGCCGTTGTCAGAATGCCGATGCCAAGCGGTTTGGTAAGCAGCAACACATCGTTAGGCTTTGCACCGCAATTCTTCAGAACACGATCCGGGTGCACAAAGCCCGTAACGGAAAGACCGTACTTTGGCTCGTCGTCAAATATGCTGTGCCCGCCGGTGATGATTGCGCCCGCTTCGTATACCTTGTCGTATCCGCCCGCCAGGATGCCTCGCACGGCCTCCTCCGGCATCTTCTGCGGTACGCAAAGCATGTTGAGCGCAAGCTTTGGTTCCCCGCCCATGGCATATACATCGGAAAGCGCGTTTGTTGCGGCAATTTGGCCGAAAAGATAGGGATCGTCCACAATTGGCGGGAAAAAGTCCATCGTCTGCACAATGGCAATCTCCTCGCTGATTTTATATACGGACGCGTCATCAGAACGATCATATCCGACGAGCAGATTTGGATCGGTATGCACGGGAAGACCGCCAAGCAACGCGCCAAGCGTCCCTGCGCCAACCTTTGCGCCGCATCCAGCGCACTTTGCCAGCTTCGTAAGTTTAATTTCCGTATCCATGCGACCCATCCTTCCCCTTTGAAAAATGCAGTATTGCTTCCAGCACGCCGCCGCCAACGGCAAGCGCCTTATCGGAAACCGTGTAGCAATGCGACAGTGCGCAACGAGGGTCCACATCGCCGCTCTTCATCCCCGCATGTACATACAGGCCGTCCGGTAACAGCCCGCGTAAGATGCCGGAAATGGTTGTCTTCATCGGTTCTTCCCCCACATAGGCGCATGTATCGCCCGCCTGCACGGCGTCGCCAATTTGCTTAACCCCCGCGAATACGCCGTCGCAGGGCGCGCGCAACACGCGCTCCAGCGTAAATCCGCCGATATTGCCGGGTATCCCCGTATTTGGCAGCGCACCGCCTTGATAGTATACGCGGCCAAGCGTATGCCCGCGCATCGTTTCCACCGCCGCATGGCAATCCACGCCGGCGGTAAACCCCGGCCCGACGCCGATTACGGATGCAGCATCGTCTATCCGGGTTCCGATATTGCGCTTTGCAAGAATCGCGTCCACCACGACATCCGGTTGCAGCAAACGGACGCTCTTACCCGTCTCATCGGCCAGAACCGCAATGGCGCCACCATCCATTATGTCGCGCGCCTGCTCCGGCGTCTTCGCAAACTGCGCCGTCACGTCCTCCACCGTCGCATTTCCATGCAGAATCGCCTCCGAAAAACAAACCGTTCTGCGAATGGAGGTCGGTTGCGGCAAATCGGTCATCACAATGGAAAACCCACAGCGATGCAGCCGCACCGCAATACCGGACGCAATGTCCCCTGCGCCTCGAACCCATATCAGCACATCCTCATCTCCTTGCAACTTGCTATGACTGTACGCTCCACGCGTGCAGTATCCAAAGCTAAAGCGATCTTGCGCGCAATCTCGATTCGCGCAAAATCGTCCGCCTTATTCAGCAAAACCGAAAAGCGCATCCGTGCGCTTACATCCTTATACTGCCCGTTCTCACTGCAAAGTACGGCCGCAGCGTCCGATGGTAAAACAATATGCGCTTCATCATCCACGTCCAGCACTGCCGCATATAACGCAGGGCGGAAAGCCGCCTCCCGAATCGTTCGCCCAATTCCATCCAGGCCAGCCACGGCAATAACAAGCGCGGTCTCCTTTGGCAACACAGGTTCATGCGTTGCCGGCGCTTTGAGCGGCATACCTTTTGCTCCGTCGGCCTCTACCAGTACATAGTCGGCAAGCAACCGCATCTCCGCAAACGGAATCGACGGCTTGGAAAGCTTACCACTTGCCTCCGGTGTACCGATGCAGACGAGATTTGCATGCATTAGTGCATTTTCTATTTCGAAAGCAGATGGGTCGTGCAACACCGGCATTGTTACCGGCGGAAAGATATGCGTACTTGTTGTCACCAGCACGCTGCCTTGCGCGCTTAACGCATGTGCGATGGAAAGCATGGCCGTCGTCTTGCCACCGCCGCCGACAAACGCGGTTACGCCGGTTTGCACGTCGAATGCTTTATGCAAAGCAATGCCGGTTGACTCGGTAACTCGCATAAACAGCCTCCATCGTAATTCTTCAACAAGAATAACACTTATCAGGATGGCAAGTCAATGTGAATTCGGTAACCGGCATGTACTGTATGTATGTATTGTTTTGTCAGGAGCTCTGCTGCAAATGCCGCGCGATCGTATACAGAAATTCTTTGTTCCCCGGTGGATATTTCCCTCTGTTAATGAAAAGCTGGTCGAGTCTGTGTTGGTTCCCGTATGCCCAAATAGCCTTGATCTCCTCACGTACGTTTCGTTCAATCCTGGCTGCTTTCGTTTCGCAACGCTCGGCAACCATTGGGTATAACACATTTGTCGTACTGGTAACTTGCTCAGTCTTTACGATCAGTTCCAGCGCGCATGCCATCTGTACATACCCAAGCCTGCCAGTCGGTGCGCCCAACATCAATAGTTCCCTTTCGATTCTTGTTCTCATGGTGTCCCCCTTCAAGTTTTGTAGATTTTTGATAGATGTGTTATTACCAAGTAGTACAATAGCCCCATGAAAATTGATATTCAAGTCAATCTGATATTTTCGAGAATCTAGCAAAAAATTTGAGAAATATCGAGTTATTTCGAGATTTTAATCGCGTCAGACGCCAGCGGAACAAAGATGGCGTTCTCCGTATAGCGCACCGTTCCGTTTAGATCGACAAATATTGCAGCAAAATCGCCGCTATTACGCCAAAAGGAAATCGCGCGGTCATATCCCATCACAAATAAAGCAGTAGAAAGCGCATCCGCACGCGCAGCATTTTTGCATATGATGGTTACGGATGAAAGTCCTGTGTTTGCCGGGTATCCCGTCTTCGGATCCAGAATGTGATGATATGTTACGCCGTCAACGGTGAAATTCCGTTGATAGATTCCGGAGGTGATAACAGCCAGGTCCTTTACCGCGACCGTTCCTATAACCGAGGCTGCATCCGCAGGGTTCTGAATCGCGATATGCCAAGCGCTCCCATCCGGTTTGCCGCCAAACGCATACACGTTCCCGCCGAGCGACAACAGCGCGCTTTCCACGCCGCCTTGTCGAAGTATGGACACCAGCCGGTCCGTCGCATAACCTTTTGCTATACCGCCAAGATCAATACCCGCTCCATTCGGTATTGTAACCGTTTGACCGGCAATCGATATGTTCTCCCACCCAACAAGAGGCAAAAGCGAAGCAATATGTTGCGGTTCCGGCACGTGCTGCTCATTATTGAAAAAGCCCCAATTCGCAACAAGCGGATATACCGTCGGGTCAAACGCACCGTCCGTTTCCGCGCAAACAGAAACCGCCTCGCTAAGCAGCATGGTCGTTTCCCGTGTAACGGGCACCGGTTCCCCAGCAGCATGATTGATTCTATAGATATCGCCGGAAGCGGAAGAGACCGATAAAAGCGATTCTATACGCCTAATCTCCGCCTGACATTCCGAAAGCGTTTTTGAAGCGTTCTCGCCGTAAGCTTCCAGTTGCATGAACGTATCCATGGCAAAAAAATCGATCTCTTCCGGCGTTTGCACGCGGCAGCAGCCGGATACATGCATCAGAAGCGCCGCAAGCAACGCTGTAAACGCGATAACCCGTTTGATCATGCCGCGATTATCCCATGCATTTTCTCTTGTGTCAATCCAAAAGACATGCTAAAATGAGTACCGCTGATATATTATTTTCATTTCCTATCTTGCTATCGGGAGGTCACCAAACAATGTGGACGTTAAAGAAGATCTGGTATCGTATCTTTCAGTTCGTATTGACGCGCGGCATGTACCTTATG
The DNA here is from genome assembly GCA_964411535.1 of uncultured Oscillospiraceae bacterium. GTDB lineage: Bacteria > Bacillota > Clostridia > Christensenellales > CAG-138 > CAYPLG01. The sequence continues at coordinate 7,548 of CAYPLG010000025.1, forward strand.
CCATGGCGGCAACCGGAGCTTATTGAAGGCGCCGGCAGCATCCAGAAACTCCCTGCCTTCATCCTGCAAAAGGGCTTTCGCAAGGTCCTTATCGTAACCGACGGCATGCTCCCGAAAATCGGTTTGCTCAACAGCCTGTATGAAGCATGCAAAGCGGATGGCCTTGCCTACGTGCTCTTTGACGGCTCAGAAGCAAATCCTTCCATCGAGAATATTGAGGCCGCGCGCAAGACCTACCTTGACAATGCGTGCGACGCTTTTATTGCCTTTGGCGGCGGCAGTTCCATGGACTGCGCCAAGGCCGCTGCCGCGCGGGTCGCAAAGCCGCGCCAAAGCATCGCGCAGATGGGCGGCACGCTGCGCGTGCTAAAGCGCATTCCCACCATATTTGCCGTGCCAACAACCGCAGGAACCGGTTCCGAAACCACGATTGCTGCCGTCGTCACGGACCGCAGTACGCATCATAAATATGCCATACAGGATCTTTGCCTGATCCCCCGCTACGCTGTTCTGGACCCGGAACTGACGGTTGGGCTGCCGCCGCACATCACCTCGACAACGGGCATGGATGCGCTGACGCATGCCGTGGAAGCGTATACCAATATATTGGCGCCCAAATCCACGGACAAACTTGCCGAAAAAGCTGTGCGGCTGATATTCGACAATTTGGAAAAATGCTACGCGGACGGGCATGACATTGAAGCACGCCAGAATATGCTGCTTGCCTCCTTCTATGCGGGCGCGGCGTTTACGCGGGCATGCGTTGGAAATGTACACGCGATTGCGCATACGCTCGGCGGATTGTACGGCACGCCGCACGGCCTTGCCAACGCTGTCATTCTTCCGTATGTCATGGAGGATTTTGGCCCGGCTGTGTACTATAAGCTTGCGCGGCTTGCCGAAATCGTTGACATTCCCGGCAAGGACGATGAGGAAAAAGCCAAGGCCTTTATCCGCGAAATACGCCGCATGAACAAGGATATGGGAATCGTTGATAAGTTCGATTTCATTGACGAAAAGGATATTTCACAGATGATCCAATGGGCCATGAAGGAAGCCAACCCCATTTATCCTGTGCCCGTCATCTGGAACACGACCGATTTTCGCAGGGTAATCGACCGCATCCGCGCATAGTCTGAACGCGCTTGCAGCGCTAACCCGCATTTAGTCACGGTAGAGGAGCGCACATATGAAACCGGAAACGGACAAGTTGTTTAATTTGCAAACGATCCTTCTTGTACCCTTTGGCATCGTTTTGAATATTTTGCTTGCACAGGTTGCAATTCTGCTCTCCCTGCCGCTGTTTTTGGATTCCATTGGCACGATCGTTGCTTCTGCACTAGGCGGTATTTTACCCGGCGTTATGGTTGGATTTTTCAGCAACGCGCTGAACTCCATCGGCGACCCCATAACGCTCTATTACGGCGTCATCAGCGTGCTTTTTGCTCTGCTATCCTCCCTGTTTTCCCGTAAAGGTATGTTTACACGCATTGGCAGCGCATGCATTACCGCTATACCGTTTGCCATTGTCGGCGGGCTGCTGGGTTCCCTTTTGACTTGGGCCTTATCCGGCCTTAGCATGGGTACCGGCGTTTCATCGCCATATGCACTTTTGCTTGTCAACCGGTTTGGGCTCTCCCCCTTTATCGCGCAGCTTACTGCGGATTTTGGCATTGATCTTGCCGATAAAATCATTACAGTTTTGCTTGTATTTCTTTCCATCAAAGCGCTGCCCGCAAAACTTCTTGATAGATTCCCAAACGGCGCCATCTATCTGACAGACCACGCTGCCCGCGACGAACACAAGGCGTAGAGGAGTATCGATATGCCGGTCAAAGCAACAAGAAAGCTATCCCTTCGGAACAAAATTACGTTGATCATTATTATGACCGCATTAATCCTGGTTCGCTTGCAGTCTATATCAGTCTTTCCGTCTATATTGATACGACCAACGAGCGCTATGTGAATCTTTGCAGCGGTGTTGCGGAGATGATGGTGCGCCTGGTGCCGGGCGATAAGATTGATGGTTTCCTTTCCGGCGGCATCGAAACTGACGATTATAAGTCCGTTGAAAAGGAGCTCGTTTCCTTACAGGAAAGTTTCCCGGAAATACTATATATGTATGTTTACAAGATTCAGCCGGAAAACTGTATTACCGTTTTCGACCTTGATACGCCGGATCTTCCGGGCTGCATACTTGGCGAAACCGTCGAATATGACAAGTCCTTTGACGATTACCGGGCGGCGCTTTTGTCCGGGCAGGAAATCGCGCCAATTATCTCCAACGAATCCTACGGTTGGCTTATGACGGTCTACAAGCCGATCTATGACAGCAACGGCGTATGCAAGGCCTATGCGGGTGCGGACGTTTCCATGCAGGAAGTCCGGGCAGACCGTTATGTATTTGCGATTCGTATTGCATCGCTCTTAATCGGCGCAACAATTATCATCGTCGCATTCGTTCTCTTCTTTGTGCAAAGCCGCATTTCCTCCCCCATTGACCAATTGACGTATGCTGCGGAACAGTTCGCCTTTAACGACGACCATGCGCGGGAAAGCACATCCCGCGTTTTTGCGGAGCTGCAAATACATACCGGAGATGAAATCGAGAATCTATACGATTCCATATCTAAAATGGCCGCAGATGTACTTAACTATATTTCGCTCACCAATGCACAAAGCCTGTTGGTCCAGCAGAAAGCGGACACGATACAGCGTATGCAAGACAACGTTATCGTGAGCTTTGCTACCATGATTGAGCGCCGGGACGCCTGTACGGGCAGCCATATACAGCATACCGAAAAATATGTTGCGGCAATCGGCCGGGCCTTGCAGAAGGAGCACCGTTACACGGACGTGCTTACGGAAGAGTACCTGCATGATCTGCCGCGCTCCGCACCGCTGCATGACGTCGGAAAGATCGCTATTTCCGATACAATACTCAATAAGCCCGGAAAGCTTACCCCGGATGAATTTGAAATCATTAAGTCGCATACGGTTGCAGGCCGCGATATTCTCTCCAGAACCATCGGAAAGCTGGAGGAAAACAATTATCTGCAACAGGCAATCGATATGGCAACTTACCACCATGAACGCTGGAACGGAACGGGTTATCCGGAACGTTTGCGCGGCGAAGAAATCCCGATATGCGCGCGCATTATGGCGGTTGCGGATGTGTTTGACGCCTTGATCAGCCGTCGCAGTTACAAGGAGCCCTACGACTTCGACACCGCCGTCGAAATTATCAAAAGCGAATCCGGCACGCACTTTGATCCTGTGGTTGTCGAAGCATTTTTATCCATTCTCGACGAAATAAAGGCTATCATAAAAGACGACGAATAGAAGAGGCCCCGCACGCACGCACGCAGCGCAGGGCCTTTTACTTGAGACATTTTACATTTCCCGAAAATCAAACGTCCCAAGCGCAGCTGCAACGAATTTTACAAATAAAGGATGCGCATGGTTCGGGCGGCTCTTAAACTCCGGATGGAACTGTACGCCAATATAGAACGGATGCCCGGAAACCTCTATCGTTTCAACAATGTGATCATCCGGCGAAGTACCGGAAATCGTTAGTCCCGCGCCGGAGAGCCGCGCACGGTATGCATTATTGAACTCGTACCGGTGCCTGTGCCTTTCGTGAATCACGGGTTCTCCATAGCACGCCGCAAGCAACGTTCCGTCGTGTACGCGGCACGGATAGCTGCCCAGCCGCATCGTGCCGCCCTTCTGCATGTCCGCGTATTGATCCGGCATAAAGTCGATAACTTTATATGGGCTACCTGCGTCAAACTCACCGGAATTGGCCCCATCCATGCCCGCTGCGTTCCTTGCATATTCGATAACAGCAATCTGCATGCCCAGGCACAGGCCAAGATATGGCTTATTATATTCGCGCGCGTACCGCGCCGCAGTAATCATCCCCTCGATGCCGCGCTCCCCGAAACCGCCCGGTACAATGATTCCGTCCTCTCCGCCAAGTATTTCCTCCGCCGTTTCAGCGGTGATATCCTCCGCTTCTATCCAGTCAATGTCTACGATTGTCCCGTTCTCATAGCCTGCATGCCGCAGTGCCTCCGCAACGGAAAGATACGCATCGTGCAGCTTTACATATTTCCCGACAAGACCGATTCTTACCCGGCCCGTTCTTGCATGTATGCGAGCTATCATGTCATTCCACCCCTGCATGTCCGGCTCTGGCGTATCAAGACGCAGTTCCCGGCATACAACGTCCGAGAAATGATGCTTCTCCAGCATAATCGGCGCTTCGTATAATACCGGTATTGTCATATTCTCAATTACACAATCCGGTTTTACATTACAAAACAGCGCAATTTTTTTAATCAAGCTTTGTTCAACCGGCTCGTCGACGCGGATTACGATTATGTCCGGCGATATGCCCATGCTTTGCAATTCCTTGACGGAATGCTGCGTTGGCTTGCTCTTGTGCTCGTTGCTACCGGAAAGATACGGCACAAGCGTCACATGAATATACAAGCTATTCTCGCTGCCGACTTCATGCCCAACCTGCCGAATTGCTTCCAGAAACGACTGGCTTTCAATATCGCCAATCGTTCCGCCAATCTCCGTTATAACCACATCCGCTTTCGTCGTTTCCGCTACGCTGTATATAAAGCGCTTGATCTCGTCGGTTACGTGCGGAATGATTTGCACCGTTTCGCCGAGGTACTCCCCCGCCCGCTCCTTGTTGAGCACATTCCAGAACACCTTCCCGGTCGTTAGGTTTGAAAAGCGGTTCAAGTCCTCGTCGATAAATCGCTCATAGTGTCCAAGATCAAGATCCGTCTCCGCACCGTCCTTCGTAACGTATACCTCGCCATGCTGAAACGGACTCATCGTGCCGGGATCAACGTTGATATACGGATCCAGCTTCTGTGCCGCAACCGTCAGCCCACGGGCTTTGAGCAGACGGCCAAGCGAAGCCGCCGTAATCCCTTTTCCCAATCCGGACACAACGCCCCCTGTTACAAATATATATTTTGTCATACTCTCATCCTCCCTTATGTGTATAATTCCGAAATGCGGAAGCGCCCCCGTTTGGAGGCGCTTCTACCGGCAGCTATTCCACGGTAACGCTCTTTGCAAGATTCCTCGGTTTGTCGACAGAGCATCCTTTTTGTACAGCAAGATAGTACGCAAGCAGCTGCATCGGTACAATCGCGCAAAGCGGCGCAAGCGTTGCATCCATCTCGTCGATGGACCACTGGGTATGCGAATGCTGCTTGCCTTCCGGCCACTCCCCGTTGCTCAGCACGAGGACATTCGCGCCGCGTACGCGCACTTCCTCCATATTGCTGGCAATTTTCGGCCAGAGTTCGGGCTGCGTTGCAAGCGTAACGACAAGCGAACCTTCTTCGATCAACGCAATCGTACCATGCTTTAACTCGCCCGCGGCATATGCCTCCGAATGGATGTACGATATCTCCTTAAGCTTGAGCGCGGCTTCCAGCGCCAGCGCGTAATCGATCCCGCGGCCGATAAAGAAAACGTGCTTGATTGCAAATTCCCGGCTGGCGAAATACTGTATCATTTCCCGGTTATCCAGAATTTTCTGCATAGACGCCGGAATTGCGGCAAGCTGCTTAATCCGCTCCGCAATCTGTTCATGGGTCATCTCGCCACGCTTTTCCGCAAGATCCAGCGCAAGCAGATACAGCACCGTCATCTGCGTAAGATAGGACTTTGTCGCGGCAACGGCAATTTCCGGCCCGGCATACGTGTACAGAACCTTGTCGACCTCGCGGCTGATCGTGCTGCCGATCACGTTGCATACGGCAAATGTGCGGCATCCGAGCGCCTTGGCGCGCCGCATGGCTGCAATCGTATCCGCCGTCTCACCGGATTGGCTAATCACCAGGAAGGAATCTCCCTTTTCGAGCAGAGAATCGCCATAACGAAATTCGCTTGCGATATCCACGTCCACCGGCAGCTTCGCCATGTGCTCTACAAATTTTTTGCCAAGCATCGCGGCATGATAAGCGGTTCCACAGGAAACGATGCTGAAGCGGGAAAGCGCGCACGCTTCCTCCTGCGTCCAGGGAAACATATCATGCTTGATCGTGCTGTCCTTAATGGAAACATACTGCTCCAGCGTCTTTTTGAACGCCTCCGGTTCCTCGCAGATTTCCTTCATCATGAAGTGCTCGTAATTGCCCTTCTTCGCTGCTTCAACATCCCAGTCGACGTGCGTGATCTCCTTGTTGACTTGCTCGCCAAGCTCGTCATAGAACACGACCGCCTCCGGACGCAGCACGGCAATCTGCCGGTTCTCCATAAAATATACGTCGCGCGTATGCGACAGTATCGCGGGAATATCGGAAGCCACAATGGAAAAGCCCTTTCCATGGCCGATTACCATCGGGCTGTCCTTGCAGGCGCAATAGATGGTGTGCGGATCGTCCGCAAACAGAATCGCAAGCGCAAACGAGCCCTCCAGCATACGCACAGCCTGCTTCAGCGCGGCAATGGCGTTCCCGCGGTACAGATAGCCAAGCAGCTGCGCAACGACCTCCGTATCGGTTTCCGATACGAATACGCAGCCTCGCTTCTCCAGCATATCCTTCACCTTACGGTAATTCTCAATAATGCCGTTGTGTACGAGCGCGATTGTCTTTTCTCCGTCGGTATGCGGATGCGCATTGATATAGTTGGGTTCGCCATGCGTCGCCCAGCGCGTGTGCCCAATGCCGCAGTTTCCGGCAACCGGATCCTCCCGCAAAAGGTCTTCCAGCATTTCAATCTGCCCTTTGCATTTGCGCAGGGATAAATCCTTGCCGGTCCATACGGCGACGCCCGCAGAATCATATCCTCGATATGCCAGAGCCGTAAGGCCCTCCATCAGGATCGGAACACAGTTTTTGGGGCCGGTATACCCGACGATTCCACACATATGCGCTACTCCTTCAAAATAATGCTTGCAACTACATAAAAAGAGTCTGAAAGCAAGTCGCCTCCGCCACCCGCTTTCGGACTCTCATCCAAAATCACTTTGCCATTATACTGACTTCGGCATTGCCGCGTCAAGTATTTTATATATCTTTTACGAAGCGATCGCCTGTTCCATACTTCTCAAACACGAAGTCGATATCCTTATCCCCGCGGCCGGACAGATTGACCAGAATCGAGCCGGTATCGTTTGAGCGCGCAAAGCGAATGGCATACGCAAGCGCATGCGAGCTCTCTACGGCGGGGATGATTCCTTCCAACCTGCAAAGCTTAAAGAACGCTTCCATAGCCTCTTCATCGTCAACATACTCATACCGGACGCGGCCGCAATCGTGCAGGAAGGCATGCTCCGGTCCGACGGCCGGGTAATCGAGGCCGCTTGCAATAGAATACACCGGCAGCGGCTCGCCGTTTTCATCCTGTAGCAGCATGCTCTCAAAGCCGTGCAGTACGCCCTTGCTTCCGAAAGCCATTGACGCCGCGTTATCGCCAACGCCCTTGCCGCGTCCCATAGGCTCTACGCCGACAATATCCACCGGGTCCGCAAGAAACGGTATAAACATGCCTGCCGCATTGCTGCCGCCGCCGACGGCCGCCGTCACAACGTCCGGCAACAGGCCTGTCATCTCCTTGAACTGCTCGCGCGCTTCGATGCCCACGACGGACTGGAAGTCCCGCACCATCTTCGGGAACGGATGCGGACCGACGACAGAACCGATGCAGTAGATCGCCTCTTCAAACTCACCCATATAAGCTTCAAACGCA
>CAYPLG010000025.1:15288-26685 GCA_964411535.1 uncultured Oscillospiraceae bacterium
AGCTGACTCTCGACCTGATGGAGAAGGTTAGGTTCTCGTACTCCTTCATGTACCCCTCAAACGCGGCGTCAACCGCCTCCTTAAGCGTCTGTAGGCCGTGCGAAACCGGTATTACCCGCGCGCCAAGCATCTTCATGCGGGTCACGTTCGGCGCCTGTTTCTTAATGTCCACCTCGCCCATGTATACGTCGCATTCCAACCCGAAGTACGCGGCGGCAGTTGCCAGCGCCACGCCATGCTGACCGGCGCCGGTCTCCGCAATCAGCTTTTTCTTTCCCATGTATTTGGCAAGCAGCCCCTCGCCCATGCAGTGGTTGAGCTTGTGCGCGCCGGTGTGATTCAAATCTTCGCGCTTGAGATAAATCTGGCATTTTCCAAGATGCTTGGACAGCCGCTCACAATGGTACACCGGCGTAGGCCGACCCTGAAATTCCTTTCGGATGCGCCGCAGCTCGCTGATAAACTGCGCGCTGTGGCAGATCGTTTCATATGCATCGTCGATTTCCCGGAATGCAGGAACAAGCTCCGGCGGCAGATAGGCTCCGCCATACTCCCCAAAGCGGCCGTCGGGCGTCGGATACTGCTTCACATAGTTGTCGAAATCCTTGTACGTCATCTTTTCCATTTTGTTTCTCCTGCCCGCAGGTGTTGGCGAGAGGGCAAATTCCTTTCTTTTCTATTATATTTTGTCGCCGCCTTAATAAATAAACGCCCCTGTTCCTTTATGGAACAAGGGCGATTCTATCGCGGTGCCACCTTGCTTCCCCGCATATAGCGGGCTCTTTACGGAATGCCAACACATCCCCTGCGCTATAACGGTCGCAATCCGTTGCGGGATACACAGCACATGCTTTCCCCCGCACGCTCGACGGTCCATTTGCAAAGTTGTTTCCTGCGGGATTTTCACCATCGCCCGCTCTCTAAAAGGTCATCGCTCTGCTTTATTTCCGCCTCATCACTTTTACGCGATTATATGGCAACAATTGCGGATTGTCAACCATTTTTTTGTTTCACCGCATGCTCATGCTTTTCCATGCCACAAGCAATATACGTTTATTTTCCGATACATGTGCCCCCGCCAACGCCGGAAAGAGCGCATCTAAGCAAGCCTTGTTTACTGAAACACCGCCCATGCGCGCACCGGTAGTCCGTTCGCCCCAACAATACGCGGCGCGGTAACAAACAGGATTGCACCCGTAGCCGGAACCTTGTCCAGATTGGCAAGCAATTCGACCTGAAACTTATCCCGCTGCAAAACGTAGCGCTCGCATTGCAGATCCCCAACGGCGGTGCTGGTGATGGGCGCGTCGGTATCCAGCGTCTCGTGGCCCGTGCCGGCTACGCCGCGCTCGTCAAAAAGGAATTGCAGCGTTTCCATCGTCCAGCCGGGAAAATGTTCATGTCCTTCGCTGTCGGCGTTGCTTAAGGCGGCTCCATCCGGCCAGCGCTTATACCAATCCGTACGCATAGCGACAAAGCTTCCGGTAGGAATCTTTCCGTGTTCGGCCTCAAAATCCAAAATGTCCTGTATCGTAAGCTCGTAATCGCAGTTCGCTTTCGCCTTTGCGCTTACGTCCAGTACCACCAGCGGAAGAACCGTATCCGTTACGGAGAATGTCTCCGAGAGACGGGCGCCTTCCACAAAGTGGCCCGGATAATCGATATGCGTACCAAACTGTCCGGGGAACTTCTGCGTCTGAATGCGAAGTCCCATTTCCGGGAAATCAACCACCGTCTGGTTGAGCGAGACAACGCCCTTGGGCATTCCTTCCCAATACGGGCTCGTCTCCGTCAGCGGATGCGTAAGCTCCACCCAATGATAGGTTTTCCATTTTGCAAGCTCGTTCCAAAGGGATTCTGCCATAACACTTTCTCCTTTAATACGATATTCGATATTTAGAGTTTATCAGGACAAGCGCGTGCACGTCAACCGCGCCTTTAATCGCAAACGACAAAAAGCATGCGTTAAAGCAACAAGATATAGTAAAGGCGCCGCAAGTTTCCTCGCAGCGCCTCATAAGGATTATTGTTTAGTTGAGAGCATCCTTGAACGCTTTGCCGGCCTTGAAGGAAGGCGACTTGGAAGCGGGGATGTCGATCTCGGCGCCGGTCAGCGGGTTGTGGCCCTTGCGAGCGGGACGGTTCTTGGCTTCAAACGTGCCAAAACCAACCAGAGCGACCTTCTCGTCCTTTTTTAATGCGCCTTCGATGGTGCACAGAACGGCGTTGACGGCCTTCTCCGCATCCTTCTTCGTCAGCTCGCTTTTCGCGGCGACTTCAGCGATCAATTCAGATTTGTTCATTTTATAATCCTCCGTAGTATTTTTAGTTTGCGTTGCTATTTTAACAGCCTTATCAGCGTTTGGCAAGCCCGAAATTAAATAAAGGCAGATTCTTTGGGGAGTTTTGCCGCATTCCACATTAAGTCCATGTCCGCAAGCGACATATCTTCCAGATTGCGGCCCGACGCCGTTGCAAGCCGCTCCATCTTCTCAAATCTGCGGGTGAACTTATCTGCCGCCGCACGCAGCGCCAGCTCCGGGTTCACATGCAGCAAACGCGCCACGTTCACCACAGAAAACAACAGGTCGCCCAGCTCCTCCGTCACGTCGCCGTCGCCGTGCATCGCGCGCATCAGCTCGCCGGACTCTTCCGATATCTTCGGAAACGCCGCTTCCGCATCCGCCCAATCAAAGCCAACGTTTGCGGCTTTTTTCTGTATCTTGTAGGAGAACGTCAGCGAAGGCAGATTCCTCGGTACGCTGCGCAGCACGTCGGACTGCGTTTTCTGCGCTTTCTCCGTCTTCTTTAGTTTATCCCAATTGACCAGCACTTCATCCGCAGTATTGGCCTTTTCGCTTCCGAAAATATGCGGATGCCGGTACACAAGCTTTTTGACAATCTCGCTGTTTACATCGCGCTGCGTAAACCTGCCTTGTTCTGCGGCGATTTGCGCATGCATAACAACTTGCAGCAGCACATCCCCAAGCTCTTCGCAGATGTGCGCGTCGTCGCCGCTTTCAATCGCATCCAGAAGTTCGTAGCATTCTTCCAGCAACGGTTCCCGCAGCGTTTCGTGCGTTTGCTCGCGATCCCAAGGGCAGCCATCCGGCGCGCGTAAACGGCCGATCACATTGCCTCAAACGGCGCAGCGGGAACGTAAGCGACCGTCGCCGCGCTGTAGTGCTTTTGCCGGTCGAGCGCATACAGCGGCAATTCCTGCCGACGAAACCCGCCGTCATCGCAAAGCTCGGAAAGAAAAATCGGCCAATCATCCGGAAAATACTCCCCTAACGCAAGCTTTGCGTTACCGGCGCGCATGGCGTCGTCAAGCTCCTCCACCGCAACAGGCTGTGATACGTCGAGCCGCTCCGGCATAGAAAACGCCGTTACGACCCGCGCCGCCGGAAGGTCGCAAAATGCGGCTGCGGCAAGCGAAACGCCAGGCAAAACCGCAACCTCCCCGCCCTGCGCCTCACAGAGCGCGCGTATGGCAGGCAATTGGGACGACATGATACTGCCGGTTGCCGCGTAGGTGCAGGTTCCGGCGGCAACAAGGCGCTTGGCAACCTCCGCGTTCAACGCGTCAAAATCCTCCGCCGCATCGTATAAATCGTCCATCGTGGTATACGGCTTTTGGAGCGAGACAACAACGTTTGCGGCAGGATGCCGCGCCGTCTGCAAGAAAAGCTTGTCCGCCTGCATAAGCGCGCGTTGCGCGGCAAGCGTCATTGCATCCGGCGCGGACAGCGGAACAATCGTAATGGTAAACACGCGTTATCCTCTCTTTCGGTTATAAAGGCTGGAAAGCTTCCGGCCCCAGGACACGAACGATAGATCCTCATTCGTAAACATGCGCGAAAACAGTATAATCGCGGCATAGATAATAACGCCGGCTGCTATGGCGAGGAGCGTAGAAATCGTATTCGAATGCACGCGCGCAATGAAAAACTGATACGAGAAAAACGCCGCCGCACCCATCGCAAGCGCAGCAAGCAGCGGTTTGATAAACGTATCCAGCACGTTGACCTTCAGTTTAATATATCGAATCAGATACAGGGTGTCCAAAATCCCGGCCACCGCATAGCAAGCCACCGTGGAAATGGCCGCGCCCTGAATCTCGATATGCGGGTTGCGCATCAACGTCAGCATAATGATGACCTTGCAAACGCCGCCTATGGCAAGATTGATTACGGGAATATGCTGCTTTCCAACGCCCTGCAAAATGCCCGTCATCGTTTGTACGAGCGAAAGGAACGCTACGCCGATGGAAGCCGTATACATAAGCTCCGTCGCAATCTTCAGCCTTTGCGCATCGATTGTGTAAAGCAGGTCGATCGCCGGACCGCCAAGCACGAATAGCCCGACTGTGCAGGGCAATCCGACGAGCATGGCAAGCTTAATGCCCATTGCAGACGCATTATGCACCGCACGCATGTCCTTGCTTGCGCGCGCAGCGGAAATCGCCGGTACGAGGCTCATCGCAAGCGCGGTTGTCAACACGGCGGGCATGTTAATGATATTGGTAACGTTGCTGCGCAGGCAGACATAGCGCATGGAAGCCGCAGCCTCCGAAAACCCGATCTCTATCAGTGTGCGCTTGATCATCGAAGCATCCACGATGCCGGTAATCGGCATGATGGACGCGCCGATGGTAACCGGAATGGCAATGGCCAGCAAGCCGCGGATAATGCCCTGATCGCCGCTGCTTGCACCGCAGGCCTGCTGCGGCATAAGCTCCTTCCGGCGACGCAGATAGAAGCAGGCGATTACGATAAGCGCGATCAATTCCGAAAGCGTAACGCCAACCACCGCGCCCATCGCGCCATAGGTAAGCCCGCGCGGCATCCAAAGCTTTACTAGCGTCAGTCCGATGATCAGCTTTCCCGCCTGCTCCACCACCTGGGAAACGGCCGTGCCGGTCATAAGCTGCATGCCCTGCAAGTACCCGCGGTATGCGCACATCAGCGACACGATCAGAAGCGCCGGCGCCATCGCGCGAAACGAAATCGCCGCGCCTTCGCCGACCGTCATTGCAGCAAGATAGTCCGCGCCAAACAGCATAGCGGCCGTCGTAACAAGGCCGATGCCAAGCAAAAGCGCCTGCGCCTTCCGAAACACGACCTTCGCTCCGGCATAATCGCCAACGGTTACCCGCTCCGCAACCATGCGCGATATGGCCGTCGGCAATCCGGCGGAGCTAATCACAAGCAGCGCGGAATAAAACGGGTACACCGCTTCATAATACTGCATGCCGTCGCCAAGCATATTGTACAGCGGAATGCGGAAGAACGCGCCGATGACCTTGCAGATCAGCCCTGCAACGCCAAGTATCAGCGCGCCCTTTACAAACGATTTTTTCTTAACATTTTCCATGTGTGCTAGTATACCACGATCCTTAGGCAAGTTCCATCCCCAGCGTAAGAATTCCCTCGTTATCGCGGTAGATTTCGTTAAACTGCGAAAGCGGCAGCGGGCTTGTTCCCGCACCGGCCTCAATTGTATACCCAGGCAGATTGTACGTTTGAATAAACCAGTCCTTATACCCCGCAAACCCGCTGTCGTATGGCGTTACCTCCAGCGCATAGCCGCTGGCATTGGCCATTGCGCGGCCAATTTCCGTTGCGCGCGGCGGATCAAAGTTTAGGTACCGGTAAAAGATGACCTCCCCCTGCGTATGGTACGACAGCGTAAGCCGGAAATCGTTCTCGCGCGTATATCGGTACACAGCCTGATTCTCCGGCTCCGCAAGCGGCGCCGTACCGACAAAGTCTCGCGGCCCCGGCCTTGTATACCCTTGCGCATACTTAATCCTTCGCGCCTGCTCCCATCCCGCCGGGTAACCAAGGTTTAAGTCCACGCCGGAAATATTCGCTTTCCACCCGGATGTAAACGGAATCGACGGATAGTATTCCGCCATAGCGGAAGCGCGCTGGTAGTAGCTGTCCGTTTCCGGCAGCGCACCCGTAACAAGATCGACGCCATCCGGGTTGACCAGCGGCATAAGATGCAGCGTCGTACGCCCGGAAAGCGAATCGGCATCCTTCCCGCCGATTGTTCCACCCGTTGCAATTGCCTTTGCATAGTTCTCCAGATACGTCATTACAAGCGTGGACGTAATCCATTCGTTTGCATGATGCGAAGCGTTGTAGAAGACGGAAATATCTCCCGTTCCAACGCGCACAACATCGAGCGCCTTGCCCATAACGCTCCGGCCAACGCGCGATTCATTCAGAAACGGATATCGCGCGGTCAGACCGTCGATTAAAATCGTATTGTACGCATAGGAATACGGCACCTCCGACGACACAACCGAAAATGGCAAGGGCACCGTCAGTCGCGTGCCGACCGGCAGATTCTCCGCCTGCACCTCCGGATTTGCCGTTTCGATGTCACGCACCGTACTGTTAAATCGATCCGCTATCGTAAAGAAAGTGTCGCCCCGCCGAACGATGTATACCGTATAACCGGAAAGGTATGGGTACAGCGCCGCCCAGGTGCGCCTTCCAACAATGCCGTCCGCCGTAAGTCCGTTCGCTTTCTGAAACGAAAGCACTGCATTCTGTGTGCGTGTACCAAATATGCCGTCCATGTTGCCCGCGTCAAAGCCCGCCCGCCGTAAAGCCAGCTGCAAATAGCGCACAAATACGCCGCTGTCGCCAAATCGCAGTGTCGGAATAGAAATCGCCCCCTCATTGTCTCGACAAAATTGCTCTGCATTGCTATAATATTATTATTAATTATGGAGGTTTAGTACGATGGGTTTGATTTCAGCAGTCACCGGTGCGGCCGGCGGTGTTTTGGCCGATCAATGGCGTGAGTATTTTTACTGCGAATCCATGTCCGCCGACGTTCTCGTCAGCAAGGGCGCGCATCGCGTCGGTAAGCGCGGCACAAACGTAAAGGGTTCCGACAACATTATCTCGAACGGTTCCATCGTTGCCATCAACGAAGGACAGTTCATGATTATTGTAGATCAAGGCAAGGTCGTGGAGTTCTCCGACCAGACCGGCGAATTCCTTTACGATACGTCCACTACGCCGTCACTGTTTTACGGCGGGTTCGGAAAAGGCCTGCTTGACTCGCTCAAAGAAATCGCAAAACGCATCGGCTTCGGCGGAGATCCCGGTAAGGATCAACGCATCTACTTTTTCAACAAAAAGGAAATCATCGGCAACAAATACGGCACGGCCAATCCCGTTCCCTTCCGCGTTGTCGACAAAAACGTTGGCCTTGACATCGATATCGCCATCCGCTGCTTCGGCGAGTATTCCTACAAGTTCTGCGACCCGTTGATGTTCTACGCGAACGTTTGCGGCAACGTTGAGCAGGATTATACCCGCGATCAGATCGACAGCCAGCTCAAAAGCGAGCTGCTCACCGCGTTGCAGCCAGCCTTTGCGAAGATTTCCGATATGGGCATCCGTTACAGCGCATTGCCCGGCCACGCGCAGGAAATTGCGGATGCGCTCAACGAAGTGCTCTCCGAAAAATGGGGCAAGGAACGCGGGATTCAGATTGCTTCCTTCGGCGTGAGCAGCGTCACCGCATCCGAAGCGGATGAGGAGCGCATTAAGCAGCTGCAACAGGCGGCCGCCCTTAAGGATCCGACAATGGCGGCGGCGGTGCTTGCCAGCGCACAGGCACAGGCCATGCAGGACGCCGCAAAGAACGAGAATGCCGGCCCGGTTATGGCGTTTGCCGGTATGAATATGGCAACACAGGCGGGTGGCGCAAACATCAACTCGCTCTTTAATGCAGGGCAGCAGCAACAGGCTTCTCCGGCAAACGGCTGGACCTGCGCATGCGGCGCGGTCAGCACCGGTAAGTTCTGCTCCAACTGCGGCGCACCCAAGCCCGCACCGGCCGGTTCATGGGCCTGCGCTTGCGGCGCGGTCAATACCGGCAAGTTCTGCTCAAACTGCGGCGCGCCGAAGCCGCAATAAGCAAGCCCTTTCTGTCCGGTACCGAAAACAAACGCTCCTTCGCCATAAGCGAGGGAGCGTTGTTGGTTCCCGGAAAAGTTTTCCGCTATACCGTCGGCTTCTGTTCCACCGCAACGATGCGTCCCTGCCCAAACGGATCGGCATACTCCGGCGAAATTGTCCCTTCCAAGTTCTCCGTCATGTAGGTAATCAGCATCTGGTTGTCGAGCATGACCATCTCCTTGACAAACACGTTATCCATGAACATGGTAAACCCGTCGCCGCCGTTATGCAGCATATAATCATGGCACGCAACCGTATACTTTTTGCCAAGGTTCAGCGGTTCCCCGCCCACCAGTACGTTCTTTACGCGGTTTTCGCCGTCAAGCCTGTCAAACAGCCCGTCCTCCGTCAACACAACCGGCGACTTGATATACGTATGAACTTCGTATGTCAAGCCGGACGTCTGCAAAAATCCGCCCGATTCCTCCGGTACGACGCGCACGCCCATCTCCAGCGCCTGCAAAATCTCCGCACCGGTTGCCTCCACGACACAAAGATTGTTGCCGAACGGGAACACATTGATAATATCCTGATACGTAATGTCTCCCGCAGCAATGCTCACACGGACGCCGCCGCCGTTGATAAACCCGACGTCGGCGCCGCCGATCGTGCGGTACGCGTCCGCGCAAAGATCGCCAAGATTGGTCTCCGCATTGCGGACGATTCGTACCGGCGGATCCGTCTCCGGCTGGTTGACGGTGAGTTCAAAGTCGCTATGCGCAACAACCTGCTGCATCTGCTCGGCATACTGCGCCTGCATCTCCTCAATAAACGACTTAATCTCTGCATCCGGCTCCGCAGGCACATTGACCAATCCGGTGGAAATGTTACCATCCTTGGTAATCAAAAGCATCCCGGCATGCGCAAGCTTGGTCCCCGTTTGCGTAAGCAGCACATACTCGCCACTCTGATTTTTGACGCGCTCGCATTCCATCACGGTGTGCGAATGCCCGTCAATGAACGCGTCGATGCCATGGGTATTGGCAATTACCTCCGTCGACATCCAGGGCGACGTGCTGTAGTCGATTCCCAGATGTCCGAGGGCGATAACGTATTGCGCGCCCTCCGCACGCGCAGCGTCGACACTGGCCTGCACCGTTTCATAGAGGAAGGAGCCGTCCTTATCCTGGCAGAAATCGTATATGAACTCTCCGGCGTCGTTCTGGAAATACATCGGGGTAGAGCTTGTAATTGTCTTTGGCGTACAAATCCCGACAAATGCAATTTTTACGCCGGAGAAATCGAAGATTTTATAGCTGTCAAAAACCGGTATCTCCTTCGCAATATTGCGGAAATTGCAGGATATATATGGAAAATCCGCCTGCTTTGCCAGCTCAAAAAAGCGGTCCATTCCATAATCAAATTCATGGTTGCCAATCGTTGCAACGTCGTATCCAAGCTTGTTCATGATCTCGATAATGTAGCCACCCTTGCTGACGGTTCCGATCGGCCCGCCCTGCACGGCGTCGCCAGCGTCAACCAACAACACATGGTTGCCGTCGGACTCCATCTCGTCCACAAACGCAGCAAGATACGCATACTCTATCGCATCCTTGTTCCCGCAGTGTATATCGTTTGTATAAACAATCGCCACATCCCGGTCCAGCGTCGGCTGCGGCGTAGCGGTGGGCTCCGGCGTAACCGCCAATGTTGCGGTGGGCGTACTGTCCATTTGTAAGACAGCCTTTGGCACGCATGCCGTCAATGCAAGCGACAGCATAAGAACAACAGCAATGATCTTATTTCGCATATTTCCCTCTTGTAAGGCAAGATTATCTTGTCTTGTATTGTATTATTTTAATTATACCATATCTTTTAGCGGTTTTGTCGCTTTTGTCAATATCGGATTTGTTCTTGTTGTACAATACGTGCATGCTGTATTTTCTTCGTAGAACAGGCTTTTCGCCTTTCCATACAATGATTGCAAAATATTGTTTTGCATGCTATACTTTTTTTGCCGGTATTGATCGGTACATATCATGAAAGGAATAGGAACACATCAAATGAAAAAAACTATTGCATTAACACTTGCCCTACTGTTTGCGTTCGCGTCGTTTGCATGCGCAGCACCCGCCGCAGAACCTGCCCCAGCTCCTGCCGCTGAAGCTGCACCCGCAGCCGAGGCAGCCCCCGCCGAGGAGGCCGCGCCCGTCGAAGAAGCCAAAAAGCCGGAAGATTACACTGGCAACCTCGTTGTGTATTCGCCGCATGACGCCGACCCGCTGGCAGCCGGTATCTCCCTGTTCGAGAAAGCCTATCCCAACATCAAGGTAGAACTCGTTGCCGCCGGTACCGGCGAGTTGACAACGCGTCTTGACGCGGAGAAGGAAAATCCGATCTGCGACGTTCTCTGGGGCGGCGGCGCCGACTCCCTCGCAGCGTATAAGGATCTGTTCCAGCCATACGTTTGCGCCAATGACGACGTGATTGCGGACGCCTTCAAGGATGCGGACGACATGTGGATTGGCGAATCCCCTCTGCCGATGGTTATCATCTACAACAAGACGCTCCTCAACGGCCAGGAGCCTCCGAAGACCTGGGAAGAGCTGACCGACGCCAAATGGAAGGGTCAGATCATCTATGCAAACCCCGCCAAGTCCGGTTCCGCCTATACGCAGCTTTGCACCATGATCCAGGCTGCCGGCGGCGACAATGAACAGGGTTGGGATTTTGTAAAGCGTTTCTACGCCAACCTGGACGGCAAGGTATCCGATTCCTCCGGCAATTGCCATAAGCTCGTTGCTTCCGGTGAATACGCCATTGGCGTAACCATCGAGAAGTCCGCCGTGCTGTATGCGGATAACCCGGATATCGGCTTCCTCTATCCGACGCTGAACTCTGCCGTACCCGACGGCGTCGCGCTCGTTAAGGGCTGCCCGAATGAGGAGAACGCAAAACTCTTCATCGACTTCGTCACCGGTAAGGAATGCCAGATTGACCAGAACGTCAACTGGAAGCGCCGCCCCGTCCGCACGGATGTGGAGCCGGAAGGCCTCTGCGCGCTGTCCGATCTCGATCTGCTGGACTACGACTTTGACTGGGCTGCCAACGAGAAGGCCACCATCGTCGAAAAGTGGCAGGACATCATGGTTGGCTAAGCCATTCGCAACGTATCGTTCTTGGGGGCGTCTACCAGACGCCCCCATTCCGATAACAAACATATGTAGTACACTGCTCACAGCGGCACAAGCGCGGCCATTGTGAGGAATGCATTGCAGTATAAGCCAAACAGTAAACTTTGGAGGTATTGGGATGAGCAACGAGGTCATCATTCGCGATGTTATCAAACGATACGGCAGCTTTACGGCGGTAAACGGCGTAAGCCTGCACATTCAGGAGGGCGAGTTTTTTACGCTGCTTGGCCCTTCCGGCTGTGGTAAAACGACGCTGCTGCGCATGATTGCCGGCT
>CAYPLG010000026.1:0-26392 GCA_964411535.1 uncultured Oscillospiraceae bacterium
ATGGGGGCGGCAGCAAGCCCGCTCGCAGCGGCGTTGTCCTTGGCCCAGGCCACCATGCCCTTGGCCGCGTCCACGTGCACGACCTCCGCGCCCGAAGCCGCGCACGCGCAGGTCGCGCCGCCCGTGTAGGCAAAGAGGTTCAAAATGCGGCAGGGCGCGCCGTGCGCTTCTATCCGCCCGCGCATCCAGTCCCAGTTGACGGCCTGTTCGGGGAAGAGGCCCGTGTGCTTAAAGCCCGTCGGCCGCACAAGGAAGCGTAGCTCCCGATAGGCGATGCGCCAGCTTTCCGGCAGGTTCCGGTTGTATTCCCAGTGCCCGCCGCCGGTGGAGGAGCGGATGTATACGGCGTCGGCCTCCGCCGTGTGGTCGTCCATCGACCATACCGCCTGCGGATCGGGCCGGAGCAGCACCGCGTCCTTCCAGCGTTCCAACTTATTGCCGTTGCCCGCGTCCAATACGGCAAAATCCTGCCAGCCATCGGCTAAATACATATATCTGCACTTCCTTTGCTATCTGGGTTTCAGTATAGCAGAACCGGCGTGCGCGGGCAACGGGAAAAGCGGCGGCGCGTCCGCGTTGTGCATTTCGCAGATTGGCGACGGTTGCCAAAACGCCAGATTATGCATATAAACAAAGCATAAAGATATTGGCGGAGACGTTGCTTCGTTGGCGATGGCATGATATGTTAAAACAAATGGGCGTATATAACGTTCTTTCCGCTTGAATCGGATACCCCGATGGCGCGATACCAAACGATAAGGAGCATCCGTATTGAACCCGAAACTCAAGGAAAAAACCATGGAATCCCTTGCGGCGGTACTGCCGATTACCTGCATAATGCTGGTGCTTTCCGTGCTACTTGTACCGATGCGGCTCGACACCGTCGCGTTGTTTCTGGCCGGCGCGCTCATGCTGGTCCTTGGCATGGGCCTGTTCCAGCTGGGCACGGAGATTACGATGACGCCGCTGGGACGCGGTATTGGCGTACAAATTTCGAAAACCCGGCGGCGGACGCCTGTTGTGCTGCTTGCGTTTGCGATGGGCGTTATCATCACGGTTGCGGAGCCGGATTTGCTTGTTTTAGCCGCGCAGGTACCCGTTGTTCCGGACTGGACGCTGATTATAACCGTTGCGGCTGGCGTAGGATTGTTCCTCGCTGCGGCCGTGTTGCGCATTTTGTTCCAGATTCGGCTTTCCACCCTGCTTACGGTCCTGTATGCGGGGCTTATGCTGCTTGCTTTCTTTGTGCCGAAATCGTTTCTTGCGGTTGCCTTCGATTCCGGAGGGGTGACGACAGGGCCGATTACGGTGCCGTTCATCATGGCCATGGGCGTCGGCCTCGCATCGGTTCGCAGCGACAAGACGGCTGCGGACGATAGCTTTGGCCTGGTTGCGCTGTCCAGCGTTGGGCCGATATTGGCAGTGCTGCTGCTGGGGATATTTTTTAAGCCGGGCGGAGACGCGGCCTATTCCGCCGCGGCTGTGCCGACGGCAGAAACGACGCAGGACGTAGCGCGTATATTCCTAACGGCGCTTCCGCGTTATTGCAGGGAGGTTTTCGGCTCTCTATTACCTGTTTTATTGATGTTTGCCGTCTTTCAGGCGCTGACGCGCCGGTACCATGGGCGGCAACTGCTGCGCATGCTCCTTGGCATGGGATATACTTGCCTTGGGTTGGTACTGTTCTTATGCGGGGTAAATATCGGGTTTTCACCGGTTGGCGCGCTGCTTGGGCACACGCTTGCGTCGTCGCAGTGGAAATGGCTCCTAATCCCGATCGGCATGCTGATTGGCTACTGTATTGTCAAGGCGGAGCCTGCCATACAGGTATTGAACCACCAGGTCGAGAGCGTAACAAACGGCGCTATCAGCGCACGCTCCATGAATCGATGTCTTTCCATCGGCGTTTCGGTCAGCGTCGGCCTTGCCATGCTGCGTGTGCTGACGGGTCTTTCGATTCTTTGGATATTGCTGCCAGGATACGTTCTTTCCCTCGTTCTTGCCCGCCTTGTACCGCCGATTTTTGTCGGCATTGCGTTCGACTCCGGCGGCGTGGCAAGCGGGCCGATGGCAACGACGTTTCTGCTTCCGCTTTCCCTTGGCGCATGCGAGGCGCTTGGCGGGCATAGCATGGCGGATGCTTTCGGCGTGGTTGCGCTTGTGGCGCTGACGCCGCTCATCGCGATACAGATTATGGGCGTGCGGTACGGGAGAACGCAGCGCAGACTGGCCGAAGCGGCAAAGCGCGCGGCTGTAACCTGGGAAGATGATACCATAATTGAGCTGGAGGTATGCTCCGATGACGAATGAACTACCGCATCCGGTATCCGCGCAGATGCGTCTGCTGGCGCTGATTACGACTCCAAAGCTTGCCAAGAAGGCTTCCGCGCTTTTCCATCGCGGCGGTATGCCGATGCAGTACAGGCTGCATGCGCAGGGTACCGCGCCCAACGAGACGCTCGAAGTGCTCGGCCTTGGCGGTACGGAGCGCGTCATGCTGCTTTCATTGTTGCCGCAGCCCTTTGCGCAGCGGATGCTTGGGCGATTGCAATCCGAGCTGTGCCTTGCAGGGGCAAGCAACGGCATAGCCTGTACAATGGTTGTTTCCGGCGCAAGCAGCCTGCTGTTTCAAATACTGACGGCGTTTGGGGACGCCAATAACGTACTGATACCGAAAAAGGATGTGATACAGATGTCGGGTACGCACTTTAGCATGATACTTGCCGTTGTGGACCAGGGTTACAGCGATTCCGTCATGGAGGCCGCACGGCCTGCGGGCGCTACCGGCGGAACCGTAATTAGCAGCCGTTGGTTGCCGAACGAGGAAACGATGCGCTTCTGGAACATTACGGTTCAGCAGGAGAAGGAAATCGTTGCCATACTGGCCGATGCGGAAAAAAAGCATGCGATCATGCAGGCCATCGGGGAGCATTGCGGCGTACGCAGCGAGGCGCACGGCGTTGTCGTTTCCGTACCGGTGGAGGATGTCGTCGGCATATAGCGCATCCCCTTCGGCAGCGGGCGGGGAACCTTTTGCGCGGGCAACGGGAAAAGCGGCGGCGCGTCCGCCCGGCGATTCCTGCTGATACGGAAAAACGCCGCTTCCATCCGGCGTGCGGGTGAAAACGGCGTTTGGTGCGGAAAGTGAACTTTTCCGGTTTGCGTTTAGCCCTTAACGGAGCCTGCCGTCATACCGTCGATAATGTAGTTTTGACCGAACAGATAGGCGATCAGAACCGGGAGCGTGGTCAAAAAGACGCTGCCGAAGATATAATTCCACTCATGCTGATAGTACCGGTAGAAACGGTTGATGTTGAGCGGCATGGTCCACTTCGTCCAATCGCTTAGGAAGAACAGCGAAACCTGCGCATCGTTCCAGGAATCCAGAAACGCGAGGATCAGCGTTGTCGCAAGCACGGGCTTGAGCAGCGGCAGGATGACTTGCCAGAACATCTGGTACGGGCCGCAGCCATCGAGCGTCGCCGCCTCGTCCAGCTCCCTTGGCAGGCCTTCGATAAAGCCCACCATAATGAAGGTCGTAAACGGGATTTCGAGCGCCGTTTGCACGAGGATAACGCCCATGCGCGTATTGAGAAGCGCAAGACTTTTCAAAAGCTGGAACGTGGTGACGATTGAAAGCGGCGCCGCCATACCCATGATTACGAACGTGTACAGCAGGCGGGAAGCCTTTGTCCGGACCCTGGCCATGTAGTAGCTCATCAGCGAGGCGCAGGCAAGGGAGATGACGCACATCGGCACGGCAATCAAAAGGCTGTTGATGAACCCTTGCAGGATTGCGCCCTCCTCCCAGACTACCTTGTAATTTTCAAAATGGAAAACCTCCGGGAGCTTGAGCTGGAACAGGCCGGCCGTCTGCGTATCCTTTAGGGAGGTCAAAATAACCAGCACGAACGGGATCATCATCAGCAGGCCGAGTATCCAAAGCACAATCTCCAGAATCCGGTTTTTAATCTTCTCTTTCTTCATATCAGTTTATCTCTCTGTCCCTGCGGCGCAAAAGCGACAGCAGAGGAATGGTAACGATCAGGATGAACACAACCAGAATGACGGTTATGGCGGCGCTGTAACCATACATACCCTGCCCCATATACTTGTATGCCAGCGTTTGCATGACCTGTGAGGAGTCGCCCGGCCCGCCTCCGGTAAGGTAGTAGATGACCTCAAACATCCGGAAACCGTATATTAAGCAGAGGATAACGTTGATGGTAACGGAGGGCGCAAGCAGCGGGAACGTAATATGCCAGAATTTCTTCCAGCCGTGCGCGCCGTCGAGCGTGGCCGCTTCGTAGTAATCCGTGGGAATTGCCTGTAGTCCGGCAAGATAGATCGCCATGGAAATGCCGGTTGCACGCCATATCTCCATAAGGGAGGTACAGTGAATTGACAGGTTGGGATCGGTAATCCATCCGTTGACAAGAAAGTCCAGATGCAGCGCCCGCAGCGCAGTGTTGAAAAAGCCTGTGTTGGGGTTCATCAAACCCTGGAAAACAAGACCCATTGCAACCAGATTCAAAATGGCAGGGGCAAAGTAGACCGCACGCAGGACGGAACGGCTGCGAATCTTCGCGTTGAGCGCAAGCGCAAGCAGCAGCGCAAAAATGTTTTTTACAATCGTAATGGTAAAAGAATAAATAAGCGTGTTTTTGAAAGCAAGAAGAATGGTGGGATTCTTCAATACCTCAAAAAACTGGGAGATGCCAAGATACTTGATTTCAATGGAACGGGAATTCCAGTTTGTCAGGGCATAGTAAAAGCCGCTGATTGTCGGATAAATAAAGAAAATCAGGTAGATGGCAAGAGCCGGGAGCAGAAATGTGACCGGATAATGGATCGGGTCCTTTCTGCGAATGCGAATCGGGCGCGCAATCGTTGACTGCAAAGTATCACCTGCTTTGGACTAAAATTACCGGGAGGCGGAGACGCCCGCCTCCCGGTGAGAGAAGGAACCGCTGTTGTTCTTACCAGCCTTCGAGGCCAAGGTTCTTGCCGGTGATGGAAGCGGCTTCGTCCATCTTTGCCAGCATTTCGTGCGAGTTCTTGACGCCGAGGAGCAGCTCCTGGATGATGGAACGTGCGTCCATCTCCGGCCAGGTCAGCACGCCGGCTTCGTCAATTTCCGTAAAGGTGACGTCTTCATAATCACCGTAGCACTTGGTGATCGCGTTGTTGGAGGGCTCTACGTCGGAGAACAGGTTCAGGCCCGGTGTAGCCGCGTTAAAGATATCCTGGTTCTCCTTGGAGGCGTAGTAGTTGATGAAATCCAGCGTAGCGTCCAGATGCGGCGCGTTTTCAGCCACGTGCAGTCCGGGGCCGGTGCAGACGGACAGAGAGCCGATCGTATCCTGATAGGGGATCGGGAAGAAGCCGATGTCCTCTTCAATGTCCGGATATGCCGCGAGCAACGGCTCCAGAATGAAGTCTCCGCAGGGATGCATTGCAACCTGTGCGGTGCCGAAGCGCTCAATCGCCATTTCGTAGGTATTGGAGATGAAGTCCTCCGTGATATAACCCTTGTCGCGCAGCTCGATGATCTGATTCAAGCCGGTTTCATATTCCGGTACATCCACGTAATGCACCTTGTTGGCGTCAAGATCCTTGAAAAGCTGTTTTGCGCCGTCAACGCCACGGGTAAGGTAGACGTTGTTAAAGAGGGTGTGCATCAGATGCGTGGTGCAGAATTCCGAACCGTTCGCGCAGGAAATGTTGACGGGAATCACGCCGGAAGCCTTGATCTTTTCGCATGCGTCAAGGAACTCGGTCCAGTTCTTCGGCAACTCGGTTACGCCCGCCGCTTCGAGGACGCTCTTGCGATACATAAGGCCGATATAGGAGGTGGTCATGTAGGGAATGCCGCGAATTGTTCCGTCGGAAAACGCGATTAAGGACTTGATGTTGTCGTTCAGGCGGCCAACCCAGGGCTGGCTGGACAGGTCATAGAAGTATTCGATAGGCCATTCGCTCTCGGCGAACTTGGTGCCGTCGCCGCGGAACATGTCCACGGTGCCGCCCGCCATCATCTGCGTGGAAAGCACGGTGATGAACTCTTCCGCGGGGTAAAGCTGTACTTCTACCTTGTTGCCGGTTTTCTCTTCCCAACGGGCGATGCAATCCTGTATCGCCTGGGTGTAGTTCTCGTTAACACAGAGGAAGTTGATGGTTTCGCCGCCCTTGGATGCGGGAGCGGCCTCAGTACCCGCTGCGGGAGCCGTTTGTGTGGTTGCGCCGGCCGGTGCAGCCGCTTGTGGCGCCGCGCAACCGCCAACCATAGCTGCCAGCATCAGCACAGCAACCAAGAGCGCAGTCAGTTTCTTTGCCTTTCTCATTCCGTTCACTCCTTTTTTGATTTGTACGTTTCGGATTTGTTATGCAGTGAAAGCGCACTGCTCGCCTTAGTTTCAATATGAACAAAAACCGGTGCAAAGTCCATGGAAAAAATAGCGAATCGAAATGTATATTTTTGCTTGCGCGCCGTGCGGCGGCACTGGCGCGGCGTTTTTTTACCGTTCGTTTGACAAGGCTAGACGGGATACGTTATCATCTGAATGATTACGCAGGATCTTTTACGGGAAGGAGACGGCGGCATGCGAAAGCAAAGAACGATTTTCAAGCGTTTGTTTGCTTCTTTCTTTCTTCTCGTTATGGTAACATTGACGATATGCATCGTCCTCTTCTATTCTTACAGCGCCAGTCTGGTGCGCAACCGTACGGCGGATGAGCTCAGCCGTTCGGCCAGAGTAATCAGCGAGCAGTTTGATAACATGATCCGCAACATGGATCAAATCAGTTTGCAGATTGTGTCCGCGCAGACGCTGGCGAAGCAGTTTGAGGCGCTGACCGGCGCCGCGGCGAAGAACGACGCCGTTTCCGTACAGCAGCAATCCACGCTGATTAGCAAAACCCTGTATTCCATGCTGGGCGCATGGACGCCGCAGCAGCGGCAGATCAATGTGATTTCCTCCGACGGTGCGTTTATCGGCACGTCCAGCATGGCTGTTTACATGAAGCTTTCGGATGAAACGCTGGCGGATTCGCCGTGGATTCGCAGCGCGCTGGATCGCCATGGCTCCCGATACCTTACTGGCGTACATCCTTCGCTTTGGGTGCGCAGCCGGGAACCGGTGCTTTCGCTTGTCCGGCAGCTTCGACTTGGACTCGGCGAACTGGACGCCGTGCTGGAGGTGCAGCAGAGCTATGCCTACTTCCGGAGCCAGATGGAGGATCTGTACAATGGCGAGGAAAACCGTGCGTTTTTGTTTGCGGAGGACGGATCATTAATCTATCCGCAGGACGCCAGCCCGGAGGACTGTGCGGCGCTTCATTCGCAATTAACGGATATGCAGGGGACGCAGACGCTGCGCCTGCCCAGCAACGGAAACACGTATATTATGGTTTCGGATCGCTCGGAGCTGTCAGGATGGACGCTGGCGGTGCTGGAGGCGGAGAAGGAATATCTTGCGCCGCTTTCGAAGCTTCGGAGCCTGGCGCTGGGCATTGCCGTATTGCTGATTGCCGCCGCAATTGTGCTTTCCTACTACGTAGCGCAAAAGATTGCAACGCCCATCCGTGAAATGCACGACCGGCTGAATTCCCTGCCGCTGACCAGCCTGGAGATGGGCACCGTTTCCAAGCCGGAGCTGAACGAGCTGGAGGAGCTTAACGTCGCCTTTGAAAACACATGCCACCGGCTCAACAGTCTTCTTCTCGAACTGGTCGCGGCAAGGTCCTATGAGATTCAGATGCGGATGCTGGCGCTGGAATCCCAGATGAACCCGCACTTTATTTACAATACCATCGCGGTTATCCACGCCACGGCGGACGAACGCGGGGATAGCGACGTAGTGGATATGTGCGAGGATTTAAGCGACATGCTGCGCTATGCGATGCATCCGTCGCGCGGCCCTGTTTCACTGGAAAAGGAGCTGCAATATACGGAGAGCTACCTGCGATTGCTGAAGCGCCGGTTTGAGCAGAACCTGCAATATGAGATTTGCGCGACGGACGCCGCAAGGCATTGCATGGTGCCGAAGCTTATTGTGCAGCCGCTTGTTGAAAACTGCGTGAAGCACGGCGGGCAGGCAAGGCCGCAGATCATCCGCATTTCGGCGGAGCTGCATCAGGACGTGTGGGCGGTAACGGTGGAGGACAACGGCGACGGCTTTGACACGGAGAAGCGGGAACAGATTCTGCGCGCGCTTGCCGATTCGGAACGCGCAAACGACGCTTTGCCGGAGATGGAGACGTCCGGCATCGGGCTTACGAATATAGGCTTTCGATTGCGGCTTATGTATCATGCGCAGGGAACGCTGGAGATCGGCAAAAGCGAGCTTGGCGGCGCAAAGGTCGTGATTCGCGGCGGAAAGGAGCCGGCGGTACATGGGTGAGACGTATACGGTACTGGTTGCGGAGGACGAACCTGCGCTTTTAAGGCATGTTTGCCAAAAGATCGCGCTGTGCGGAAGCGGCTATCACCTGTTGCGCGCGGAAAACGGGAAACAGGCGCTCGCGCTTGCCGGAGAGGCGCAGCCCGATATCGTAATTTCGGATATCCGGATGCCGGAACTCGACGGCCTTGCGTTTCTGGATGCGTTGAAGGCGTCCGGCTGCGCATGCGAAGCGATTATTATGAGCGGATACGACGACTTTTCGTACGCGAAGGAGGCCATGCGCCTCGGCGTATGCGAATACCTTCTGAAGCCGATATCGGCGTCCGCGCTGGAAAAGGCGCTGCTGGAAGCGACGGAAAACGTACAGAAGGCGCGACGGCTGCGGCGGGCGGAGCTGATGCTGGAAATCAGCGCGCCGGAGACGGAAATGGACGAGAGCGAGGCAACGTACAGCGTATTTCTGCTTTGCTACGGCAACCGTTCCACGGCGGCGGAGCAGCTGCCGCGGGAGGCCTTCATGGATTGGGACGTGGCGGGGCTGCTGCAAATGCCGGAGGACGCCGTATGGCTGCTTCTGGAGCGCAGCAGCAACGAGTGCATTCTGATTTTGCACAACGCGCCCCTTGCGCCCGGCGCTGTGGCGGAGAAGCTCATGCAGGACCAGTGGGGCAGGGGGAACCTGCATGTGACAATGCTGCCGGAACCGCTGCCGCGCGGCGCGCTTCGGCATGCGGCGGAACAGTTGCGGCGGCTGGAGGAAGAACGGCTTACGCCATGGAGCTCCACCATTATTTCTCCCGACCCGGATTGGCATGAGGTTGGCAGCGCCATGCTGACCGGCAAGGAGAAGGAGCAGATACTCTCCTGCTTCCTTACGAGAAAGGTGGATCGTCTGCATCAACTGCTGCACAGTATTTTTGATAGCCGGTGGAAGCAAGGGCTTACCCAGCGGCGGTTTGAGCGACTGGTGCTGCGGACGCTGGACGCCTGCTATGCGGCAAGCGACAGGAAGGCGAGCCCGCAGGATCGCGCGTCCGCCATTCAGGAATGCATTACGCAGGTCGGCTGCTCCGACAGCCTGGAGGAGTTTACGGACGCGGTATTCGAACGGATCGGGCCGTTGCTGTTCCCGGACGATACGCAGGCCGGCAACCGCAGCCGTGCGGCGCTGCGGGCGCAGAATCATCTGCAACTGCACTATATGGAGCAGGTCAATCTTTCCACGCTTGCGCAGCAGGCGGGGATGGACCAAGCAAGCTTTACAAGGGCGTTCCGCAACGTTTGCGGCGATACGCCGATGAAATACCTGATCGGCCTTCGGATGCAGGCGGCCCGGACGCTGCTTACGGAACACCCGGAGTACAGCGTGCGCGCGGTTGGCGAAATGGTCGGTTATCCGGACCCCTTTCATTTCAGCAAGACGTTCAAAAAGCTTGTCGGTTTGTCGCCGTCCGAGTTCCGGACGGCCAACGGCGTGATGGAATGACCCCGGCCGCAGATGGGGACGGCGCAAAAGATACGGAGGGAGCAAATTATGCGAGATGACAGGACTGCCTGTGCAAAGGCAAACGAGAAATATAACATACTTGCGGTTGGCGCGCATCCGGACGATGTGGAATGCCTTTGTGCGGGAACGCTCGCCAAGTACGCGGCGGAGGGGCACCGCGTCTATATTGCGACGGCCACCAACGGCAATATCGGCTCCAAGCATCATTCCATGGAGGAGATTGCCGCGATTCGCAGGCGGGAGGCGATGCGTTCCGCGGCCATCATCGGCGCGGAGTATATCTGCCTTGATTATGACGATGAGATGTTTTACGAAGACGCATCCGTTCGCATGGCTTTTCTGAATCTGCTGCGGCATTGCAGGGCCGACATTGTTTTTACGCATCCGCTGCACGATTACAACCCCGACCATATGCTTACGGCGAAGATTGTCAGCGATATCGCCGTGATGGTTCCGATTGCGCACCTGCAAACGGAGGCGGCGCCGTATGCTGTGATTCCCTCCATCTGGTACTGCGAGCCGGAGGCTTCCTTCGGTTTTGTACCAACGGACTATGTGGACATTACGGATTACTATGCGACAAAGATCCGGATGCTTGGCTGTATGGAGAGCCAGA
Source organism: uncultured Oscillospiraceae bacterium (assembly GCA_964411535.1). Taxonomy (GTDB): domain Bacteria; phylum Bacillota; class Clostridia; order Christensenellales; family CAG-138; genus CAYPLG01. The sequence continues at coordinate 10,529 of CAYPLG010000026.1, forward strand.
AGGCATGGATGGCGGATAATTACAAGCAGCTTGACGGCGATACGGACCGCTTTTTTGACGCCGTTCGGATTACGGCGGAATTTCGCGGGATGCAGGCCGGATGCAAATATGCGGAGGGCTTTGTCCGCGCGCTCGACGCGTATCGCACGCAGCTGACGCAGCGCGTGCTTCCGTAAGCGCCGGTGCGGAAAGGGAGAAGACGTTGAAAAGACTGTTTGATTGGGATTCGCCGTTTATGGCTTTTCTCGGACGGCTGGGCGACCTGATCGTTTTGAATCTGGTATGGGCGGTTTGCTGCATACCGGTGGTGACGATCGGCGCGTCGACAACGGCGATGAACGCCGTCGCGCAGCAGCTTGCACGAGAGGAGTGCAGCAGCGTGCTGAAATCCTTCTTTCGCGCTTTCCGGCGGGATTGGAAGCAGGGGACGTGCCTGTACCTGCTGCTGCTTGCTGCCGCCGGCGTGGCCTTCATAGACGTGTACTATCTTTTGCAGGCTGCGTATCCGGCGCTGCTGACGGTCGTATGCATGCTGCCGCCGGTCGCGCTCGTTTTTGCGGCGTCGTATGCGTTTCCGCTGCTGGCGCGGTTTGACAATACGGTGTTCGGCACGCTGAAAAACGCGCTGCTGCTCAGCGTTGCGAATCTGCCGCTTTCGCTTTGCCTGTCCGCGCTGAATCTGATCCCGGCCGCGCTGTTTCTGCTGCTGCCGCGGGTGGCGGTTTATACCTGTTCTGTTTGGGTTTTCTTTGGCAGCGCGACGATCTGCTATGGAAACACCCTTCTTTTGAAACGGACGTTTGCCCGGCTGGAAGGGGAAAAGGCGGCCGATGCGGCGGACGATTGCACCGTAGAAGACGGACAAAAATCATTGCGATAATTCGAATTTGCACATTATCATTTCTGAAATTGCGAACCGGCAATTGACTATTTTGGAAACCGTACGGATAGTAAACGCGGGTGATGCATGACGGACAATACCGGTATCCGCATGATAAATGTGCTATGCAAGAACGCAAGAATCAGCGCGAGCGAGCGTTCCGCACAGGTCAGCGTATCGGTTTCCGCGGTAATGGAACGAATCAAAAACAGGAGAATAACGGAGCCATTCGACCGTACTTCGCTGCTTTTACCGGAAAGGCTAGCCCTATGCATCCATCCGGCTGACTTGTATGCTGTCCCAGACCCGGTTTTCGCACCAGTACACGGTTCTTTCGGCAACGTCGAATACCATGGATACCACCGTCGGGCAGACCGTCTGCGCGGTGCTTTGCAGAATGGCAAAGCAGTGCTGCACGCCGAAATCGCCGGGCGCAGCCTCCAGCATGGACACCGCCGTTTCATACCGGTCCTGTCCCATCCAGGGATGCTGCTCGCTTGTGCCCTTGAACGGGGAAAAGTTGGTGAGCACCGAGTATTTCGGGCGCTCTAGATACCGGTGCCCTTGACCGGGAACCAGTTGCAGCACGTTTCCGTCGGCGTCGGAAAGCTGCGCCATAAACGTTACGCCCGGAACGCTACATATAGATTCGCGTTTGGCAATTTGCAGAATCTGCGCCAGCGTCCGCCTGCCAAGCAACAGGTCGATATCGAGCGCAATGATGTTGCGGCTATCCGCGCTTACGGGGTCGCTCCTTTTATCATATGGCCAACAGGTGGGCATAGCCACAAAGTCGCCTCTTGCGTTGGCGCCGAACAGCGGCATCCAGCCCTCGGTTGGATCGTGGATGGCAATATAGACCTTGTCCTGTTCCGCCACAACCTTGTGTTCCATATCCAGAATATCCAGGTTCCACCCGACCATGACGCGTCCTGCATTCGACACGATGCTTGTGCACACTTCGTAACCACTCCTTTGCGGCATGCGTTTGCTGCATGTATGCATTGTAGTACAAATCCGGGAAAAATAACAGAAGCTTTGCGCGGCGGGCATGTGCGGCTGGAGATTGCCGCTTGACAGAGCAAGCGTAAGCATGCTTGAATAAATCCGTACGTGTAAGCTGGATACGAAACGGCGATACGGGAACCCCGCTTCCATGCATGCGCTTTGCGCCGGCGTCCGGCCCGCGCGGTATTGCGCATAGTGCGCGGCGGCTCTGCTTTGCCAAAGGTTTTGGGCGGTACACCGGCGGCGAAAGCCGGGTAGAACCGTAGAGAAAGGATGATTTGCGGTGCATATTACGATTCCTTCCGACGTGAAGCGGCTTCTTGACGCCCTTTCGCAGGCGGGACGCCGCAGCTTTGTCGTGGGAGGGTGCGTGCGGGACGCCCTGCTTGGAAGGCCGATACACGACTGGGATATCTGCACCGCTGCAACGCCGGACGAGGGGAAGGCCATATTTGCCGGTTACCGGGTGCTGGACACCGGAAGCAGGCACGGGACGATCACCGTCCGAATCGGCAGTTCGCAGTATGAGATTACGACATTTCGGCGGGACGGGGCATATTCCGACAACCGCAGGCCGGACAGCGTATCGTTTGTCAATGATGTGGAAACGGACCTTGGCAGGCGGGACTTTACCATAAACGCGATGGCGTACAGCCCGCAGGAGGGGCTGATTGATCCGTACGGGGGAGAAGCGGATCTCCGGCGCGGACAGATTTGCTGCGTGGGCGACGCCGATACGCGATTTTGCGAAGATGGGCTGCGCATTTTGCGCGCGCTTCGCTTTGCCGCGACGCTGGATTTTACGATAGCGGCAGAAACGGCGGATAGCATACACAGGAACAAATCGCTGTTAGCAAATATTGCCAGCGAGAGATGCGCTGCGGAGCTCAACAAACTTCTTCTTGGCGGCAATGTCAAATATGTGCTTTTGACGTATGCGGACGTCATGACGCAGCTGATACCGGAAATTGGCCCGTGCGTTGGCTTTGACCAGCGTAACCGGCACCATTACCTGCCGGTGTGGGAACATATGGTAGAAACCGTGGACGCCGCCCCGAAAACGCTTGTTCTCAGGCTGGCCATGCTTTTGCACGACATTGGCAAGCCCGCGTGCTTTGTTTGCGGCGATGACGGAATTGGGCATTATTACGGCCATCCGGAGGTAAGCGCGAGGATGGCGGCGGATATCCTGCATCGGCTGCGGTATGACAACGCAACGGTCGAGCAGGTGCAAACGCTTGTCAGGTACCATGACGCCGAGATTGCGGCAACCGGGAAAAGCGTACGGCGCTGGATGCATAAAATCGGCCCGGACACGTTTCGGAACTTGCTTGCGGTCAAGCGGGCGGACGCGTTGGCGCATGTGAATCCGCAAAAAGCGCTCGATACAATCCGCCGGGTACAGGCGATTATGGACGACGTTCTTGCAAGCCGGGAATGCTTTTCCCTGCGCGACATGGCTGTAACGGGGGATGACGTTGCCGCGCTTGGCGTACCGCAGGGACCCGCGATTGGCGCGGTGCTGGACAAGCTGTTGCAAATGGTCATCGACGGAGCGATAGCAAACGACCGCGCGGCCCTGCTGGATGCAGCAAAAGCGATGATACAACGGCCTTGATCCGGTTATTGCGATGATTGCGCGGTTACCGGCGCGCTTTAACTCGACGCCAGCGGGATAAAACAGTCCTTGTATGCGGTTTTCCGATTAGGAACGTTTCCTTTTTCGAAGGCGGATGACGAGGAATACGGTTCCCGCAATGAGGACAAGCAAAACGGGTATCCAGAGCGCGGCGCGCAGCGTTTTTCCGGCGGCATGCGCATCGTTTTTGCCGCCAAAGTTTACCGAATGCTTCCATGCAAGAAGCTGTTCCAGACTGCGCACAATGTCCCAGACGCCGTCTCCCTCGATTGCGCTGTGCCGGATTGGATAATACAGCGGGGTCCCGTTCGCATCCGGGATGATGGCATAGTCGCCAACGAACTCGAAGCTGTACGTCTTTCCGTTTGTATCGAGAAAGGTAAACGTATAGGTTTCCTCGCTGTCGGGCGGGTCGGCCTGCGGTGAAAGGCAGCGCATCTGCGACAGTTCCCACGCCATTTCGCTGGCCGATGCATACTCGCTCTCGTCAAAACGGATTTCTTCTGTAACCTTGCCGGCATGGCGGCGCGTGGCCGTTGCCACCGTAAAATTGCCGGTTTGCCCGAAGTCAAAAAGCGTTTCGACCTCTTTTCCGTAAAGCGGCAGGAGGTCATCCGTAATGCCGCGCTCGGTCTTGATTGTTTCATAATCGGGGAACGGCAGCGCCCATAGCGCGTCCGTATGATCGAGATAGTAGTATTGCGTTTCAAGGCCGGGAACCGGCGGTTCGACAGCAACGGCATCCTGAACCGTTCCGTCGTACATCTCCCTGGTATACAGCGTGAAGGTATGTTCCGTTCCGTCGGCCATGGCGAAGGTAAACGCGCTTTGTTCGGCATCCGCCGTATTGAAATATTCTGTGCTCTCTACAAAGGTTACTGCGGTTTCCTGCATGGCAAGGAAGACTTCCCTGGCAAAGGCCGGATCCGAAACGGCGCTAAGCGTGCCGCCCTGCTTCCGGAAACTGACGGAAACCGCGGGGTTTTCCTCATAATGCTCCATAAAGTCAGTAACGGCTTTGTCGTCAAACACGGTAAAGAGATTGTACGAACCGTTGTAGCAGGGAAACGGTATGTCCCACAACGCCTGATCGTTCGTAACCTCATACCGCGTATTGCCGCGCGAGAGATAATGCCGTTCGTTGAAACATACGCGGACGGCGCTTCCGTCTGCCAACAGGAACGAAAAGATATAGTCGCTATCGGTAGCAATAAGGGGATTCTCCTTTCCGACAACGACGTTCGAAAGCGCGGTAAAAAGCTGCCGTACCTTGGCGGGGTCCCATAGATAGGAGTCCGGGCCGCCGCCCATGGTATGCTCGCTGTAACAGACGGCGACGGGCGTTTCCTTCGAAAAATTGTCCGCAAATTCCGCATATTCGCCGCCAAGGAACTGGAAAACGCCCTCCGCGGCAAATGCGGACGCCGAACATACGGACGCCAGCAGAAACAGTACGAGGACGAGCAGCGGCCAGAAGCGCTTTTTCATAGGGGGTATCATCCTTTCATGCCGAGTGTTTGCACATTGCTGTGAAAGGGGAATGCGCCTTTGCTGAAAGGCAGCCGCTGCAAGCGGGATTACCGGCAAGAACTTCCGGCGCCCGCGCGCAGCTTATCGTTTAATTAAAACGACGGAAAGGTCGTTGACATTTGTTCCGGTCGGACCGGTCATGATAAGCCCGTCGCATTGCTGCAAAGCGTGGTAAGCGTCGTTACGCTGCAAAACGGAGGCGATATCCACGCCCGTTTCGGCCAAACGGCGCTTTGTCGTGCCGTCGCAGTAACCGCCGGCAGCGTCCGTCGGGCCGTCGGTGCCGTCGGACCCGATGGAGAATACCGCAGTGTCCGGCAGGCCGTCAATTTCCGCTGCTGCGGAAAGAGCAATCTCCTGATTCCGGCCGCCAAGGCCGTTGCCCGTCACATGCACGACGGTTTCACCGCCCGCAATAAACGCCATGGCATGATCGGAATGCGAATAATACTGTGCGATGGAGGCCAGAAAGCTGCCAGCATCCCTTGCCGAACAGCGAAGGCTTGCCGTTAAAACCGTCGGTTCATAGCCAAGCGTTTTGCAGGCCGTCTCCGCCGCGAAGCAAAGCTGCCGTACGCTGCCGGTCACCTTCGTAGAGACGTTGGATAAAAACTTCGGCGTTTCCTGCAAAAGCAGAGCCTTGGCCTCGCTGGAAAGCGCAAGGTTGTACTTGTTGACGATGGCCATTGCTTGCTCCGCCGTGGAGCTGTCCGGATATGCCGGGCCGGAGGCGATCATATCCAACGGATCGCCGAGAATGTCGGACAGAACAATGGAAAAAACCTTTGCGGGCGCGCAGATATTTGCAAATTTGCCGCCCTTGACTGCGGAGAGCCGCTTGCGAATCGTGTTCATCTCCACAATATCGGCTCCGCAGGAAAGCATTTGCTTTGTCAAAGCCTCCAGCTCGGCGGGCGCAATCAAGGGTTTCTCAAACAGCGCGGATCCGCCGCCGGAGAGCAGGAACAGCACCGTGTCGTTTTCCGTAAGGCCGGAAACGGCGTCGATGGCCTGCTGCGTTGCGAGAAAGGAGTTTTCGTCCGGTACGGGGTGCCCGGCTTCATATACGCGCACGTTCGGCAAATTGCCCTTGGCGTGCGCATACTTTGTGATGACTACGCCGTCGCTGATGCTTGCCCCAAGATGGTCGCAGGCGGTCCTGGCCATTTGCCAGGCAGCCTTGCCGGCCGCAATGAGTACGAGCTTGCCCTTCGGACAGGTGAATTCTGCAAGCGCCTTCGATACCGCCGTGTCGGGGAGCGCGGCGTGCAGCGCGGCGTCGATAATCAACTGCGCATCTTGTCTGATGTTCATTTGGAGTCTGCCTTTCGAGTGATTTGGCACATATGCGCCCGCGTGCGCATGGCGCTTGCCGCAACCTGCCGGGCTCTGTGTAAAAGGTGCTGGTGCTGCGGGCGCTGCATGTGCGTATCCGTATTATATCATTAATGAACGCTGAAATCACGAAAAGAACGAAATTGTGCAGATACCCATATCAGGGCAATCAGGCGGGCTGCGGGTTATTGGATGCGTTTTGGATTCCGATATCCGCTGCGTTGCCGGCGTTGAACCAGCTACCGGGTCTTGTAGGCGCCGCTGTAAAGCGCTTCCACTGCGCCGGTTTACGCGCTCCCTTGGCCGAAAGCGCCGCGCATATGGCGGTATACGCCTTGCCGCCGTCTCAAAGCCGACCGGTCGGAGCCCGTTCCCCGCATCGAACGCGAAGCGGTCCAAAGCGGACGGTGCAGCATGCGCCGCCAGACGGGCTGTTGGAAAAGCGGATACGCCCATGGTGCGCGGCGGCCACCTGCCTTACGATTGTCAGTCCCAGCCCATGGCCGAAGGTTGTGGCGGCGGCCTTTCCATGGAGCTGCCGGAGTTGTGCGAGAGGAAAGCCCGCGCCGTTGTCGCGCACCGTTAGGATAAGCCGCCGCGCACCCGCCGCAGTGAGTTCGATTGCCACCGCGCAACCATCGGGGTTATGCCGGATGCTGTTTACAATCAGGTTTTTTAGCATGCGGGTCAATAGCGCCCGGTCGCCCCGAAGACGCCAACCGCAGACTGCTGGCTCGATTTCGATGCTTACGGAATACCTTTCGTCCAGCTGTCCATTCAAAAAATCCGCAGCGACCTCTCGGATCAGCGCCGCAGGGGAAAGCCATTCGGTCGCAATCGGTTCCATGGAGTGTTCAAGCCGGTTGGTCAGGTTCAGGTCGGCGACAAGCCCGCGCAACTCTTCGCCTTTTTGGCGAATCAGCGCAGCTTCCTCCCGCTGCTTGAAGGGCAGCGTCTCATCGCTTTCCAAACTGCCGGCGTAGCCCAATACGGCGGAAAGCGGCGTTCGTACATCGTGCGATACGGCGGCGATCCATTCCGTGCGTGCGGCGTCGCGCGACCGGTAGCGCCGCTTGGTCATGCCAACCGACAAAAGAAGAATTAAAAGAAAGTTGCAAGCGAATAAAAGTAGCAGCCATACGGGCCAAAACAGCAAGGTGGGCACCGGCATGGACGCGTCGTATTTCCACATGGAATTCTTGGGTGAAGCCAGAACGAAGAGCCCGTCGCCGTAGGCGCTTACCCGCACGGGGTAATCCGAAAGATACCAGCGTGTAAAGCGCGCGACCTCGGCAAGCGTAAACCGGTTTTTGACCTCCTCCGGTTTGCCGTGCGCCCAAACTACGCTGCCGCTACCGTCGAGCAGCATCGCCCAGCAGCCTTTTTCATCAAGCGCCTCACAGAGCGTATCCGGCAATGTGTAACCGTCTGGTGCGACGCTGAGCGCGGACACGTATTTCGAAAGACGGGGCGTTTCCGCTGTGCCGGACGTTTTCCAAAGGGCAAAGCCAAGCAACAAGCCGTTGAGAAACAGGCCGCATAACAGGATCAGCGCGAGCAACAACGCCATACGCGCCGCACCGCCGAGAACTCGTTTTCCCGCTCTCATTCCAATGGCTCCTTTTGCAACTTATACCCCAAACCGCGTACGGTGAGGATGTACCGGGGGTGAGACGGGTCAGGCTCAATTTTTTCCCGAAGCCTTCGCATATGCACCATCAGTGTGTTTTCGTAGCCGCTGTTGCCGTCGCTCCATGCGGCCATGCACAGGCTGTCGATGGTTACGATGCGTCCGCGGTTTTCAGTAAGCTTCCGCAGGAGCGCGTATTCCTTTGCTGTAAGCATCCGTTCCGGCCCGTTTCCGGAAACCGTGCCGCTGTCGAAGTCTACCGTTACGGCGCCAAGGTGCAAAAGCCTGCTTTCCGTCGCCTCCGCCGCCGCGTACGTACGCCGCAACACGGCGAATAGCCGAAGCGTCAGCTCCTTTGGCAGGAAGGGCTTTGTGATATAGTCGTCCGCGCCGAGCCCCAGCCCGCGCAGCCTTGCCGTGTCCTCATCCCGCGCGGAGAGAAAGAGTACGGGTGCGTCGGAAAACTCTCGCAGCTTTTTGAACAGGGAGAAGCCGTCGCCATCGGGCAGCATTACGTCGAGAAGAAACGCGTCCGGCGTGTTTTCGCGCGCTATGCGCAGCGCTTCCTGTACCGTTGCGGCAAGCTGAATCTGCCGGTATCCCTCCTGTTGCAGTAATGTTTGAAGCATCGTTCGGAGCGACGGCTCGTCATCCACGATCAGCAATTTGGCCTCATATAGATTTAGCATGCGCGATTTCCTCCGTTCCGGCTGGGTTTCTATCTCATTATAGCCCTGCCAGGCCGGCTTTGTCCTGTATCCGCCGAAAAAGTTAAGGTAAAAGTAAGGCTTTCGTCATGTTGCGTTTAGGCTGCGCGGCTATACTGCAAGCAAGAAAATGAGAAAAGAGGCTCGCATGCTATGCAACCGTGTATTCAGACAAGAAACCTGACAAAGCGATACGATAAGGAAATTGCCGTAGACCGACTCGATCTCTCCGTGCCCACGGGTGCGGTATACGGCTTTCTTGGGCCGAACGGCGCCGGAAAGACGACAACGCTCAAAATGCTGCTTGGGCTTGTGCATCCGAGCGAGGGTGAGGTCCGGCTATTCAACCAGAGGATTGACGGGAAGAACCGGCTGCCCATCCTGCGGCAGGTGGGGTCGCTTATCGAATCGCCAAGCTTTTACGGGCATTTGACCGCGCGGGAGAATCTTGAGGTTATACGAACGCTCCGCAATCTTCCTGAAAGTGAGATTGACGACGTGCTTGGCATTGTACGGCTCGACAGTACCGGCAAAAAACTGGTCGGGAAGTTTTCGCTCGGCATGAAGCAGCGCCTTGGTATTGCCATGGCGCTAATGGGGAAACCCAAGCTGCTTCTGCTTGACGAGCCGACGAACGGCCTTGATCCGGCGGGCATTCATGAAATGCGGGAGTTGATCCGTTCTCTGCCCGCAACGTACGGCATTACGGTGGTTGTATCGAGCCATCTGCTTTCGGAAATTGACCAGATTGCCGATTACGTTGGCGTCATCCGCCATGGGCGACTTGTGTTTGAGGACACGCTTTCGGCGCTGCATGAACTTAGTTCCCACACCATTGCGCTTCGTACGAGCGACAACGCGCTTGCAGCCGGCGTGCTGCCGGAGGCGAGGGTGGAGGAGGACTACCTAATTTTGCCGATTTTGCCCGATGAGGAAGCGGCGCAACTGTGCCTTCGGCTTGCAGGGCAAGGGATTGCGGTCGTGCGTATGGAAGAGAGGCGGACAAGTCTGGAGGATATTTTTCTTGCCATGACGGGAACGGAGGCGGACGCATGAAGGCGTTTTTGCTCGAATGCTACAAATCGCGGCGGAAGCTTACCTGGCTGGTAATGCTGGCTATGGTCGCCTTTGAGTGCCTTTGGACGATCGTAGGCTTTCGGAAGCTGACGGCGCGCGACCTGGCGCAGGGATATGCGCTGTGCCTGTATCAAGTGGCGATTCTAAACGCGATTGTGCTGCCGGTGCTTATATCCGTACTGAGCTCGCGCGTATGCGACATGGAGCACAAGGGCGCGGCGCTGAAATCGTTGCTTACCATGCAGACGCCGGGAAGCCTGTTTGATGCGAAGTTTCTGTTCACCGGCTTGCATATGACCGTCGCCGTACTTTTGCAGGCAGGTTCATTCTGGCTTATAGGAAAAAGCTATGGCTTTACGGCTGCCATTCCGGTGCGGGAGCTACTGCTGTATGTTCCTTCGCAGCTTTTGCCCAGCCTGTTCTTTGCGCTCTTGATTCAGGCGCTTTCCCTTCGATATGTCAATGCGTTTATTCCTCTCGTAACGGGGCTTATCGGCGGATTCCTGGGATTAATGTCGTTGTTCTTTTCTCCGTGGATTTCGCGGCTTGTGCCAAGCTCGTACTTTGGCCTGCTGTCCACCGTACGCATGGACTGGGACCCCGCGACAAGAATCGTTGATTATTACTATGTGCCTTTTCCAATTTGGGATTTTCTCGCGTTGCTGTTACTAAGCGTGGCGCTGTATCTTGTATGCCGCTGCCGGTTCGTAAAAAGAGAGGTGTAAACATATGCTGCTGTCGGTCATTAAAACGGAAATACTGAAGCTTCGGCGCGCACCGGTGTGGATCGCGTTCATGCTTCTTCCATTGTTAGCTGCCGTAATGGGTACGTTTAACTATGCGCAAAACCTCGGCATATTGAAAAAAGCCTGGTTCAGCCTTTGGACGCAGCATACGCTGTTTTCCAGCTTCTTCTTTCTTCCGGCGCTGATTGGCGTACTCTCGGCCTATCAGTGGCGGCTGGAGCATCGGGAGAATAATTGGAATAAGCTCATGACGCAGCCGGTAACCGTCCAGGCCGTATACTTCGGAAAGCTGATTGTGGGCGTTGGGCTTGTTATCTTAACGCTTGCGTGGACGGGGGTTCTGTATCTTGTTTGCGGACGGTATGCGGGGCTGACGGGCACGCCGCCTTCGGAGCTGCCGGCCTGGCTTGCGATGGGCTGCATTGCCGGGATTGCGATTACGTCGCTGCAACAGCTGTTGTCAATGGTGATCAAAAGCTTTGCCATACCGGTGGGGATCGCGCTCGTTGGCGGGATTGTGGGTTTGTTGTTTGCCAACTACGGCTATGGCCTGTATTGCCCCTATGCGCTGCTCGCGCTCGGTATGGATGCCAATGGAAAGGGTTTCCTTACGATTGGGCAGACCGGCCCGTACCTCGTAAGCTGCGCAGTGTTTACGGCAGCGTTTGCCGCAATTGCCATCCGGGTGTTGCAAAAAAGGGATGTGGACACGAATTGATCCGTCTATTTTTCGTCTCTTTGCACGATATCCGTCCGCACCACGCTGCCGTAGGAAATTGCGCGCTTTCCGTACCGCTTGCGAATGGCGTCCACGGTGCTGTCCAGCCTTGCGGCCTTCTCCCGTTCCTCGGAGCGGTCGTCCAGCAGCGTCATCTGCTCCATGGCGGTGTTGGTCAGGCCCGTTGCGGTTACGTTTAACAGGCGGATTGGCGAAGTTGGCTGCCATGCGGAACGCATGATTTCCGCTGCCGCCTCATAGATTGCTTTGGTAGCGTTTGTTGCGGTTGGCAGCTTGCGTTGCCGCTGGATGGTTCGCAGGAACGGGTCTTTGATCTGGATTTGTACGGTAGTGCAGTACATTCCTTGCGCACGTAGCCTTGCGCCTACGGAATCGCAGAGCATGGTTAATCCTGCGCGGATATCCTTTTCGCCGGATAGATCGCGGGCAAACGTAATGCTGTTGCCGACGCTTTTGACCGGTTCGACGTCGTCGAAGTACTTTACAGGCTGGTCGTCAACTCCGCAGGCATGTTCCCAGATGGACTCTCCGCCCCGCCCAAGCAGTGCGCGCATACGCTCCTGCCCAGCCGCCGCTATGTCGCCAATGGTCAAGATTCCCGCGTCGGCCAGCACGCCGTCAGCGGATTTGCCGACGAACATCATATCGCGTGCGGGCAATGGCCATAGGATGCGCTGAAAATTCTCCCGCGTGATGACTGTCGTTGCGTCCGGTTTTTTATAATCGCTGCCAAGCTTGGCGAATATCTTGTTGAACGATACGCCCACGGAGATTGTGACGCCAATTTCCTCGCGAATGCGTCTGCGCAGCAGATCTGCAATCTCCTGCCCGGACCCGTACAGGTGCAGGCTGCCCGTGACGTCGAGCCAGGATTCATCCACGCTGAAGCGCTCCACGCGGTCGGTGTATTGCAGGTAAATTGCGTTGATTCGTTCGCAGAATTCCTGGTATTTATGGTGATGCGGCACGACCAGTACGAGGCCGGGACATTTCCGCTTGGCCTGCCATATGGTCTCTGCTGTTTGAACGCCAAATTTCTTGGCAAGTTCATTTTTTGCAAGAATGATACCGTGCCGATTGCGCGGATCGCCGCAAACCGCCATGGGTACGGTTTTTAGCTCCGGCCGGTCGATGCACTCTACCGAAGCAAAATAGGAATTACAATCGCAATGTAAAATCGTTCGGTCCACGAAAAGCGTTCCTCCCGCAAACGCTGCTGTCTGCGCAAAATGTATGGCGGACGCATCACGCTGCCGTATGCCGGAAATCTGTGACCGCGCTTGCCAAAATCTCCGTTTGCCGGCTCCCTGGCAAAGGCCAATCCTTCCTCCGCGCGGCCGGCAGGCTATGCGGTATGCGGTCGCGCACGACTCTGTCCGGCGTTCGGAACGTGCACGCTTCCCGCTGTGCACGGGTGCAAAAGTCTTGCTGCGGTGTAGTTACGTATAACAGCTTTCCAATTCCGATTTGCACGCGAGGAATGCCGCTCCAAGCGCTGGGTCAAACTGTTGACCCAATGCGTCGCCAATGATGGCGAACGCCTCTGCGTAGGAGTATTCCTCCTTATAGCACCGCTTGGATACCAGTGCGTCAAAAACGTCCGCAAGCGCCATAATTCGGGCTTCAACAGGAATTTCCGCGCCCTTACGCCGCTCCGGATAGCCGGTTCCGTCATATTTTTCGTGGTGATAATGCGCAACGTTTACCGCAATGCGATAGAATTCCTCGTCGTCCTCCGGATGCAGTATTTTGCCGACAATTTCCGCGCCTTTTTCGGCGTGCGTCTGCATGATGCAGTATTCCTCCGGCATATATTTTCCGGGTTTTCGCAGCACCGCGTCGTCGATAGCTACTTTGCCGAGGTCATGCATTGGCGCGGCTTTTGCGACTTTGTTCAAAAAGCTTTCCGAAAGGTTATCGTAGCCGGTTTCGATTAGCTTTTGTACAAATACGCTGACGACGGCGCTCGTCCGCTTGATGTGCCCGCCCGTATTGGGGTCGCGGCTCTCGACCATCTCCGCCATTCCAAGAATCAGGTTGTTATGCATGTTAGAAATGCGCTGCGTCTTTTGCGCAACTTCTTCCTCCAACCTGTCGTTATAGGTGGAAAGCAGAGCAAAGTATTCCTGCTGCGTCGTGTCGTCGCTGATTACAATCGCGGTGCCGAGCGCCTTTCCCTGCGTGGAGCCCTTTCTGTAAAACGGCTTGGCTGTGATGCGGAATATCCGATCGCCGTGGCGATAGGTTGCGCTTTCGCGGCTATGCGTGCCCGACAGTACCGGGATGACGTTGCTATTAAGCTCGGTTGCTTCGGCGGGTACGGGGTATTCCAGCTTAAGTTCACTTAACTCCGGAAAGATCGCGGCCGCATCCTCGTTGCATCCCTTAAAGTTGCCTTCCGTATCAAAAAGAATTACGCCGGTGCTGTCGGTAACCAGTGTGTTTTGCAGGATTCCATCAATATTGTAATCCTCCAGCGCCTTGTATATAAAAAGCAAAAACAGCGCCGCAACAATATAGGAAAAGGAAAGGATTTCAAAATCACTGTCAATCGCTTTTTCAACAAAATAGATGCAGATGTTGAGCATGACCGCGATGGAAAGGCAGACCGCATGTTTATAAGACACGATCCTTCGTTTGAAGAACGCGCGAATGATGACGCCAAGCATTGCAATAAAATATGCGACTAAGTATGCATAGTAGGACAGATGCAGAGGGCCGTATTCCTTGATAAGCTTTCCTGCACCGTGCACAATCGCAAAGGTTGCGGATTTATAGTATACGCCGCAGAAGCCGGGGCTTACCGTGACGAGCAGGACCGCAGCGTTGAGAAAGCTTAAGGCAAAAGGAAGCCATTTGGGGATTTTGACACGGCAGATTTTTATGATCGTCATAAGCAGAAAAAACGGCAAAAACACGCTGCCAAGATAGGCAAACCGGTTTGCCAGCAACGCTTCCGCAAGCGTCCGGGAGAGGGCAAGCGCCAGATAACCTGTGTTGCAGATAAGCAGCGAAATAAAGGTCATTAAAAACCAGATGTCCTTCTTGTTGAAAAAGCCAATGTATGCCACATTAATCAAAAATGCAGCGATACAGGTGATTCCATATAGTGCAACCATATGCTATCCTCCAGCGAGATGCGGATACTTCGAGGCCATGGCGGAATTGCGGACGGGGATTCATTCGGAAGCTATTTTGGAAATCCGGCAAGCAGTTCGAATAAAACCCGGACACCGACTATCTTGGAGCTGCGGACGCGCATGCCGGCGCTGTGCGCTTGGACCATATCCTCAACGAAGGCGGTCATGGCGATAATTGGAATCGGTTGCACTTTCGCGTGCTGTAAAGCCCGAATCCAGTTTGTCGCTTTGCACAAGCGCGGCAGGTGAACATCCATAAGCATGGCAGGTTATACGCCGGGTGCTGCGCATTCCACCGGGTCGCAGGCCCCGCCGCCGTTTCATGTGCTGCCAGCCTTAAGTCCTGCCGGCTCCAGGGCCCGCTTTGCCAAACCGGGGCGATTGGATAGCGGCTTTAGGCAAGGCTTCCTGCGCAAAAGTTGTACCGGCGTTGCATATAAGGGCGATTGCGAAAACCAGAACGAAGGGTACAAGTTTGCAGCATATCGCTTGCTAACGGCGAACACGCGCATATGCGTCAAGCGGCCATGCTTTTGCATGCTTCAAAATGCAGCGCGGTTTTCAAAGCAACGACTTATTATATTGTACTATTACACTACGGAGATTACAAGAAACCTTGCGCATGGTCAAGGGGAAATTGAGCGCATGCGTACGGGGGGCAAACAGGCGCGGCGTTTTACGGCTTGCACGAAGGCTTTGGATTGCAGGCGGAGCGATGGCCGCCGGACTATATGACGTTTTGGCGCGACTTTATCGATTTGTTGAGCGGCTAGCAGGGCACCGCGCTGTGACGGCTTCAGACGGGGAGAGTGTGCAGGATCATCGCCGGTGAAGCGACAAACGATACCATTGCTGGCGGTTAATTGAAAATGACTCCGGCGTGTGCAGTTGTACTATGCGGAGCGGCGGCATGCTTAAACGGATATCCACCAACATACGCCGAATTTATCTATAACGGTTGCGCAGCATTTGCTCCATGGCACCTCATGAATGGGCTCAATAACAACGCCTCCGTTACGCAAGGTGTGAAAAGCATGGCAAACCGCTTCTTCGCTTCCCATCTCAAAGACATTAAAAGTCATGGTCGTCCATTTCATTTTATGTATTACGCTTATGTCGCATGGATTTGCCGCTTCGGCTAATGCCAAGAAGCCCTCGCCATTTACGGACAATTCACAGTGCTCATAAGCAGTTTCGGCAGCGTCTTTTATTTTACAGGTTATCTCTGCGCCAAAAGCGTCACAATACAGATCGGCAGCTTCCAAACTGTTTTTTACATATACCTGCGTATAATTTTTCATGGTCTTTAACTCCTGAAGCGAAGAATTTTCGTTGTTTCACATTCTGATTGTTATGTCAACGTGAATTGACCGTCAATGCCATATAGCTTTGTAGGACTACAATACATGTTGGACAGCGCAGAAGAAAAAGGA
>CAYPLG010000027.1:0-25768 GCA_964411535.1 uncultured Oscillospiraceae bacterium
ATCCCGTGATCTCGAACACCGCGTCGTTTGTCATAGTAACACTGTCGAGGATTTCCTTGCCGTTGGCGGTTTTCAGGTTCAAATGCTGCCAGGTGTGGTTGCCAATCTCGTTGCCGCCGCCCAAAATGGTCTTGAGCAGCTCCGGCGCGGCGGGATTGCGCGTGCGCGAGCCGAGTATGAAGAACGTCGCGCGGGCGTTGTGCTCGGCAAGGATGCGGACAATCCGGTCGGTAACGCCCTCCACCGGGCCGTCGTCGAAGGTCAGCGCGATCATCGGCCGGTCGGGGTCGATCTCCATGGCGAGCATGCGCTCGTCCAGTGCCGTCCCGGTATAGCCGCCGAATTGCGAAAGGCGGCGCCGCATTTCTGCGCAGCGGTCGGCGTACCATGCGTCCGTAATCTTCGGCGCGGGCGTAGGCGTGGGGGAGGGAACGGCGGTTGGCGCGGGCGAAGCGGTTGGCGCGGGCGTATGCGGCGGCAACGCGGGCTTCGCGTTTCCCTTGCAGGCGGCGGTGGGCAGCAAAAGCGCAAGGCACGAGAAAAGCGCGGCATAGAGGAGGCCGCTTCGCAAAAAGGCGCGCGCGTTACGTTGTGTATTTGTGGGCGCAGTATCCGTATTTGATTGCATATGGGTATTATACGGAAAAACTGCGCCTTGCGCAACGGTGGGGCAGGCGGCGGGAACGTCCGGCAGTATTTGCAATTTTATAGAAAGTACAGTATGATATACGTACATTATGCATGACCCATGCGCAGCAATCGAGTTTGCGAGGATACGTTATGAAAGTTGTCATTTTGGCCGGCGGATACGGCACGCGCATTTCCGAGGAAAGCCACTTAAAGCCCAAACCCATGATCGAGGTTGGCGAGCAGCCGATTCTTTGGCATGTCATGAAGCAGTATTCCCATTATGGTTTTAACGATTTCATCATTTGCGCAGGTTATAAGCAGCATGTGATCAAGCAGTACTTTGCCGATTACTTTCTGCATACGTCGGATATTACCTTTGATTTACGAAATAACGCCATGGAGGTGCACGATAACTATACGGAGCCGTGGCGCGTTACGGTGGTCGATACGGGGCTGAACACCATGACGGGCGGGCGCGTCAAGCGCATACAGAAGTTTATCGGCGACGAACCGTTCTTTTTGACGTATGGCGACGGCGTGTCGGATATCGATATCCGCGACGAGCTGCGCTTCCACAAGGCGCATGGAAAGACGGTCACGCTTGCGGCGATCAACGCCGGGCAGCGCTTTGGCGTGCTGGGCATGGGCGACGGGGACGCGATTACAGCTTTTCGGGAGAAGCGCGATGCGGACGCCAGCCTGATTAACGGCGGCTTTATGGTGTGCCAGCCGGAGCTTTTCCGATATCTGACGGACGATACCTGCGTACTGGAGCAGCAACCGCTCGAACGCGTTGCCGAGGAGGGCGGCATGATGGCCTACCGGCACACGGGATTCTGGCAATGCATGGATACGCAGCGCGACCGGCAGAAGCTGGAAACGCTTTGGAACAGCGGCAGCGCCCCGTGGAAGGTATGGCAGGAATGAACTTTTTGGAGTCGTATCGCGGCAAGCGTGTGCTTGTGACGGGGCATACCGGCTTTAAGGGCGGATGGCTCGTCCAGATGCTGCTGCTGCTGGGTGCGGAGGTAACGGGCTTTGCGCTGCCGCCGGAGACGGATGAAAGCCTGTACGCCCTGCTGCATCCGGAGCGGGAGATGCGATCGATACTGGGCGACGTGCGCGATATGGACGCATTGCAAAAGGCGTTTGCCGCCGCGAAGCCGGAGATGGTGTTCCATCTTGCCGCGCAGCCGATTGTGCGCACAAGCTATGAAAAGCCGCGCCTTACCTACGAAACGAACGTTATGGGCACGGTCAACGTGCTGGAATGCGTGCGTACGTGCGGCGAGGTAGGCTCGTTTTTGAATGTAACCACCGACAAGGTCTACTTAAACCGTGAGAATGCAAAGCCCTTTACAGAGGAGGAGCCGCTCGACGGCTTTGACCCGTATTCGAACAGCAAATCGTGCAGCGAGCTGGTAACGCATAGCTATCAAAAGAGCTTTTTTAGCGATCAGCGCGTGCGGATTTCCACCGCGCGGGCGGGCAATGTGATCGGCGGGGGCGACTTTGCGCGCGACCGGATTGTGCCGGACTGCGTGCGCGCGGCTGCCGGCGGCAGGCCGATTGCCGTGCGCAATCCCTATTCGACGCGCCCGTATCAGCATGTGCTAGACCCGCTGTATGCCTACCTGATGATCGCCGCGATGCAGCTGATAGACGCCAAATTTGCCGGATACTATAACGTCGGCCCGGACGAAGCGGACTGCGTCAATACGGGGCGGCTTGCGACGCTGTTTTGCGAGGCGTGGGGCGACGGCGTGCGCTGGGAGAACCATGCGGAGGCGAACGCGCCGCATGAGGCAAGCTTTTTGCGGCTCGACAATACGCGGCTAAAGACGGTGTTCGGCTGGCAGCCGCGCATGCACATTGCGTCCGCGGTGCAAAAGACGGTGGACTGGACCAAGGCATGGCGCGCCGGGGCGGACATGACGGACGTTACGCGCGCGCAGATTGCGGAATTTTATCGGGATGGAGGGAGCCTATGTTCGAGAACATGACGGAACCGGAAGCGCGGCAGAAGATTTTATCGGAAGTTGCCGCATACTGCGACGCGTTTCATACGAAGCCCGCGTATAGGGAAGGCGACCGCATTCCCTATGCATCCCGCGTATATGACAGCAGCGAGATGGTGAACCTTGTCGATGCGTCGCTCGAATTCTGGCTGACGGCGGGGCGCTATACCGACCGGTTTGAGACGGAATTTGCGAAGTATCTGGGCGTGGACCGCGTGAGCCTTGTCAACTCCGGCTCGTCGGCGAACCTTATTGCGTTTATGGCGCTGACGTCGCCGCTGTTGCAGGAAAGGCGCGTGCTGCCGGGCGACGAGGTGATTACGGTTGCCGCCGGGTTTCCGACGACGGTTGCACCGATTGTACAGTACGGCGCTGTGCCTGTTTTTATCGATATGACGATTCCGCAGTACAATGCGGACGTCTCCATGCTGGAGGCGGCGCTTTCCCCGCGCACGAAGGCGGTCATGCTCGCGCATACGCTGGGCAATCCGTTTGATATTGCGGCCGTCAAGGCGTTTTGCGAAAAGCACGGCCTTTGGCTTATTGAGGACAACTGCGACGCGCTGGGCTCCCTCTACTCGCTTTCCGGCGAATCCCGCTTAACCGGTACGTTCGGCGATATCGGTACGTCAAGCTTCTATCCGCCGCATCATATGACGATGGGCGAGGGCGGCGCGGTCTATTCCAATAACGCGCTGCTCAACCGGATTGTGCGCTCCCTGCGCGACTGGGGGCGGGACTGCGTGTGCCCGTCCGGACAGGACAATTTCTGCGGGCACCGCTTTGACCGGCAGTATGGCGAGCTCCCGCTGGGGTATGACCACAAATATGTGTATTCGCACTTTGGTTATAACCTGAAGGCGACCGATATGCAGGCGGCGGTAGGCTGTGCGCAGCTAGAAAAATTCCCGTCGTTTGTTGCGCGCAGGCGGCATAACTTTGACCGCTTGCTTGCGGCGCTTGCCCCGGCTGCGGAAAAGCTGCTGCTGCCCGTGCCGTGCCCCAACAGCGCGCCAAGCTGGTTCGGTTTTCTTATGACCTGTCGTGAGGGGGTGGATCGCAACGCGGTCGTGCGGTATTGCGAGGCGCACGGCGTGCAGACGCGCATGCTGTTTGCGGGCAATCTGATCAAGCACCCGTGCTTTGACGGGATGCGCGCGTCGAAAAAGGGCTACCGCGTGGTCGGCCAGCTTTCGGAAACGGACCGGATTATGCGGGATTCCTTCTGGGTGGGCGTATATCCCGGTATGACGGACGAGATGATCGACTATATGGCGGGAACGATCCTTGCCGCGCTTTCCCTGTGAAAGCCGCGGTCGTTACCGGCGCGACGGGCGGCGTCGGCGTCAATCTGATCAACGAGCTGACGGCATGCGGCGTGCCCGTAGTTGCCGTCTGCCGGCGCGGGTCAAAGCGTCTGTCGAACGTGCCCGCGCATCCGCTTGTACGGGTTGTCGAATGCGATCTGGACGCGCTGGACGCCCTGCCGGAAAAGACCGGCAGCGTGCCGGGCGTGTTTTTTCATTTTGCGTGGGACGGGACCTACGGCGCCGCGCGAACGGACCTGGCCATGCAGCAAAAAAATGTTTTGTACACGCTTTCCGCCGTGCGCGTAGCCGCGCGAATGGGCTGTACGGCCTTTGTCGGCGCGGGCAGCCAGGCGGAGTTCGGGCATGTGGAGGGCAAGCTTACGCCGGATTTGCCCTGCTACCCGGATACTGCGTACGGGCAGGCAAAGCTGCTTGCCGGTGCGGAAAGCCGCGCGCTGTGCAGGCAGCTGGGGCTAAGGCATTGCTGGTGCCGGATTCTCAGCATGTACGGGCCGTACGACGGCGCGCAAACGATGGTGATGCAGGCGATTCATACGATGCTGCGCGGGGAAACGTTCTGCTGCTCGCCGGGGGAACAGGTTTGGGACTATATCTATGGAGGCGACGTAGCGCGCGCGTTCCGTCTTGTCGGCGAAAACGGGCGCGACGGGGCCGTATACTGCCTGGGCAGCGGCCGGACGCGCCTGCTCAAAGAATACATCGCCTGCATTCGCGACGCGATTGACCCCGCGCTGCCGATCGGCTTTGGCATGCGGCCGTATTATCCAAACCAGGTGATGCATCTGGAGGCGGATATAACGAGCCTGACCGCCGATACGGGATTTGTGCCGGAGACGGCGTTTGAGGACGGCGTCCGCAAAACGGTGGACTGGGTGCGCGACCGGGCATAACGCCGCCGGTTGGCAAAGCGGAAGGACGCGATTCGCCCTTGACACGGGCGGCGTATACCGCCTACAATACGCTCATGAATACGAAACGAAAACGCTCGCTGATTCTGCTCATCATTCTGCTGCTGCTTGCAGCAATATACGTATACCGAAACTATATCGCGCCGCAGGCGGACGGCACGCAAACCGTGCTGTCGCAGCAGGCGCAGCCGGATGACGCGTCCCAAGCGGACGCCCCGCTGCAACAGGCGCTGTCCGTTTACGACGACGAAGCGCCCCCGGAGGGGGAAGCGGGCGAGCCGGACGGGCTATTGACGCTGCTTGACGGCGCGGCGGAGGATGCGGAGCCGGACGGTGCGCCGGAGGCGGACGCGCAGGAAGCCGTCGCAATCGACGAGGACGGCGCGTACACAAGCCGGGACGACGTGGCATTGTACATCCATACCTACGGGCGTTTGCCGGATAACTTTATTACGAAAAAGGAGGCCGAGGCGCTCGGCTGGCCGGGCGGCGGTCTGGACGAGTATGCGTTTGGCAAGTGTATCGGCGGCAGCCATTACGGTAACTACGAGGGTCTGCTGCCGGAGAAAAGCGGCCGGCGGTATACGGAATGCGACATCGATACGATGCACCGCTCCTCACGCGGGGCAAAGCGTATCGTGTTTTCCAACGACGGGTTGATTTATTATACGGGCGACCATTACGAATCGTTTACGCTGCTGTACGGAGAGGAATGAAGAATCATGCGAAAATGCACGCTGTACGGCATTTGCATGCACACGCGGGAAAAAGCGCACGCGCATATCAAGCGGCGGCTGCATCTGCCGGATTATTACGGCTGCAATCTGGACGCGCTGTATGACTGCCTGACCGATCTGCACGAACCGACACAGATTACTTTGCGGTTTTCCGACTCCATGCAAAAGCATCTTGGCGAGTATGGCGCAAAGCTTATCTCTTTGTTTGCCGCCAGCACGGGCGAGAACCCGAAGCTTTCCGTTTGTATCCGAAAACGATTTTGATTATGCCTCCGCTTCGTCCTCGATATGGAGCGCGCGCAAACGGTAATTGGGCATAATGGACGGTATCTGGCATTTCTCATAAAAGGATTTTTTTATGCGCTCTATAACCGTACGGCCTGTCTCGTAATTGACTGACGGCAGAAGTATGACATATTGCAGCGCGCTATACCGGCAGATGGTGTCGCCGCGGCGAAGGCTGTGCTGCGCGGTTTCCAGCAGGGCGTCCATCGTCATGGAAAGCTGCAAACCCTGGAGCACGGAGCCGTCGGCGCAGTGCACGTTGAGGAGCACCAGGAACATCGTTGCGTTGTAGCGCGAAATCATGCGCTGTTGCAGGCGGAAAATCTCCGGAAAAATATTGTACGGGCAAACGAACGCGCCCTCGTGAACCTGCTCGTTGGAAAGCAGGGCCTGAATGCGGTCGATGTCGTTTTCCAGCTCGGTGTCCGCAAGCGCAATCTGCTCGCAAATG
This sequence comes from uncultured Oscillospiraceae bacterium, assembly GCA_964411535.1. GTDB lineage: Bacteria > Bacillota > Clostridia > Christensenellales > CAG-138 > CAYPLG01. Next base: position 6,361 of record CAYPLG010000027.1, read on the forward strand.
GCGCGCAGATTTTCGGAGGGCTGCGATTCGGCGTCGTTTTCATGCAGCTTGCTTACGAAATAGTATTGCGAAAGCGCCTCGCTCTTTTTGCCCGTCTTCGTAAGGGCGATTGTGTATGCCAGATGCAGCCGTTCATCAAAGAGGTCGACGTCCATCGCGCGGCGGCAGACGGTGATGATGCGGTCGTACTGCTCCTGCTCCTGCAAAAGCCGGATAAGCGCGAACGTGCTTTCTAAAAACAGATCGTGATAATATACGCTTTTTGCTACAATCCAGGATTCGTTGGCGGTACGGCGGAGCAAAGGGCCCGCGTATATTTCAAGCGCATCCTCATAGAAGGAGATGCGGGTTTCCGCAGGCGTCGTGGCGTCCGACGCGGCGCGGCACAGGCGCTCGAACTCATATACGTCGATTTCTATGGGCAGATCCGGGTTCCAGCGATATCCGCCGCGTACGGTGAGAATGGAGTTTGTAAGCTCCGTAAGGCCGCTTTCCTCCACAAGCGTGCGATAGCGATGCAGCAGCGTGCGAAGCGCCGTGGCGGGGTTGCGGCTGTCGCGTTCCGACCAGAGCGCGGAGAGCAGCTCCTCATGCGAAACTGGCGCGTCGCGTTTTAAAATCAGGTACTCAAGGAAAAGGCAGGTTTTTTTTGCCTGCTGCAACTGTTCGAGAACAAGATTTCCGTCCGCTAATACGGAAAAGCTGCCGAACAGCTTGATTTTTACGCGCGCATTACTCATGATGGAAGCTCCTTTGTGGCGAAACGTATGGGTGTACCCATATCGGTGCGGCTTTGCGGCAAATAACGAACATAATCAGCCGGCAGCATACTGTGCTTGCAGAATAAGTCAACTCAACTTCTATTATAAAGGGTACGACCCCACTATTTCAACAGGGAATTGTGCAAAATTCGAGCGAAATTGTTTATCGGGAGCAGATTCCGGCGCTCGTTCTGCATATTGCGAAAAAAAAGCGGGCGGCCGTGAAGGACGCCCGACAGCAGAAACGTGCATAGCCAAGGCATGCGCCGCGTCTGTTTTCTACAAAGTGGCTATAGCAGCGTAACGTTCGCGTCGCTGCAAGTGCGAAGCGTGTCCGCGTCCCAAAGGGAGCTTTGCACTTCGCCGATGTGCGCCTTGTTGAGAAGCAGCATACACATTCTGGACTGTCCGATGCCGCCGCCGATGGTCAGGGGCAGTTCCCCGGCAAGCAGGGCCTTGTGGAAGGGCAGCGCGCGGCGGTCGTCGCAGCCGGAAAGGCGAAGCTGGCGGTCAAGCGCGTCCGCATCCACGCGGATGCCCATGGAGGAGAGCTCAAACGCGCAGTCGAGCAGGGGGTTATAGGCGATGATATCGCCGTTGAGCTGCCAGTCGTCGTAGTCGGGCGCGCGTCCGTCGTGCGGTTCGCCGTTGGAAAGGGCGCCGCCGATGCCGATGATAAACGAAGTGCCGTGCTCCCGAACGTAAAGATACTCGCGTTCCTTGGGCGTTTTGCCGGGATACATGTCGAGCAGCGCCTGCGTTGTAACGAAGCTTACCTCGCTGTCGACGCAGGGCGTCAGCTCGTCATAGCGCGCGCAGACGACCTGCTGCGTATAGTAGATCGCGTCGACGATGCTCTGTACGGTTGCCTGTAGATACGCAAGCGTACGTTCCCCGCGCGTAATAACCTTTTCCCAGTCCCATTGGTCAACATAGACGGAGTGCAGGTTGTCGAGCGCCTCATCGCGGCGGATGGCGTTCATGTCCGTAACAAGGCCCTTGCCGGGACGGAAGCCGTAGCGGCCGAGCGCATAGCGCTTCCACTTGGCGAGGGAATGCACGACTTCGGCGTTGGAACCCGTGGCAGGGATGTCGAAGGCGACGGGACGTTCCACGCCGTTTAGGTTGTCGTTCAAACCGTCGGCGGGGTTGACGAACAGCGGCGCGGATACGCGCTTAAGCCGAAGCATCGCGGACAGCGCTTCCAAGAAGGTGCGCTTGATAAGCTCGATGGCGCCCTGCGTTTCGTAAAGCCCAAGCTTTGCGACGTAGCCGGCGGGGATATACGTTTTTAGCATACGGGGTTCCTTTCTGGCTGCAAGCCGTAGTTTGGGCGGCGCTGCTAGCAAAAAAATAATATATTCGTATACTTTAGCCTTCCTGCGTTCGCGTGTCAAGCAAAAATTGCCGCTTTGCGGCAGTGCTGCGCGGCGCGGCGGAACGAACGGTTGCCAAATTGCGGTAATTGCAGTATGCGAAGATGGATTCGTATGGTATACTAGATAGCAAATTGAGCATGTAACAGGGGGAACTCCTTATGCAACAAGCGAACCTTACGCCGCATATCGAATGCAGCCCGGAGGATTTTGGAAAGACCGTTCTGATGCCGGGCGATCCGTTGCGTGCAAAGATGATCGCGGAAACGTTCCTTACGGATGCGGAGCTCGTGAACAACGTGCGCGGGATTCAAGGGTACACCGGCATGTATAACGGCAAGCGCATATCCGTTATGGCAAGCGGCATGGGTATGCCGTCCATCGGTATTTATTCCTACGAGCTGTATCATACGTTCGGCGTCGAGAGCATTATTCGCGTGGGCTCGGCGGGCGCTTTGCATCCGGAGCTGCATTTGTTCGATATTGTGATCGGACAGGGCGCGTGCACGGATTCCAACTATTTCGGAAACTACGGCCTGCGCGGAACGTACGCGCCGATTGCGGACTTTGACCTGCTGCGCAAGGCGGTGGACGAGTGCTGTCGCCGCGAATACCGGTACAAGGTCGGCAACCTGCTTTCCTCGGACATGTTCTACGGCGAAGCCGGGGCGGCGGGTTCGCTTGCCTGGCGGAAGATGGGTGTGCTGGCGGTGGAGATGGAAGCTGCTGCGCTGTACATGAACGCCGCGCGCGCGGGGAAGAAGGCGCTTGCCATCTGCACGATTTCCGATCTCATCGAGGGTGGTGCGGAGACGACGGCCGCCGAGCGGCAGAACGCATTTACCGAAATGCTGGAGGTTGCGCTCTCGATCGCGGAAGCGTAAGCGCCGGTTGATACAAAAGCCGCAGGGGCGCATACCTGCGTCCGTGCGGCCGGCTTGCAAGAACAAAATAGTACCGGATTATTGTATGGGGCGAGAGCCGCAAAGATAACCGGCAAGCCTTTGCGCACCGTTGCCATCCACGCAGGTGCGCATTTTTGCGCGGTAGGAGGCGCGCGCATCCGGGTCGGCCAGCAGCGCGCAGGCAAGCGCCGCGGCAGTTTCCGGCGTACGCTGCGGTTCGGTGCGTATATCCCCTGCGTATTGCGTTATGCCGCGCCGGGCAAAGCCTGCGGCAAGCGAAAGCTGGTTATCCGCCTCGGTATAGCATACGGTCGGCACGCCGCAGGCGCAAAGCTCGTATAGGGTGCTGCCGCTTGCGGAGATGGCGGCGTCGCAATCGCACATCAGCTTTGCCATATGCGTAACGGCGCGGTGCACGACGATTCGCGGGTTTGCATTGGCAAGCGCCAGTACATCGTCCGCATGCGGGTTGAGCGCGCCAACCACGATATGAAGCTGTACAGCATCGGGCAGCGCAGACGCAAGCAGCGCGTTTAGCAAGGAAATACCGGCGTTTTCCGGGTCCGCACCGCCGGTTAGCAGCAGCAGATTGCGCGCGATTTTGCGCGCCGGTGGAACGGCATTTTGAAACTCACTGCGCAGCGGGGCGTAGCGCATGCCGAGCAAAAGCTCGGTGTCCGCAGGGTAACGGGGGGCATACCCGATATCCGGCGCGGAAACGTTGTAGTTGATCACGCAATCCACGGGATACCGAAACGCGTCCACATCGTCAATGTATGCAAGGCGCGCGTGCTGCCGCAATTTGGCAAGATAGGCGGGCGTAACAAAGTAGCTGTCGACAACGAGCCAATCCGGTTTCTGTGCATCCAATATCGGTAAAAGCGCAGACAGCTCGCATTGCATATCCCGATACTCCGTGTGCAGCACGATATGCGGGAAACCGGCGCCGGCTATGAGCGCGGCAGCTTTGTCGTCGGCGGAGATAAAGACGCATTCCGTACCGCGAGCATGGATTGCGGACGCAATCGAGAGCGTTCGCATGATGTGGCCGGAGCCAATTTGTGCGTTGCCGTCAGCGCGGAAGAGGATCATGGGTTGCACTCTTTGCATGGCTTTGAATAACAAATGTAATCTTCGCAATATCCATTTGATTCAAAGACATGCTTGGAACGTAGATTCTCTGGCTTAACCAGAGCGATAAGCCGAGTAACCTGAGGGAAACGTTCTCTCGCTGCACCGGTGACCATGTCGATCATGCGCTTGCCGTGTCCCTTGCCTCGAAATTCGGCGCAAATACTGTAACTGATCAATAATTCATTTTCCGAATTATACTTGCCTCGTACTTGTCCTGCGGGAACATCATTTACACAGTATATCCACAACTGCACATCTGCCGCTGCAAGCATGGATGTAAACCATGCCTGATGTGTTGCACGTGAAATTGGATCAACAGAGAAGGACTGTGCCCGCACCAGTGGGTCATTTGCCCATTCATATAGAAGATCGATGTCTGCTTGGCATACTGGCCGCAAAGAATAGGCGTTGTCCAATGCTAATCTCCTTTATCTAACATTTCGGGGCGTAAAGGTGTACCGGCAACAATGCTTCTATTGGCGCAGCAGTGCAAAACTTGTGGTAGTTGCACAGGCGCCATCCCGCCGGCAGGCCGTATCACCCGCACGTTCTCTTCGGTAAACGGTTCGCCCTTTTGAATATCCTGGACCGCAAAGATCGACCGGCGGAATACCGTGGACGCCTTTTCGCTTTCGGTTAATGCATAGCTTGCTTCCCCGCGAATTGCCGCCGCATCGCGTACGCGCTTCACCATTTCGGCGAACTCGTCCGGCTCCATGGAGAATGCGCAGTCGGGGTTTGGAATCGACCGGTCAAGGCAAAAGTGCTTTTCGATCACACATGCGCCAAGGCTTACGCCGACAACCGCCGCCAGATTGCCGAGGCTATGGTCGGAAAGACCGACCGGCACGCCGAAGCGCGCGCGCATATCCGTAATTGTTGATAGACGCATATCCACATAGTTTGCCGGATATTCGCTGCAACATTTCAACAGCACAATCTGTTCGTTGCCCATGCGCCTGCATGCGTGTACCGCATCCCAGATTTCCTCCACACTGCCCATGCCGCAGGAGATGATCATGGGCTTTCCCTTCGACGCGGCATATTCGATAAGCGGGATATCAACGAGCTCGAACGACGCGATCTTATACGCCTCCACGCCGAGCGACGCGAGAAAATCGACCGCCGTACGATCAAAGGGGGTGGAGAGGAAATCGATGCCGAGTTCGTCGCAACGCCGCTTAATTGCCCCCTGCCATTCCCACGGCGTGTAGGCGTCCTTATATAGGTCGTAAAGCTTATACCCGTCCCACAGTCCGCCCTGGATGCGGAAATACTCGTTGTCGCAGTCGATGGTCAGGGTATCGGCCGTGTAGGTTTGGATTTTCAGGCAGTCCGCGCCGGCGTTTTTGGCCGCCTCCACAATGGCAAGCGCATTTGCAAGCTTGCCCGCATGGTTGGCGCTCATCTCCGCAATGGTGTAGACGGCGTTGCGTTGGATGGTAGGGAGGAGGTTCATGTTTCGCCTCAGCTCAATTCAGCCGCTGGAACCCGGCGTGGCAAACCGGTCCCCACAGCTTGGCTTCGATTGTTCCGTCGTCCTGCGCGGCCTTGATGATCGGGAAGACCTCGTTGACGGCAGCTTTGTACTTTGCAAGAATATCATCTGTATGCGCGATGCTGGCATAACAGGCGGTCGAAGCAAGGAAGCCGCGTTCCAGCATCAGCTGCGTAAAGTAGGTTTTGCTTGCAAGCGGCTTGTCGCAAACGAACGCAAAATGGCTCATGGGTGTAATACCGCCAATTTCGATGGAAAGCCCGGCAGCATTTGCGGCATCCTGCCACATGGCTTGTACGGTGCGGCCAATGTTTTGCAGCGTTTCCTCCACGTGGTTTTCTTCGTAATACCGGATAGCCGCGATTGCCGCCGCCAGGCCAACGCGCTCCGTCCAGAACGTGCTGCTGATAAACGATCCCTGCGCGGCGTCCATAAATTTCTTGCGGCCGATCACGGCGGTGACAGGATAGCCATTTGTCATTGCCTTGGCAAATATCGCCATATCCGGCTCTACGCCCAACACCTTGTGACTGCCGCCGCAGGCAAGCCGGAACCCCGCGGAGACTTCGTCGAACACGAGGGGTATGCCGTTGTCTTTTGTGTAGGTGCGGATCTTTTGCAAGAAACCGTCCTGTGGATAGTCGTTACGAATTGGCTCCATGACGACTGCCGCGATTTGTCCTTTGTGCGCGTCTGCAACTTTATAAAACTGTTCGATATCGTTGTACATAAACGGCAGAGTTGTGCCGCGTAGCTGGGAGGGAACGCCTGCGGGATCTAATCCCTGCAAATGATGCGCATTCAGGTTTGCCGTGCTTTCGAGGTTGGTTGCAATGTACCAATCCGTCCAGCCGTGGTAGCCGCAGATGAGCACAATGTCTTTTTTGGTTGCGGCGCGCGCAATTCGGACGGCGAGCGACATGGCTTCGCCGCCTGCCTTTGCATAGCGGACCATATCCGCCCATGGGTGCAGCCGCAGCAAGAGCTCCGCAAGCTCGATTTCCTCCGGCGCATTGAGCGTGCACATGACGCCGCAGTCGATGGCGGCTTTTGCCGCGCTATCCACGGGATCGAACGCATAACCCAGTACGCAGGCGCCGACGCCCATATAGCTTAGATCATAGTAGTCGTTACCTTCCATATCGGTTACAACGCACCCTTTGGCTTTCGAATAGTACGACGGCCAATAGTCGGGCAAAAACATTTCCGGTCGTTTGCTTAATAGCTGTGTACCGCCGGGAATAATCTGTTTGGCGCGCGTGTAAAGCTGTTGGTTTTTCATGAATATAGCCCCCCGCTTATTTTGTATAGTCCCAGTCCTTCATGTCGTGGAGAGGAGATCCCTTTTCAACCTTGCTGCGATCAAAGCCCCAATTGTAGACTTCGTTCTTAACCAGGATATCCACAAACTCATCTTCCGTAATTCCGAGAATTTCTAAAAATAATCGAGCGAAGCGGGACGCTTTCCGTCATATTGCTGCGCCAGCCGCAAGCCGCTTTCACGATCGAGATCCCCATTGCGAATGTCAATGCATGCAAGGTGATTTGTTCTGCCGTGACCACGCTTGATGTACTTGCAATAGTCGCGGATGCCCTGGAAACGACATTCGATTTTTTCATAATCGTATTCCGGTGGAATGCCTTCCACATCCTGCCCTTTCCAGCCTAACTCTCGTTTGATGATTTCGACATTTTGCTTCGTGTTCCATTCGATGTAGTTGCCAAGCCAAATCGATTTTGCGTGTATACGATTGAGTTCTTCATCTGACGGAAATACGAACGGCATCAAGTCTCGCTTAGACACGGACCCGCCGAGGTAGGCATGCATATCATCCGCAGTGATAGAGAGATTGATCATTTCGTTAAAAAGCTTGTTGTTTAGTTCCTCAAGCTCGTCAAACGAATGATAGGCACGGTATTCCGATGACGACTCACCCCAGATAACCAATGGAATATTGTATCGCACGGCAATCTGCATGGTGTGCGCAAAAACGCCGGTATGGCAATGCCAGCAGAAGTCGCCTGTTTTTTGCAGGGAGGCCAGCATAAGCTTTTTTACAACATGCCAATTTGCGGTAAAATCGAGCACGTCTGCCCCTAGTATTTTGAATGTTCTAGTGTTGTTTTCGTCGACAAGCGGACGATATCCGAAATGATTAAACCGCACGACAAGAGGCTTTAGCTTTAACTGTGTTATGACATACCAAAGTTGAAAGGTGCTGTCCTTTCCGCCGGAGAACGGAACGATGCAATCGTACTGACCGCTGCCGCGGTATTGCTCTACAATTTCGTCGAGCATACGTTTGCGCTCGGTCCAGTTGATAGTTTTGTGCTTTTTCTCCGCATTTCTGCAAATGTTACACACGCCGTTTTCATCAAAGGCGATGGTCTCGTGCGTGTCTGGGAGGATACATTTTGTGCAATAACGCATGGGGGTCCCTTTCATTAATGTTTTTAAGGTCGAAAAAGAGTCGGCTTGTTAGCGTGGCATGTAGCTCTTGACACACTCCATACATTCCTTGCAATAGTTTTTGTCCTTTACAGACTTTGCAAATGCAGTATGGTAACTGCTATTCCAGAATTCAGCAAGGGTAATATTTCGAAGGTAAACCGGTTGTTATCCCGAATGAAACCGTTGCAGCAAGGATATATGCAGCCTTTGGAATTTACGGAGAAAAGCGTATAGGGCGCAGTACAACGGAAGGTAGCGTTGCGAACGCTGTCGTCGCTGATTTTATCAAGGTCTTTATAATTTGCTTCTTGTTGCAAGTCAATAATATCTGCTTTGTCTTGCCACTGCGCTGCGAACAATTCTTCCTCATCTTTGTTCTCCGGCATTTTCACAAGTGTGACACGTAAAAATGGGGTGCTGGAGTTACGACGTTCACGAACCTTTAAAAATGTTTCAATATTTTGCAGTAAAGTATCATAGTTGCCGCCACGGATTTTCGAATACGTTTCCTTGGTTGCGGCGTCGATAGATACACTAAGCCAAGTCAATCCACAGTCAATCAGCTCGTTGGCAAGTGTCTCATCAAGCAACAAGCCGTTGGTTACCAGCCAAAAATCTAATGCATTGGCTTTTGCCAGCGCACGGAGAACGTCGTGGATTTGAGGATGCATCAACGGCTCTCCGCCGGATATCCACAGCGAAGGAATATTGAGCTGATTAAACTGTTGTACCAGATTCTCTATATCTGAGAGAGAAAGGCTATCGTTCCAAATATCAATATCGTAATTACGATAACACATTTTGCAACGAAGATTGCACTTTCCCGTGATCTCCAGATTAAGCTGCAACGGAATTGCCGGAACAACCTGATTCTGACCATAATAAGCCCAATCCTTGCGATAGGAAACGTAATTATCTCCCTTTATCGATGCAAGATACTGTTGTGCGCGTTGCGCGCTGAGTCTTGTTATCAGGTTTTTTTCGTCAATGCTCTTGATCATGTTCGTATCCTCTTTTCTTTTCTCCATAATAATGCAATCTACGTATTTGTCTTCGAATAGGCGCCTGTTTGGCATTACGAAGGATTCAGTATAACCGGCTTTTCTAAATGCCTTTTGGGAGGCAATGTTTGGCGCATAAATTCCAGCAAAAACCAACCGTAAATGGAGCGTCTGGAATGCAAACTCTGTGCAGAGAGTAATGGCTTCGCTTGCATACCCCTTTCCTCTTTTTGCATTGTCACCAATAATCAATCCTATATCACAATATCGATGGTCATAATTGATGCTGCCAAGCTTAATGTTGCCAATGTGCTTATTGCTGGATCGTTCAATAATAGCAAACGTATAATTTGTGGCATTATTGGCGTGGGAGATAAAGTCCTTAAGCGAAGCGATGCTATGGTGAGCAAATCTGCTTTCTGTATACTTCACAGTCTCATAATCGTTCATCCATGCTGCATATTCGTCGGTGGCATATGCAACAGTCAATGGTTTCAGAAGAAGTCTTTCGCTTTCCAGAAACACATCAGTGGCGGCCGCAGATATCGTTTCCTTCTCCAAACTCTTCGCCAGCCCCTCGTTTCGGGCGAATTGGCTGTTCAGGGCGCGCAATTCCGGATTTTCATCTAAAAACGCAAGCACGTCTCCCGTGGAAAAATCCGTGCGGCGAATATCGGAAAAGTGCTGGTAAATTGCTGCAATCAGCTTTAGATCTTCCGGCTCGTCAAGCGTCCAGCGCTCATGCCCGCAATCCCCATAGGGACAGAGAATGTTCTGCTGCTTGAAAAGTTCCGGATGTTTGCGGATATACTGCGTAACGTGCTCGCGTTCGGAGGGGAGCCGGGCGTCCTCCCAGGAACGCTGCAAGGCCTCAAATCGAAATATTTCAATATCCAATCCGTCCGGATAGGTTTCCTTCCCAAGTTGCGCAACGTAGTCGGTATCCGCTTCCATCTGTTCAATTGCCTGATCCAACAGGGCGGGGTCATAAAGCGGGCAGTCCCCCGTAACGCGAATGACATATTCCGGCTGCAAAAGCTTTGCCGCCTGATAGTAACGGTCAAGCACATCGTCTTCGGAGCCGACAAAAACGCGTATGCCAAGCTCCGAACAAAGCTTGACAATTGCAAGGTTTTCACGGTTTATGGAGGTGATTACCATCGTTTCGTCCACATACCGGCTCTGCTGCACGCGTGCGATCGTTCGCTCCAGCGCGGTCTTTCCGCAAAGGTCAGTCAACACCTTGTTGGGCAGACGGCTGGAGCCGCAGCGTGCCTGAATCATTGCAACGTATTTCATACAATTTTCACTTCTTCCATAAGCTCGGCATCACAATTTCCGCACGGATGCCGGCAAATTCCCGGTCGAGCGCGCACAGCACATTTTCCGGAATATCCTGTTGGAACAAAAGAATGTCCTGCTGCAATTGCTGTAGGGAGTCTACGCCAAAAACCAGATGCGAAATGGCGGACTCCCGTTTGACGTAAGCAATGGCCAGCGCAACGCGGCTATAGCCGGTTTCCTTGGCAATGCGGCTGATTTTTTGAATGATCGGCGTTGCTTCGGAAAGGTAAGGGGGTATGTCGGCTTCGTCAAGAAGAATCAATCCCTGAATGAAGGCGCTACGTGAATGCAGCTCGCAATTGCCCTGCAACGGCGAATCCAGCACGCCGCCCTGCTTCATGCGGTGATCGAATACGCTGTACGGCAGCTGCATAAAATCGACGTGGTTACTTGCAAACCCGGCCAACGCTTCCGCGGGCTCATAAACGGATACGCCGGTCTTTCGTACGAGGCCGTCTTTCTTCATCTCCGCAAGCGCCGCCAACAGCTCCTCGCGATAAATATAACGGGCGCTGTGGAAAAGATAGGCGTCCAGATACTCCGTATGCAGTGTTTTAAGCGTGTCGGTTAGATGCTTTTGTATGATATGGACGTAGTCCTGCGGCGGGCAGTCGTCCAATGCGTTGGGCAGAAATTTGCTGCTGATAAACAGTTGCTCACGCGGAACCGTACGCTTGGCCAAGAAGGCGCCGACGACTTCCTGCGCCGTTCCGTAGGCTTCCGCCGTATCGATTGCGGCAATTCCGTTTTGCGTCGCATAGTCCAAACAGTTGACGCTGTAATCAAGGCTCGGCTTTTTCTGGCCAAGCACGCCATAATCCAGCCCGAACTGTACAGTTCCCAAGCATAGCTCCATCGCCTGCATTTACCCCCGCGAATTTTAGCCAATTATAACACACGCCGCATGGATTGCAAAGCGCTTTTCTGACGGGGATAGCGCGTTTTTAGCAGCGCGCTTACTTGCGGCGGCGTGCGTTGTCTGGCTTAATACTCGTCCACAATATAGCAGGGGCGCTTGGGCAGCCGCGCGGCAAGCGCGCGTATGGCGCCGGCGTCATGCACGTCGATGTACCCGTTCGCTTGAAGCTCCTCCACGGAGGCGTATCCGCAGAGCAGCTGGCCCAACCGTCCGGCGGCAAGCGTGCAGTGCGGCGGGAGGGAGACGGGCGCGCCCGCGCCGTTCCATACGCCGTTGTTCTGGGGTACGGTTGCGTCCTGTACGGAAAAGCGCAGGGAACCGTCGCCCAGCACCGCCGCGAGCAGCCCGGATACGTCGGCAACGCCCATGACCCCCTGCGGCCGGGTTTGCAGCTGCGCGCCGGGGCAGGATACTGCGAGGGCGGGGGGCAGCTTTGCGGTAAGGCTCCGCCCGCTGGCCGCGAAACGCAGCGCATGCAGCAGCACGCCATAGGCTTCCTCGTCGCAGGCGGCAATCTCTTCGGCGTGCACGGCGTTTTCGTTGGGAAAAAATACGCAGTAGCCCCGCACGGCGTCGCCGCCTAAAAAAACGTAGCAGCATGCGCCGTCCGAAGCGTAATCGCGGAACTTATAATAAAAGTCGGCAAGGCTGCGCGACACGACGCCGGAATAACCGGCAAATGCGCGCTGATAACAGACATGCAGCGGCGCGAGCCCGTCGCATAGGCTGTGCAAAACAACATTGTGCGGCAGGGACTGCGCGCTTGCGGCGCTGATGGTGACGTACTGCGTGTCCGTCGCGGGATAGTGTCCCTTGGAGAAAAAAGTCGGCAGATGCGCGGGCGTATGCACCGCCACGGGGATGCCCTGGCTGCGCACACTTTGCATGTAGTGCGAAAAAACCTGCGTCATGTAGCCCTTTCTCCGGTGCGCGGGGTGCGTGGATACGCCGGCCAGCATGGACGCGGGCAGGATGCGGTCCCGAATGCGCACATGCAGCGGATAGCTTTGCAGCGCGCAGACGATCTCCCCGTCAAGCTCCATGCAGGAGGAGAGCGACGGGAAATAGCGCTCGGTAAAGAACCAGTCCGTAAATTCCTCGGAATCGCCGAAACAAACGGTCCAGAGCGCGCGAATCTGCGCCCGGTCCGCCATGGTTGCGGTTCTGACCTGTTGCATGCGGCTGCCTCCTTGCGGTTACTGTCTTCAGTATACCCCGCGCGGATGCGCTTGCAAAGAGAAATCGCAGTCGTTTTTCTTTGTGATCAGGTAGGGAAGCTGGCAAAACGGGCAGGGGTGTGCGCCGCCGGATGCGCCGCATGCCGCAAAGATCTGCGCTGCGGAAACGGCCGCGCTTACTCGTTCGCCTCGCCGAAGCCGAATATGGCCTGCAACTTGATGGCGAGCATGCGCTTCATTTTTTCAATAAGCAGCGTGTCGCGCGCGGCGGGGTTCGTATACAGCATGCAAACGAGGATGGAGCGGATGGCCGCGATGCGGTTCTCGTTCGGGTCGATGCGCAGGATGCCGCTTTCCGCGTCCGGCGGCAGCTTTTGGGAAAGCGGCGCGTCCATGAAGAGGAAATCCGCGCCGCGAAACGCTTCCGCCGGGTTGTTGCTTACGGCGTATGTGCCGCCGGATTTCTTCACGTTGCGTTCTGCGTTTTTCAGCTGCGGCGGCGTGAGCTCCCCGCTTTTGTCCGGCGTAATCTGAGTAAACTGCATGCCGATTTTCGTCGTTGCGTATAATACGGAGGCGCAGGCGGGGCAGTTCGCGCCGTAAAACACGGCTTTGCAGTCTTCGAGCTTTTTTTCGCGCGGCAGATGCTCGAACATGGTGATGAGATCCGCAATCTCCTGTATGGGCAGGGAATGCGCGCTGCCCGCGTTGACAACCGGAACGTCCGCGTACTTGGCCAGCGCAAGCAGCGTTTCGTGCCGCGGGCTTTCCGCAATAACCAGGTCGCAGCAGCGGTCGAGGAGCATCGCGTCTTCGCGCAGCTTTTCCGGCTCGGCAAGCGCGAGGGGGATGGAAAGCAGCGTTCCGCTAAGCTGGGACACGGCCGTGTTGCACATGGTGTCGAACAGGGCCGAATGCGCGGCGGGGATGCGCGCGATAATCTTCCTGCGCAGCAGCGGCGGAAAATAATCCGCGCGTATACAGGCCTTGAGCGTGACCCCAAGGTTCATCATATCCAATATTTGCTGCTCCGAAAACTCGTTGCTGTCCAGCAAATCCTGCGTCTTCATACGGGGTATTCTTTCCGTGCGGCATGTGGAATTATGCATGCCAGCCGCTGTGTGTTAGGATTGCTTCCACGATGCAAATTGTGTTACTATTTGCGCATGAGTGAATGGAAACGGTTTATCGGCTATTATAGGCCGCATATGCGGCTGTTCCTGCTGGATATGGCGTGCGCGCTGTTCGTTGCGGTGATCGACTGCGCCTATCCGCTTTTTACGCAGTATATCCTGCGCACGTTTTTGCCGGAGATGGCGGCGCGGCCCGCGCTGCTCTCCGCGTTTTTGTGGATGATCGGCGGGGCGCTCGTTGCGTATATCATCCGCACGGTGCTGCTGTTCGTCGTCAACTATTGGGGCCACCTGCTTGGCATCCGGATGGAGGCGGACATTCGGCGTGATATCTTTACGCATATCCAATCGCTGCAATTTTCCTTTTTTGACCATCAGCGCACGGGAAAACTCATGAGCCGGGTTACCACCGACCTGTTTGAGATTACGGAGCTTGCGCATCACGGCCCGGAGGACATCCTGATATCCGGGGGAACGATCATCGGCGCGTTTGTTTGCATGTTTTGTATCGAATGGCGCCTTGCGCTTGCGCTAATCTGCATTGTGCCGCCCGCGCTGTATTATGTGATCCGCATCCGTATCAAGATGCGGAAAACCTCCTATACCGTAAAGGCCCGCACGGCGGAAATCAACGCGGATATCGAGTCCGCGATCTCCGGCGCGCGCGTGGCGAAGGCCTTTGCCAACGAGGCGTATGAAATCGAAAAGTTCTCGCGCGGCAATGCGATGTTTGTGCACGCAAAGGACCAGTACTACAAGTGCATGGCCTTCTTCAACAGCGGCATGGAGTTCTTTATCGCGCTGTTTAACATCGTTGTGCTCTGCGTGGGCGGCCTGCTCGTTGCAAAGAGCGGCTTCGACCCGCTGGTGCTGATTACGTTTACGCTCTATATTGCCGCGTTCATCACGCCCGTGCGCAAGCTTGCCAGCTTTGCGGAGCAATACATGATGGGCATGGCCGGGTTTACGCGTTTCACCGAAATTATGGATATCGAGCCGGATATTCAGGACGCGCCGGGGGCCAAAGCGCTTACGAATGTGCAGGGCGACATCCGGTTTGCGGACGTTTCCTTTTCCTATGAAAACGGCCGCACCGTGCTGGACCATATTAACCTCCATATTCCGGCCGGAAAGACGCTTGCGCTTGTCGGCCCCTCCGGCGGCGGCAAGACGACGCTGTGCCACCTGATTCCGCGCTTTTACGAAACGCGCGCCGGGACAATTACCATCGACGGGTGCGACATTCGCAAGGCGAAGTTAAGCTCCCTGCGCGAAAACGTCGGAATTGTACAGCAGGATGTATTTCTTTTTGCGGGCAGCATTATGGAGAACATTCGCTACGGGCGCATCGACGCGGCGGATGAGGAGGTTGTCGCGGCTGCGCACCGCGCGCATATTCACGAGGAGATCATGCGCCTGCCGGACGGGTACGATACGGTTGTCGGGGAGCGCGGCGTGATGCTTTCCGGCGGGCAGAAGCAGCGGGTGTCGATTGCAAGGCTGTTTTTGAAGAACCCGCCGATCCTGATTCTCGACGAGGCGACGAGCGCGCTCGATACCGTAACCGAACGCGATATTCAGCAGTCGTTTGACGAGCTTGCGGCCGGGCGGACAACGCTTGTGATTGCGCACAGGCTTTCCACCGTACAGCATGCCGATGAGATTGTCGTACTGGACGAGCACGGCGTGCGGGAGCGCGGCACGCATGAAGAGCTGCTTGCCCTGGACGGCGAATATGCCGGCCTTTATCACGCAACCATGCTTGCGTAACCATGGCTTATCATACGCGGAAAACCGGCGCCGGCAACTTGCCGGATTTTCGCCGGTACGCGCAAATATGTTCGATTCATCTGTTTTTATTCTTATATATATATACAAAATTAAAAAAACATGATAAAATGTCATTGTTAAAATGACGGAAGGTATGGACTTGATAGCCGCATGCGGGTTACGAATATACGGCTTGCCAACTATCGCAACTATATGGCGCTTACCATGCGCCCCGATGCGGGGCTGTGCGTGCTGACGGGCGAAAATGCGGCGGGCAAAACCAATGTCCTCGAAGCCATATTTCTCTGCGCGCTGGGCAGGAGCCATCGCACCGCGCGCGACGCGGAGCTTGTCCGCTCCGGTGAGGATGGCGGCTATGTCGGGCTTATGCTGGATACGCGCGGCGGCCCGCGGCAGATCGAGGCCAAGCTTGCGGCGAACGCGCGCAAAAAGCTTCTTGTGGACGGCACGCAGCTTTCCCGTTCGGGTGAGCTGATCGGCATTCTGAACGTAGTGATGTTTGCGCCGGAGGATCTTGCCATCGTGAAGGGCGGCCCCGGCGAACGGCGGCGTTTTCTCGACATGGCAATTTCGCAGATGAAGCCTTCCTACTACTATACGCTGCAACGCTACAACGCCGCGCTCAAGCAGCGCAATTTTCTGTTGAAGGATCCCTCCGCGCAGTATGACGGCGCGCTCACCCCCTGGGACGAGCAGCTTTCGATACTTGGCGCGGCCATTACCATTGCGCGCGCGGAGCATATCGCGCTGCTTTCCGGCGTCGCGGCGGATATGCATGAAACGCTGAGCGACGGGCAGGAAACCCTTACGGTCGAATATGTGCCCGGAACGCCCGCCTGCGCGGAAACGGAGCTGATCGATACAATTCGCGACGCGCTGTACGACGCGCAGGAGCGCGATTACCGCTACGGCAACACGACGGTCGGCCCGCATCGGGACGATATTTCCCTGCTGCTTAACGATACGGACGTGCGGACGTTCGGCTCGCAGGGGCAGCAGCGCACAACGGTGCTTTCGCTGAAGCTGGCGCAGCTGGAAATGCTGCGCGAGGACAAGGAGGACGCGCCCGTGCTGCTGCTTGACGACGTGTTTTCCGAGCTGGACAAGCGGCGGCAGCAGATGCTGCTCATCGCCGTACAGGATTGCCAGACATTTTTGACCTGTACGCATCTGGAGGAGCTTGCGGAGGCCGGTGCGGCAAGGATGCAGGTTTATCAAGTTGCGGATGGGGAAGTATTTGAGGTATAGGCATGCTGCTGCATATTGGTGAAAACGTGTCCATCCCGCTCGACCGGCTGCTGTTCATTTTAAACGAACGCGGCATTACGCCGCGCGCGCGCGCGTTTGTCGAGCTTGCCAGGCAGGAGCACCGCTACATGCGCGCGGGCGGCGCGCCGAAGTGTTACGTCGTTGTGCGGGAGCGCGGGCGCGAGGTTGTGTACGAATCCATGCTTGCCAGCACGACGCTGGAAAAGCGGCTGCGCGACGAATTGTCGAGGAAATACCTAGTGGAGCAGTCCGTAATCATTGTGGAGGACGTATAGAAGCGCATTTGCCGCGGCGGTGCCAACCGTTTTGCGGCTGCCGATAGATTGTGGCAACGGAAATGCAAGAAACCGAAAGGACGAAAGATATGGAACACCAACATCACGAAGAAAGCTACGACGCATCACAAATTCAGGTGCTCGAAGGGCTGGAGGCTGTACGCCGCCGTCCGGGCATGTACATCGGTTCGACGGATACGCGCGGGCTGCACCACCTTGTTACGGAGGTTGTGGATAACAGCATCGACGAAGCGCTGGCGGGCTATTGTACGCATATAGAGATATTCGTGCATCCGGACAATTCCGTTACCGTTCGTGACGACGGGCGCGGCATCCCGGTTGGCTTCCACGAGAAGACCGGCAAAAACGCGCTCACCGTGGCGCTGACGATGCTCCACGCGGGCGGCAAGTTCGGCGGCGGGGGATACAAGGTGTCCGGCGGCCTGCACGGCGTGGGCGTAAGCTGCGTCAACGCCCTTTCCGAAACCCTGCGCGCGGAGGTTCGCCGCGACGGGCATGTATACGTGCAGGATTTTATCCGCGGCGAGCCGATCAACGAGGTGCATATCGAAAGCGAAACGACCGAGGACGACACCGGCACGATCATCACGTTTTTACCCGATCATACGATCTTCGACGAGGTGAACTTCAACTTCGAAACGATGACCGGCCGGCTGCGCGAGCTTGCGTTTTTGAACGCCGGCATCCGCATTACGGTGACCGACGAGCGCGAGGAGCCGCAGCGCGTAAAGAGCTTTTGCTATGAGGGCGGCATCGTATCCTTCGTCAAGCACCTCAACAAGAACAAAGAGGTGCTGCATGACGAGCCGCTTTTCTTTACCGCCACGCGCATGGAGGACGGCATGGAGACCGGCAGCGTGGAAATCGCCATGCAGTATAACGACGGCTACAACGAAAATATATTCACCTTCGCAAACAATATCAATACCATTGAGGGCGGCGCGCATCTTGTGGGCTTTAAGGCGGCGCTGACCCGCGTCGTCAACGACCACGCAAGGAAGGCGGGGCTACTGAAAGCCACGGACCAGCCGCTTTCCGGCGAGGATATCCGCGAGGGCCTGACCGCGATCATCAGCGTCAAGCTGACGGAGCCGCAGTTTGAGGGGCAGACCAAGACAAAGCTCGGCAACGCCGATATCCGCCCGCTTGTCGACGGCGCGCTTGCGGACGGGCTTATGCGGTATCTGACGGAGAATCCCGCGCCGGCAAAGCTGATTATCGAAAAATGCATTACGGCTTCCCGCGCGCGCGACGCGGCGAGAAAGGCGCGGGAGCTGACGCGCAGAAAGACCGTGCTCGATTCCACCGCGCTGCCCGGCAAGCTTGCGGACTGTCAGGAGAAGGATCCGAGCTTGTGCGAGCTTTTCATCGTGGAGGGCGACAGCGCGGGCGGTTCGGCAAAGATGGGCCGCAACCGCATGTATCAGGCCATCCTGCCCCTGCGCGGCAAGATTCTGAACGTGGAAAAAACGCGCCTCGACCGCATGCTTGCCAACAACGAAATCCGCGCGATGATCACGGCGTTCGGCGGCGGCATGGACGATGAATTTGACGTTTCAAAGCTGCGTTATCACAAGATCATCTGCATGACCGATGCCGACGTGGACGGCAGCCATATCCGCATACTGCTCTTAACCTTCTTCTACCGCCACATGCGGCCGCTGATCGAGCAGGGCTATGTGTACATCGCGCAGCCGCCGCTCTATCAGATCAAGCGCGGCAAATATGAAAAATACGTGTATTCCGACGAGGAGCTTAACGATACGCTGGAGCTTATCGGCCGCGACCCGAAGCCGACCATTCAGCGCTACAAGGGTCTGGGCGAGATGAACGCCGAACAGCTTTGGGACACGACGATGGATCCGGACACGCGCATCATGCTGCGCGTCAATGTAGAGGACGCCATTGAAGCCGACCAGCTCTTTACGCTCTTGATGGGCGATCAGGTGGAGCCGCGGCGGGAATTCATCCAGCAGAACAGCAAGCTGGTCGTCGATTTGGACGTGTAAGGAGTACGATATGAGCGACAACGAAAAATTTGGCAACGGCAACCCGCCGGAAGATGAAAACGAAAGCACGAGCGTGCTGGACGATATTGATTCCGCCGACCGCGAGGATGCGGAGCAGGCTGCGGCCGAAAGCGAAAGCGCGGAGCGCGCGGCGAGCGATGCGGCGGCGGAGGAGGAGCTGGACGATATCCTGATGCCGGCGACGATTGTGCCGGTGGAGCAGCGCATTTTGCCCGTACAGCTGGAAAGCGAGATGCGCACGAGCTTCATCGCCTATGCGATGGCGGTCATTATCAACCGTGCGCTGCCCGATGTGCGCGACGGCTTAAAGCCCGTGCACAG
>CAYPLG010000028.1:0-5673 GCA_964411535.1 uncultured Oscillospiraceae bacterium
TCATGAACCTCGACCTCCAGACCGACATCGACCTCGACGGAACCGTGGACGAGGTGCTGCCGGATCGCGCAATTGTGGAAGCATGCGGCGTTGGGTACGAGCTGAATTGCAGCGGCATGACCACGCGGCGGCTGATCGCTGGCGAAAGGGCAAAGCTTTATACGCATCTGCACCTTGCGGACGGCGTAATGGCGCTATACGGCTTTTACGATACCAATGAGCGCGATATGTTCCGGCGGCTGCTTTCCGTTACGCGCGTGGGGCCGAAGCTTGCGCTTTCCGTACTGTCGGTGCTGACGCCTTCGGACGTTGCCACCGCCGTTGTGACGGAGAATGCCGCTGCGTTCGACCGCGTGCCGGGCATGGGCAGAAAGACCGCGCAAAGGGTGCTTTTGGAGCTGCGCGAGCATGTGCGCGCAGAACAGATGGTAACGGGCGCGCCGCAGGATGCGCCGGATATCCGTGCGGAGGCCGTGGCGGCGCTGGTGTCGCTCGGCTATGACGGACTTGCCGCAGGCAAGGCGGTAGCCGCCGTTGAAAAGGCGGGCAGCGTCGAGGAATTGTTAACGGCCGCGCTGCGAATACTGGCAAGGTAAAGAGGACCAAGATGGACGATCGCCTGATCACCTCCTCCATGAGCGAGGAGGACGCAAAAACGGAATACAGCCTTCGGCCGCGGTTGCTCGACGAATATATCGGGCAGCATGCGGTGAAGGATCATATGCGCATCTATATTGAAGCGGCCAAAACGCGCGGCGAACCGCTTGACCATGCGCTTTTGTACGGCCCGCCGGGCCTTGGCAAAACCACGCTGGCGGGGATCATCGCCAACGAGATGGGCGTGTCGCTGCGCATTACGTCGGGGCCGGCCATTTCGCATGCGGGCGACCTTGCGGCGCTGCTTACAAACCTTTCGGCGGGCGACGTGCTCTTTATCGATGAAATCCACAGGCTGAACGCCGCCGTGGAGGAGGTTTTGTACCCCGCCATGGAGGATTATGCGATCGATCAAGGAACAGCTTGCCATGTATGATGCGGAGTCGCTTTGCGAGATCATTACGCGCAGCGCTTCCATCCTGCGAATTGACGTTAGCCGCGACGGCGCGATTGAGATTGCCTCGCGCTCCCGCGGGACGCCGCGCATTGCGAACCGGCTGCTGCGGCGGGTGCGGGACTTTGCGGAGGTACGCGGCAGCGGCATGATCGACCTTTCGGCCGCGCGCGACGGGCTTTCGATGCTCGGCATCGACGAGGAAGGGCTCGACGCGGTGGACCGCAGGATGCTCACCGCCATGATCGAGATGTTCGGCGGCCGCCCCGTCGGGCTCGATACCATTGCGGCGGCAACCGGGGAGGATGCAACGACCATCGAGGACGTATACGAGCCGTATTTGCTGCAACTGGGGTTCATTGCGCGAACGCCGCGCGGGCGCATCGTGCTGCCTGCCGGTTACGCGCATATGGGGTATAAGGCGGATACGCAGCAGCTGAAACTACAGGTGGATGGATAAAGGGTGCAACCAAACGTAACGGAAGGACGGGCGAAGCAATTATGAGAAAAAAGGAAATGATGCGGCTGCTGGAGGAGCGTGCGGAACGAATCGTATCGTTGGAGCAGCGGCTGGAGAAGAACAGCGCGACCATCGAGGCGTACCGTGCCCGTGAGCAGACGATTATCGACTCGCTGGCAAGTTCACAGGCGGAGGCGCGGCAACGCATTGCGGAGGCGCAGCAAAAGGCGGACGCGCTCATTGGCAGCGCGCGGGTAACGGCGGAAAACGCTACGCAGGCGGCCGAGATGAGCGCGGGCGAGATTGTCTCGCGGGCGGAGGCGTATCGCGACGAGCTGGTTCGCAGCGCACGGGCGCAGGCGGACGCCTTGCTGGCAAACGCGAAGGAGAAGAGCAGCGCGATCCTTGCGCAGACGCAGTCCGCCGTAGCGGAGTATGCGGAAATGCTGACGCGTTACAACGCGCTTGTGGAAGAGAGCGCCGCGAATGCCCAGCAGAAGGCGCAGCAGTATGCGTCGCTATGCAAAACGTTTACGCTGCCGGTGCCGGAACTGACGAAGGCGGCGGAGAGCCTTTCCGAAGCGCCGTATGCCGCAGAGGTGGAGCTGCCCGACGCGGACGATAACCCCGCGCAGCTTATGCGAAACATTTACACGCTGGAAAAGCGCGAAATACCCGAAGAAGCCGCGGTGCGCCCCGCGTATCCTACGCCGCCGGCGGAACCGTCGGATGCGCAGCCGGAGGACAAGCCGGAGGAGCAGACTGCGCCGCAGCAGGAAGAAGCGCCCGCGCAGGCGGAGGAGCCGCGGCAGGCGTCCTTTGTACTGCCGGCGGAGGAACCGGAAGAGATGCCGGATCTTGCGCCGCGCCCGGAACCGGAGCCGGAAGCGCCGGTATATGTTGCTGCTGTGGAGGAAACGGAGCCTGCGCAGGCGGAAGAGGAATATGCGGAGGAGACGCTCCCGGACCTTGCGCCGCGCCCGGAGCCGGTCGAATGGCGGCCGGAGGATGAGGCGGCGGAGCCGGAATGGCAGCCGGAGACGGAAACAGACGAGGCCGATATGCCGACGGTGAGCGAGCTTACGGATACGCGCCCTGCGGACGACGACGTGGAGATGTCCCTTGACGCGCTGCTTGACGAGATCATTCGCGCGGGAGAGTAGCTTACACCGACGGACTGTGCCGGGGCAAGGAGGGCGGTGCGATGTTCAAGCTGAAGAAAAAGCAGTGGATTCTGGTTGCGATTATGCTGGCGCTTACCATTGGTGTGACTGCGCTGGCGCGCGTGGAAACGAACATTACGTACCCGCTCGGCAATGGCCGCGTGAACGCGGGCGTGTACGCGACATTGGGCGATACATGCGTGTACGCGGCGGTGCTGCTGTGCGGATGGCCCTGGGGCGCGATTATCGCAGCGGTGGGCTCCGCTGTTGCGGACCTGATCGTTGGCAGCAAGCTGTACATCATCGGCAGCTTGCTTGTCAAGACCGGCATGGCGTATGTCGTCGCCCTGCTTGCGCTCAAATGTGATTCCTGGGGACGCTGTTTCGTGGCGGCGGGCGTAACGGAAGCGTTTATGGTGCTGGGGTATTTTATATTCAACCTATTGATTGTGCGCGAGTTCGCGGTGGCTGGGCAGGCGTTTCTGGTCGATTTGATACAGGGCGTCGTATGCACGGGCACGGGCGGGCTCGCTTTGCATTATCTGCCGGTAGTGCGGAAGAATACGCTGCCGAAGCTGAAGGCAAGGCGCAGAGCCCCGGCAAGGGAGCGTGACGACGAATGGAGCTGACGGTTCTCGGCTGTTACGGCCCGTATCCGCGCGCGGGCGGCGCATGCTCCGGCTATCTGGTCCGGGAGGGGAAAACGACGCTGCTCATCGACTGCGGCGCGGGCGTGCTGAGCAAGCTGCTTTCGGTATGCGCCTACAGCGAAATTGACGCGGTTCTGCTTAGCCATTTGCATTATGACCATTGCGCGGATATATTCGTGCTCCGGTATGCGCTGGAGCAGCTTTCCTTGCGCGACGGCATCCGTTCGCCAATGCCGCTCTATGCGCCGGACACGCCGGCGGATGCGCACAGGCTTTTTGCGTATCCGGTCTTTGCCGTGCACAGCATTACGGATGGCCTTTGCGTCTCCATCGGGGAGATGGACGTGACGTTTCATCGCATGGCGCATCCGGTGCCGACGTTCGGCATGGATATCGCAGCGAACGGGAAACGACTGTTTTATACGGCTGATACGGGGACGTTTCCTGCGCTATCCACACTCTGCGCGGGCGCGAACGCAATATTGGCCGATACGTGCTTTGTCGATGACGACGACCACGGGCAGCCGCTCGTGCACATGACCGCAAGGCAGGCGGGAAGGCTTGCTGCGGAGGCGCGGGTATCCCGGCTGTTTTGCACGCATCTGTGGGGCGGGGCGGATACCGCGGCAACGGTAAAAAAAGAGGTTGACATACCCTGCGCCACTGTGGTACAAGAACTAGGGCAATATACGATATAACCCCGGATTGTTCGTTGTTTTGGGATGATTCGGGTTCAGGTTTACATTAGATACACAGAAAGGAAGAGGAATCATGGCTAAGAAGACGATTGAAGACATCGCCGTACAGGGCAAGAAGGTACTCGTCCGCGTGGACTTTAACGTACCGCTGACGGAGGACGGGAAGGTAAGCGACGACAAGCGTATTGTTGCGGCGCTGCCGACGATTCAATACCTGCTCAAGCACGACGCAAAGGTGATTTTGTGCTCCCATCTGGGCAGGCCGAAGGGAAAGGTCGACCCGAAGTATTCGCTTGCACCCGTGGGCGCAAGGCTGGCGGAGCTTTTGCCGGATACGCAGATCTGGATGGCGGACGACGTTATCGGCGAGTCCGCGAAGAATGCGATTGCCGACATGAAGGACGGCGAAATTGTGCTGCTGGAGAACGTGCGTTTCCATGCAGAGGAGGAAAAGAACGATCCCGCGTTTGCCAAGGAGCTTGCGAGCCTTGCGGATATCTATGTATCCGACGCATTCGGAACGGTGCACCGCGCGCATGCGTCGACGGCGGGCGTGGCAAGCTATCTGCCCGCAGTCGCCGGGTTCTTGATCGGCAAGGAGCTTGGCGTCATGGGCAAGGCGCTTGACGACCCGGAGCGTCCGTTTGTTGCGATTCTCGGCGGCGCGAAGGTAAAGGACAAGATCGGCGTGATCACGAACCTGCTGGAAAAATGCGACAGCCTGATTATCGGCGGCGGCATGGCGTATACGTTCTTCAAGGCCAAGGGCTATGAAATCGGCACGTCCCTGCTGGATGCGGACAGCATTGAGCTGGCAAAGGAAATCATGGCGAAGGCCGAGGCGAAGGGCGTCAGCTTCCTTCTGCCAATCGACACGGTTGTTGCGGACAAGTTCGACGCGGACGCGGCGTATAAGACCGTCGACAGCAATGCGATTCCGGAAGGCTGGATGGGCATGGATATCGGCCCGAAGACGGCCGAGCTGTTCAAAAAGACCATCGTTGCGGCCAAAACCGTCGTATGGAACGGGCCGATGGGCGTGTTTGAGTTCCCGGCTTTTGCAAAGGGAACGGCAGCCATTGCCGAAGCCTGCGCGGAGTGCGGCGGCACAACGATTATCGGCGGCGGCGATTCGGCTTCCGCAGTCAAGAAGCTGGGCTTTGCGGACAAGATGACGCATATCAGCACCGGCGGCGGCGCTTCGCTGGAGTTTCTGGAGGGTAAAACCCTGCCCGGCGTAGCGGTTCTGAACGACAAATAAGAAAATCATGCATGCGCCTTCCGCACCGCGCGGGAGGCGCGTACAAATGCGATAAGAAAGAGTGAAACATATGAGAAAACCGATCATTGCAGGCAACTGGAAAATGAACATGACGCCGGGCGAGGCGGAGCAGCTGGTTATGGCGCTTATCCCGCTCGTGAAGGACGCAAAGTGCGACGTGGTCGTATGCCCGCCGTATGTCGACCTGCCGACCGTAGCAAAGCTGATTGTCGGCACCAACATCGCGCTTGGCGCGCAGAGCATCCATTGGGCGCCGAAGGGCGCGTTCACCGGCGAGATCAGCGCAGACATGTTGCAGGCGGTTGGCGTAACGTACGCGATAGTCGGCCACAGCGAGCGCAGGCAGTACTTCGGCGAGACGGATGAAAC
>CAYPLG010000028.1:5683-7850 GCA_964411535.1 uncultured Oscillospiraceae bacterium
GCGCAAAGGCGGCGATAGCGGCGAACATTATGCCGATCATCTGCGTGGGTGAGACGCTTGAGCAGCGGGAGAGCGGCGTTACGGACGTAATCGTAAGCAAGCAGACGGTTGCCGCGCTGGCGGGTATTGAGGCGGCGGACGTTACGAAGCTGGTCATCGCGTACGAACCCATCTGGGCCATCGGCACGGGCAAGACCGCGACGGCGGAGGACGCGAACGCGACCATCAAGGTGATTCGCAGCGCGATTGCCAGCGTCTATGGGCAGGCCGTTGCCGAGGAGGTACGCATCCAGTACGGCGGCAGCATGAACCCGAAGAATGCGAGCGAGCTTATGGCCATGCCGGAGATCGACGGCGGTCTGATCGGCGGCGCAAGCCTGAAGAGCGAGGACTTTTCCAAGGTGGTCAACTACTGATGGGAAAACCGATTACCGCATTGATCATTATGGACGGCTTCGGGTACGAGACCGATCCGCATAACAACGCGATACTGAGCGACGGCGCGAAGAACGTCATGCGCCTTTGGAACGAGTACCCGCATACGACGATCGCTGCGAGCGGCATGGACGTCGGCCTGCCGGAAGGGCAGATGGGCAACTCCGAGGTGGGGCACCTGAACATCGGCGCGGGCCGCATTGTGTATCAGGAGTTTACGCGCATCTCAAAGTCGATTGCGGACGGGGATTTCTTCGAAAACGAAGCCTTCCGCACCGCGATGGAGAACTGCAAGCGCTTTGACAGCAGCCTGCATCTTTGGGGCCTGTGTTCCGACGGCGGCGTGCACAGCCACCTTACGCACCTGTACGCGCTCGTAAAGATGGCGCGCGACTACGGGCTTAGCAAGGTCTATGTCCACTGCTTTATGGACGGGCGCGATGTGCCGCCCTCCTCCGGCATCCACTATGTTGCCGAGGTTGACGAGACGTTAAAGCGCCTTGGCTGCGGCAGGATTGCCACCGTTATGGGCCGCTATTATGCAATGGACCGCGATAACCGCTTCGAGCGCGTGGAGAAGGCGTATGCCGCGCTGACGTACGGCGAGGGCAACACCGCCGCTACCGCCGTGGAGGCGATGCAGGCAAGCTATGACGCGGGCGTGACCGACGAGTTCGTTGTGCCGACGGTGATCACCGAGGGCGGGAAGCCCGTTGCAACCGTGCAGGAAAACGACAGTGTGATCTTTTATAACTTCCGGCCGGACCGGGCAAGGGAGTTGACGCGTAGCTACATCTTCGCGGATTTTGACGGTTTTCCGCGCAGGAACGGATATTTTCCGCTTTGTTACGTGTGCATGACGCAGTACGACAAGACGTTTGGCGATCGGGTGCATGTGGCGTTCAAGCCGGAATCGCTCGACAATACGCTGGGGCAGTATCTGGCCAAGGCCGGCAAAACGCAGCTGCGCATTGCGGAGACGGAGAAATACGCGCATGTAACGTTTTTCTTCAACGGTGGCGTGGAAGCGCCGAACGAGAACGAGGACCGCTGCCTGATTCCCTCCCCGAAGGTGCCTACGTACGATTTGCAGCCGGAGATGAGCGCGTACGAGGTGGCTGACGAGGCCGTGCGGCGCATCGAGAGCGGCAAGTACGACGCGATGATACTGAACTTTGCAAACCCCGACATGGTTGGTCATACCGGCGTAATGGAAGCGGCGGTCAAGGCGGTACACGCGGTGGACGCCTGCGTAAGCAAGGTTGTCGCCGCGATACTTGCAACCGGCGGGCGGTGCATCATCACCGCGGACCATGGCAATTGCGAGAAGATGTGGGATACGGAGGAGAACGTTCCGTTCACGGCGCATACGACGAACCCCGTGCCGTGCATCCTGGTCGACGACGAAAGGAAAAAGGCCGTGCTGCGCACGGGCGGGCGGCTATCCGACCTTGCACCGACGCTGCTGGACCTGATGGAATTGCCTGTACCGAAGGAAATGACCGGCAGGTCGCTTATCGAGAGGGCGTAAGGCACGCGAAAACCCTGCAAAAATGCGGCGTTTTTGCTTGCATTCGTTTTCGGCAGATGATATAATGCGCTTTGCAGCGTTATGCTGTTGAGTCGCGGCGCATCCGCCGCACCGAGAAGGATTTGGAGGAAACACACATGGAAGTCGTTGCGACCATAATAAAGATCGTGCTGGTCATTATTTCGATACTGTTGATTATTG
>CAYPLG010000028.1:7860-25477 GCA_964411535.1 uncultured Oscillospiraceae bacterium
CTCCGCTTTCGGCGGCGACACCGCTTCATTCACCGCAAAGGGCAAGGCTGCGAGCCGGGAAGCCAAGTTGCAAAAGCTGACCATCGGGCTGTCTATCGCGATGGGCGTTCTGGCGATCCTTCTGACGATTTTCTCTTAAGCGGCGAACAATATCGTACCATTCGGGCGCATGCCAAAGCGGTGTGCGCCCGTTTTTATGTCGCGTGCACGCGATTGACAGTGCATGGAAAAATCCATATAATTCGAAGAGCATATACAAAACGGCGCGCGCCGTTTATGGAAACAGCGTGTCACGAAAGGAAACATACGAATGAAACCGGCGTCGGATTTGCTGTCCTCCCTCTGGAAACGGATTCCGCATGCGGCCAAATGCGCTTTTTTCGCGGCGCTTGTCGTGGGGATTGTTGCGCACCTGCCGTTTTCCACACACTACTTTGTCAATAACGATTCCATCAGCACGGTGCTCCATAGCTGGGAGGCGGCCTCCCTTTCGCAGGGGAAGTACTTGCAGGAGTATGCCATCCGCACGGGCGGGCCGACAATCTCGCCCAACGTGTCCGTTACGCTGAGCATCCTGATGATCGCGATAACTGCGGCGATTACCGTAACGGTGCTGCGCGTAAAGCGCTCCGTTTACGCGGCGCTTGTCGGCGTGTTCCTTGTGCTGACGCCGTCGGTTTGCTGTTCCTTTTCCTATCAAATCAGCATCGGGTATTTTATGCCGCTGCTTTTTGCCGCCGTGTCGGTCGGCCTTGCAACGCAGAAAAAATGGTACACCATTGCGTTGAGCATCCTGTTTTTAACGCTTTCACTGGGAATCTATCAGGCGTATATCGGATATGCCGCCGGACTGTTTATTCTGCTATGCCTTGTCAAAACGCTGGAAGGGCGTGAGGACAACCGCCATATTTTGCTGGAGGGGCTGCGCTATCTTTGCATACTGCTGGCCTCCGTTGCGTGTTACTATATCATTCTTCGGATATGGCTCAGCGTGGAAAACGTACCGCTTTCGCCTTACCGCGGGATTGACGCGATCGGTTCCCTCCGCACGCTGGATCTTTCCCAAATCGGAAGGATCGCATGGGAAGCGGTTAAGAAGGTGTACTATTTCTTCATTAGCGACGCGTATGGAACCGGGTTTATCGCAATCAAATGGACCTACCGCATCGTGGTGCTGCTTGCCGCTATATGGAGCGTGCTACTTGCCGTAAAGGGCGGATTGTATCGAAAGCCCGGCGCATTGGCGCTCGCGGCAGTCTGCGTAATCCTGTTCCCGTTCGCAATTCACGCAATCGCAATCCTGGGCCTTAGCGCGGAAACAAGCTGGCTTATGACTTACTCGTTCGTGCTCGTGTTCGTATACCTTGCCAAAGTGGCGGACATGGCGGAGGACGCGGTTTTCACCGGGACGGAGCGCGTCGCCAAATGGATGCGGAAGGCCGCGGCAACGTTTAGCATACTGGTATGCGCGGTTTCGCTTGCGCTGAGCTATCAATGGTTCCTCATTACGAACCAATGCTACGAAAAGCTGCGCAACGCATACGAACATGTGTACGCGGCAAGCGTGGAGCTGAACACGGATATCAACCACTATCCGGGGTTTGACCAGAAGACCGTTTCGGTCGGGTTTGTCGGGGATGATTTTCCGGATCTGTTTGCCTGCCGTAGCGAGATGTTTGATTATCTGAACGGCTACGGCGTCGGCGCAAGCGGGATTCATAATTCCGAGCTGATCGACCGCGTTTCCCGGATCTATGCGTATATGGAACATTTTCTGGGTGTGGATTTTGACATATACTGGTATGGCGATCCCTACGTGGACGTGGAGTGGAGCAACTTTTACGACGAGGAGGAGCTGCGCCAGCTGCGGGAAATGCCGATTTATCCGCGGGAAGGCTCCATGCGGATGATGGACGGCGTGCTGATTGTCAAAATGTCGGAGTTTTATGCGGAATAGGCAAGTACCAGATGCAGTGGGAAAGGACGGACCGGTGAGACGGGGAGCATGGGTATGCAGCATTCTTTTGCTGGCTTGCCTGTGCGCCTGTGCGCAAGCGCCGGCGGAAGCAGCCCCTGTGGACACAGCTGCGGGCAGCGAGGCGGAAACCGCCGCGCCCGCCGTGCCGACGCCTGCTGTTTCGCCGTCGCCGGCAGCATCCGCGCCAGCCCGGCAGTATGGGGAAACGGCAGCGCTTGTCGCAGATGCAAACGGCTTTTCCGGCAAAATGTTGTATCCGCAGGGCGGCATACAGCCGGTGAATCGAGCCGTTACGGACTGGGTAAACGAGACGCTGCATCGGCTGGAGACAGAATCCGCCGCGCTCCCGCCGGACGAGAACGGCATGCGCCTTACCATGGATATCGGTTACGACGCATTTCTGTACAAGGAACGGTTTATCGGCGTTCAGTTTGCGGGTACGTGCAGGGCGGCCGTTTCCGGGAAGACGGAGCAGATCGCGCATACCTATAATTACGACCTTATCAGAAGCAGGGCGCTGACCCTGTCGGACGTTGTCAGACAGACGCAGATGGACGAGGTGGCGCGACTTGTCGAAGAACGGTGCTGGCAGTCTGTTGTGAAGACAATTGCCGGCGGCGCGCTTACGGCGGCAAGTATGCAGACGTTTGTGCTTCGCGACGACGGCATCGAGTGGCTGTTGCTGCGGGAGGACGGCGGGATAACCGGCGTGCGCGTGGAATATGCGGCGCTTTTGCCGTATCTTTGCCTGGAGGAGACGGACACGGCGCAGGTCGGCGGCATGGCGGCGGGGGACGAGGCGGTCGAGCAGCAGGCGACCTGTCTGTACGACGGTGCACAGGTGCGCACGCTGCCTTCGCAGACCGAGGGCGATGTGATTGCGCTTCTCCATGCGGGGGAGACGCTCGACGTGCTGGAGTCCGATACGGTCAAGGGTTGGCACAAGATCCTGTACAACGGCAGTGCGGCGTATATCTTTGCAGAACTGGTGCAGCTGAAGGAATCGGGCGAAGCCTATGTGACCGGCTGGGTAAACAGCGCATACCTGCATGTGCGTTCGCGCGCAGAAACGGAGAGCGAGCTGCTCGGCACGATGCAGTTTTGCGAGCCGGTCAAGATTGTGGATGCGCACGCCGTCAACGGCTGGTACAAGATCTGGTTTGAGGGCGCGATTGCATACGTCGCGGCGCAGTATGTTGCTGTGCAGCTGTATCCGCCGGAGGTACAGAGCGCGTCCTGCGCACCGGCCGGGGAAGACGTTTTCGAGGAGCCGCGGATTCTGCGGCAGACAACGGCGGATATTATCGGCGTGGGCGCCTGTAAAACCGACGGCGTTATGGTACATAGCGCGCCGTATAGAAAGGCGGCGTCCTTCGGTACGCTTACGCAAAATGAGCAGGTATACATTCTGGAAGAGGAATGCGCCGCAGGCTGGGACAAGGTTTTTGTGTACACGGCATGGAATTGCGGCTACGTCGGGTATGTGCAGGCGGAGTATGTTTCCGTCGCCGTGCCGGACGCGGCAAATATGCCGTGAGCGCTTGCATACGCGGTTGCAACGTGCTATTTTAATAGGCAGAAACCGGGCGTGCGGACGGTAACACGACATAGAATACAGGGGAGGTACGTTACAAATGATAAAAGCGATTTTATACGCATCCAACACAGGTTATACGAAGCAGTATGCCGAAATGCTGGCGGGCGCGACCGGACTGCCCGCGTACAATATTAAAAACAGCATTCCGCCTGCGACGAGGGGGCAGGACGTGATTTATATGGGGTGGCTCATGGCCGGCGGCGTTACGGGTTTCAAAAAGATTCGTAAGCAGTACAACGTCAAGGCGCTCTGCGCGGTGGGCATGTCCCCGGCGGAGCCCGACCAGACGGCGGGCATCAAAAAGAGCTACAGCATACAGGATACGCCGGTTTTCTATTTACAGGGCGGATTTGACATGAAGAAGCTGACCGGCATTTACAAACTGATGATGCAGGTTATGTGCAAAAAGATACTGAGCGATCTTGGCAAGGTGGCGGAACGCACGCCGGAGCAAGAAGCTGTTTACAAGATGGCAACGGAGGGCGCAAACTATGTGTCCGAGGCCAATCTGCAACCGGTGATCGACTGGTGCAAAACCGTGCAATAACATTGCAATAGGAATCGAATCCCCAAAGGGCAATCGCGTCGAGCGGCTACCCTTTTTTGCGTCCTAAATTCTGATAGAGTTTTCTATCAGAATTTTTACGCGCCCTTACGCCCGATAATGGTTCCGGACGACCGATACAGATAAGGAGGCATATGCAGACAAAGCAATTCAGCATTCGGCTGGACATGCAGCAGGCGCTGCCGTTTCACCCCTTTGAGGTAATCGAGGGAGATACCGGCAACGTGGTGGAAATCACGCTGGAAAATAACGGCGAAGCCGTGCTGCTCAACGACTGCGCGATTGTGGTGGCGTTTACCTCGTCGATGGGGTTCGCCATGCAGGATGCGACAAGCGGCGTTACCATCGGGGACGAGGCGGGCGTGTTCTCCGTTCTGCTCGACCCGGACAGCTACGGGCCGGGCAACGTCAGCGCGGATGTGCAGGTATACAGCGGGCCGGGGAACCGCGTGCTTGTTACCAGTACGCGGTTTGACTTCCGTTGCAAGCGCTCGCTGATCAGCGAGGAGATTATACGCGCAAACGCAGCGTATCCGCCGCTGATTTCCGCTACGCTCGCCTGCGAACAGGCAACGGCCGCAGCCAACGCCGCCGTCGCGAGCATCGATACGAGTCTTGGGGAACTCAACGTGCAGGCGGATTGGACGGAAACGGACAGCGAATCCGACGCGTACATCCTGCACAAGCCGCAAACGCCGTTCGACCTTGGCGCGCCGGAGGAAATCCACGCGTATCAGCATGCGAAGGATGGCGACGACCCGATAACGCCCAATGCAATCGGCGCGGCTGCAACGGCCAATGCCACCGTCGTGCTTACGGCCGCAGGCTGGACGGGCGATGCGGCGCCGTTTACGCAGACGGCGTCCGTTGCGGGCGCTGCCGCAAGTCATTGCGACGTGATTGTCGCTCCGGCGGCAGCGGACAGGGAGGCGTACGCCGACTATGGTCTGGCTTGCGCCGGGCAGGGCAGCGGAACTTTGACATTCTGTTGCGAAGAAAAGCCGATCATGGACATTAGCGTGCACGCTCTGCTGGTTTATGACGGCGGCGCGACGGAGGCATAGGATGCGGCGGCTCCGCACGGGACGCCTTACGCGTACGCGCGCGGACATTCCGAAAGCCGTGCGGCGTAACGTATTGATACTGACATAAGGAGGACAACATGATTTTTAACGTATCCAGCGGCAGCGTGGCGACAGCCGGTTCGTGGAAGTTTACAACCGCGACGGCAAAGCCCGCTGCCGTTGCCAGGCGCACGATGCTTGCCATCTGCGCAACTGCGCCGACCACGGTTACGGTAGCGGACGCAGCGCCGACAGACCCCGCGCCTGCCGCAAACGACGTGTGGTTCCATATCGCAAATCCGGAGGACGGACGCACAATGAGCGACGGCTCCGTGCCGGTAAAATGCTATGGCGCATACCAGTACGTAAGCGGCGCGTGGACGCTTTTGACCGCGTACTACTCGTATCTTAATGTATGGTGGGAGCTGCCAGGCCTGCCGTCCGTTGGCACAACGCTTGCAAACTGCACATGGGCACAGATTGACCGCATCGGTGCAGCCGGGAAAGCCGCGGATTACTTCTGCGTGGGCGACGAAAAAAGCGTCACGCTGACAACGTCCGAAGTGATCACCCTGCAAATCATCGGCTTTGCGCATGATAACCTGTCGGCGGCGGGCGGCGGTAAAGCGCCGATCACGTTCTGCATGAAGGATTGCTTAAACGCCAAGCAGCAGCTGAATGCAACGAATACGAGCGCCGGCGGTTATAGCGGATGCGCATTGTATCCAACGATCAACGGTTCGCTCTACGGCTCGTTGCCGGAAGACCTGCGCATGGTAATCAAAAACGTAAACAAGCTGACGAGTGCGGGTAGCAGAAGCGCAACCATCGTTACCACGGCAGAAAACGTTTTTTTGCTGTCCGAAGTGGAGGTAAGCGGTGCGACTGCGAATTCACAGACCGGCGAAGGAACGCAATACGCCTTCTATACTTCCGGTTCTTCGAGGATCAAGAGAGTCAGCGGAGTCGCTTCCTACTGGTGGCTGCGTTCGCCTTGCAGCAGCGACACTGCGCATTTTGCCATGACATATACAGACGGCAGTGCAAGCCATGACCTGGCGTACAACTTGAACGGCATTGCGCTTGCCTTGTGCGTGTAAGGGAGGGAAAGCACATGTATAGCATTACAAAAGACGGCGAAACCATCGCCACCGTAGACCGCTTGCAGTTCTGGAAACGGCAGCGGAACGGCGTGCGCGTTAACTGCGCGGAGGGCGAGGCCAACGGGATTGTCGTCAACGATATGTTCTATCATCTGCCATGGCTGCCAGAAAGCGGTGCGGGGGAGCAGGACGTGATCTTCGAGGAATTCTCCGGCGCGGATTCTATTGCCGAGCTGGACAACACGGTCATTGACCTTACCTATCAAAACATTTTGCTGGAACTGGAGGTGAGCGAGGATGCTGTATAAGGTGTTAAAGCGCACGATTGAGCGCGGCGGGTACAATGCGGCGGCGATGCAGGAGAAGCTTGACGTGTTCTTTGCGGCAAGCCGTATTTCACAGGCCGAATATACGGAATTGACCGTACTGGCGGGATAGGCAAATGCAGTACGTACGTCAAATGCGCCGCGGCACGTCCGGCGACGACGTGATGACCATGAAGCGCAAGCTGCTGGCGCTTGGTTACTATGCCGACCATATTACAACGCTGACGAGGGAAACGTTCGGCCTGGATACGGAAGAGGCCGTGCGGCGTTTCCAAACGCAGGCCGGGCTCACTGTCGACGGCGTCGTCGGGATGGAAACCTGGAATGCATTGTTCGGCGCGGAGGAAGGGGAAGCGCCCGCGCCTGCCAAGCCTGCCGCCAAGGCCGAGCCGTCCGCCAAGGCGCTGATGCTGTGCAGCTTTGCGCTGACTCGCCTTGGCGATATATACGTTTGGAGCGAGAGCGGCTGCGCCGATTTGTCCGACGGCCGTATTCGCGCAAAGGATCCGGGTGAATCTGCCCGCGCAATACGGTTTCGTGACGCACAGTACCGGGCGGGGTTAACGGACCTGCTTTCGCATGATTGCAGCGGGTTTGTCTCGTACTGCCTGCGGCAGATCGACGCTTGGGACGGCCGCCGCGACTGCGACGGGCTCTGGCGCTATTGCAGCGAGATACGGCGCAATGAGCTGATATCCGGCGACTTTTTGTTTAGGCAGGAGAGCGGCAATCCTTCGAACAAGACGCATATCGGCCTGTATATAGGAAGCGGCAAGGCTGTCCACTGCAAGGGACGCGACGCGGGCGTGGTGCTGGAGGGTATCAATACGGGCGGCAGCGGGTATTGGCACGTATGCGGACGATGCGGGCTGCTGTATCCGGAGGCGGCGCACAAGGACGCTGCGGCGTCTGCTGCGCTGCCGACCCCAATAACGGAAACCGGGGGCATGGACAGGAACTCCGCACCCGGCATAGTATGAAATGTGAGGAAACGACAATGCAGCAATGGGACGTAGTCGTTGTCATCACCGCGCTCGCGGGTTTGTTCACTGCGATCATTGCACCGATTGTCAAGCTGACGCGTGCAATTACGCGGTTGACGGTAGCCATGGAATCGGTGGAGCGGAACGTGACCGAACTGACAACGAGCAATCAAACCTCTCACGAAAGGCTGTGGGCGCATGAGA
This sequence comes from uncultured Oscillospiraceae bacterium, assembly GCA_964411535.1. GTDB lineage: Bacteria > Bacillota > Clostridia > Christensenellales > CAG-138 > CAYPLG01. The sequence goes on from CAYPLG010000028.1 coordinate 15,681, forward strand.
ACCGGCAGGATGTCATTCTTGCGGATCATGAAAGCCGCATTCGCGTGATGGAGGACGAACGATGAGGAACAGAAAGGAAGAAACTGTATGATGGACATACTTGCAGAATACGGTATTCGGCTTGCCGGTACGCTGCTGATCACGCTGCTTGGCGTGTTTGGGACGTGGCTATCGATCAAGCTCGGAAAATCTGCAAATCTTGTGAATATTAACGCGGCGCAAAAGGAGGTCATTCGCGCGGCAAGGATCACCGTTGGCGAGCTGCAGCAGACGCTGGTGGACGAGATGAAGGCAGCGCATGCGGACGGGAAGCTGACCAGCGAAGAAATCAGCATGCTGGGAAGCGAGCTTGTCGACCGGACGGTGCAGAAGCTTTCCATGCCGACCTATGAGCTTCTGATTGCCTCCGCCGTGGACATCGAGGAGATGATTACGGGCGCGGGCGAAAGCTGGATTGCGAAGATGAAACAGAACGCATAACAAAATACCGTATTAAAAAGAGCGGACGGCGCGAATCCTTGCGGATTCGCGCCGTTTCTTTCTTGCTGGAGGGCGTAAGCGGGTATATTGTCAGAGCGCGCGACGGCCCTCAAGCGCCTTGGCAAGCGTGACCTCGTCCGTATATTCAAGGTTGCCGCCGATCGGGATTCCGTGCGCGATGCGGGAGCAGGAAACTCCCATGGGCTTGAGCAGCCGCGCTATGTAGGATGCGGTTGCTTCGCCTTCGACGTCCGGATCGGTGGCGAGGATTACTTCGCGCACCTTGCCCTTTTTGACGCGCTCGACAAGCTCGTTAATGCGGATATCGTTCGGGCCGATGCCGTCCATGGGGGAGAGCACGCCGTGCAAAACGTGATACTTTCCGGTGAATTCGCGCGTTTTTTCCATGGCCTGCACGTCGCGCGCGTTGCATACGACACAGATGACGCCGCTGTCGCGCGCGTTGTCCGCACAGATCGCGCAGGGCACAACGTCCGTATACGTACCGCATACGGGACAGTTCGTGACTTCCTTGCGGGCGGCCAGTATGGCTTCCGCAAGCTCCTGCGCCTGCGATTCCGGGACGTCCAGAATATGGTACGCCAAACGCTGCGCCGTTTTCTGCCCGATGCCGGGCAGACGCGAAAGCTGTGCGGTAAGACGTACGATGGATGCAATGGTGACCATGTATTCGCCTTAAAAGCCCAGGTTCATGCCGCCGGTAAGCTTGCCCATCTCCGCTTCGACGGTTTCCGTCGCGTTGCGAATGGCTTCGTTAACTGCGGAGATCACAAGATCCTGCAACATTTCGACGTCGTCGGGGTCGACGCACGCGGGGTTGATCGTCAGGTCCTTCAGCTCCTTTGTGCCAAGGACCGTCGCCGTAACCATGCCGCCGCCGGATGTAGCCGAAAATTCGCGCGTTTTGAGCTCTTCCTGCGTGCGCTGCATATCCGCCTGCATCTTCTGCGCCTGCCGCATCAGCTGCTGCATGTTTGCGCCGCCCATACCGCCCATACCGGGGAATCCGCCTTTTGCCATTGTGTTATCCTCCTGCCAGGTTAGTTTTATGAAAAATCAGTCCTCAATAATCAACTGTGCGCCGAACAGAGCTTTTGCCTTGTCGGTTGCCGCGTCGGAAGCGGGCTGCACATGCTGCTTGACAAACTGCAACTGCATGCCGGGGCTTAGCTCCGTAAGAATTCCTTGCAGCCGGTTGGCGTTGATTGCCGCAGTTACGCTGTTGTAGCGTACTTCGTCATTTTCCGAGAAGCCTACGACAAGCGTTTTGTCGCGGATCTCCTGTGCAACGCCGTACTGCGCCATGGCGTATACCATGATATTCTGTGTTTGTATGGCGGAAAGCACCGCATTCCAAAGCGCTTCCGCGTTCCTGTCGCCGTCGTACGCGGGCAGCTGTTTGGGGGCGGGCGAAGGCCTGTCTTCGGCAGCGGGCTGCCGGCGTGGTGCAGCATGCATTGGCGCCTGCTTTGGCAAAACGGGCTGCGGCTGCGCGTCCGGGTCCGGCGGCGCTTCCGGCAGGGGCGCTTCGTCCCACGGCGGCGCATCCTTTGCGCTGGCGGCTGCCGGAGCGGCTTTTGCCTGCCGGACAGGCGTATCCATGCGCGCCGGTGCAGCAGGGGAAGCAGCGTTCTGTCTTAGCGCGGCTTCCAGCGCGTCGACGCGCGCTTCCAGATTGGTTAGCGTCTGCGCCTGCTCCGGGCGGCAGATGCGCACGAGCGTGCTTTCCAGCATGGTGCGCGGCGAGGTCAGATAGCGCATTTCGCCCTGCGCCTTGAGCAGCAGTTCCAGCGCCAGCAACAGCTTTGCCTGCGAGGCTTCCTTGGCCTGCGCAAGGTAACGCTGCATCGCGTCGGCGGAGCAGTCGAGAAGGTCCGCGCATTCGCCGCAGGTTTTTGCAAGGAGCAGCGCACGGAAGTGCGCCGCAATGTCCGAGGCGAACACGGAAAGGTCGCGCCCGCCGCGCACGATATCCGCAAGCATGGAAAGCGCTTTCTGTACGTCCCCGGTCAAGAGCGCATCCGAAATATCGAAGAGGAAACCCTCCTCCATACTGCCAAGGACGTCGTAAACATCCTGTGTGGATACGGTATTGCCGCAAAAGGACAGGCACTGATCGCATAGCGACAGCGCGTCGCGCATGCCGCCGTCCGCGGAGCGCGCAATAAGCAGCAGCCCGTCAGGCTCGATGGATGCACCGGCCTTTTCGAGGACGCTCTGCAACGTTGTGACAATATCCCGCACGGAAAGCCGGTGAAAATCATACCGCTGGCAGCGCGAAAGGATGGTTGCGGGCAGTTTTTGCGGCTCCGTGGTGGCGAGGATAAAAACTACGTGCGCGGGCGGCTCCTCCAGCGTTTTCAGCAGGGCGTTGAAAGCCGCGCCGGTGATCATATGCGCTTCGTCAATGATATACACGCGATAGCGCAGCGCGAGCGGCGCATACTGCACCTTTTCAATGAGTGAGCGCACGTCGTCTACGCCGTTATTGCTTGCCGCGTCGATTTCCACGATGTCGCCGTTTCGCTCGGAGAGGGAGGCTGCGCAAGCTTCGCATTTGCCGCAGGGCTCGCCGTTGACGGGGGAAAGGCAGTTAACGGCGCGCGCAAGGATGCGGGCCGTCGTGGTTTTGCCCGTTCCGCGCGTGCCGCAAAACAGATAAGCATGGGCAATATGCCCGCTTTCAATCTGATGAATCAGCGTAGTTGTGATGTGCGACTGCCCGATGACCTCCGAAAAGCTTGTCGGCCGGTACTGGCGGTATAGTGCGCGATAGGCCATGCCTGCCTCCTAATACAATACCATACGATCTTAGTCTATATTGTATACGGAAGCGGCCAAAGTGGCAACCATTTTTGATTATCCGCACTTGCTGAATCCGCAACTCCGGCAGACGACGCAGCCGCCTTCGTGCTCCACGGAAGCGCCGCATTCCGGGCAGGTGTGGATTTCCTGCGGGCTTGTATAGGCGGCGGGGGAAACGGACGCTTTCTTTACGGGCTTCTCCGCGCGCTGCACCGCAGGAGCGGGCATATGCGCTGCGCGCTCTGCGGACGTTTCGTTTGCGGCAATGTACTCCGAAACCTTTTTGAGCACGCGCGCAATCGCGTCCGGGCAGGAGGTGCAGCCCATGCCGGGCTGGCGAATGGTCGACGGGCAGCGAATCCCCTTCAACTGGTCGTATACCTCGTTGACCGAGATGCCGCTCCGGAGCGCAACGGAGGCAAGCCGCGCGGTCGCTTCGCTCTGGCTGGGGCAGCCGCCGGCCTTTCCGGTGCTGGTAAAGACCTCGCAAATGCCCTTTTCATCGTAATTGACCGTAATGTAGAGCGTACCGCAGCCGATTTTCACCTTCTCCGTAAAGCCGGAGGTAACGACCGGACGCGGGCGCGGCTCGATATGGCCGTATTCCGGCGGCAGCTCGGCGGGCTTTTCCGCCTTTTTCTCGGTGCTGATGTTCAGCACCTGGTTTTCACGGCTGTTGTCCCGATAGATGGTAACGCCCTTCAAACCCTCCCGGTATGCCAGCAGATATACCTGCCGCACATCCTCCCGCGTTGCGTCCGCAGGGAAGTTGACGGTCTTGCTTACGGCGTTGTCGGTATGCCGCTGGAACGCGGCCTGCATGCGCGCATGGTACTCCGGCGTGATATCGTGCGCGGAAACGAACACGCGGCGCACTTCCTCCGGGATTTCGATACAGTGCTGCACGGTGCCCTCCGCGGCGATGCGGCGCATGAGCTCCTCGCTGTACAGGTTAAGCTCGTTGAGCTTTTCGGTAAGAATCGGGTTGACCTCGACCATTTCCGTGCCGTCCATAATATTGCGGATGTACGCATAGGCGAACACCGGTTCCATGCCGCTTGAGCAGCCTGCAATCATGGAGAGCGTGCCGGTCGGCGCGATGGTCGTAACGGTCGCGTTCCGGATAGGCTCGTCCTGCGCAAGAAGGCTAACGGAGAAAAGCGGAAACGCGCCGCGCGCCTTTGCGAGCTTTCGGCTCGCCGCATGCCCCTCGTCGTTGACAAACTGCATCACCTGCTCCGCAAGCTTAACGCCTTCTTCGGAATTATACGGAACGCCGAGCCGCAGCAGCATGTCCGCAAAGCCCATTACGCCGAGGCCGATCTTACGCGCGGCGCGCGTCGTTTCGCCGATGACGTCGAGCGGATACACGTTGACGTCGATGACGTTATCGAGGAAGTGCACGCTGTCATAAACGGTGTTTCGCAGCAGGTCGAAGTCTATTTCCCACGCGCCGTTGACGCGCTTGAGCATTTTTACAAGGTTGATCGAACCCAGATTGCAGCTTTCGTATGGCAGCAGGGGCTGTTCGCCGCAGGGATTGGTACTTTCGATTTCGCCGAGCGAGGGCACGGCGTTGTCGCGGTTGATGCGGTCCAAAAACACGATGCCGGGCTCGCCGTTTTGCCAGGCGGCCTCCACGATGTCGGAAAATACGGCCTCGGCGGAGAGCTTGCCGGTGGGCGCATGCGTCTTTGGGTCGACAAGGTCATACTCGCCGCCCGCCAGAAGCGCCTCCATGAATGCGTCGGTCACGCCGACGGAGATATTGAAGTTCGTAATGTCGCGGTTGTCGGCTTTGCAGTGGATGAATTCCAGTATGTCCGGATGGTCGATGCGGAGGATGCCCATGTTCGCGCCGCGCCGCGTGCCGCCCTGCTTGACGGCCTCGGTCGCCATGTTGAATACCTTCATAAAGCTTACCGGCCCGCTGGCGACGCCCCCGGTGGAGCGTACCGCCGATCCCTTTGGGCGAAGCCGCGAAAAGGAGAACCCGGTGCCGCCGCCGGATTTATGGATGAGCGCCGCATACTTCACCGCTTCGAATATGGCGTCCATACTGTCCGGAACGGGCAGCACAAAGCACGCGGAAAGCTGACCAAGCGGACGACCGGCGTTCATGAGCGTCGGCGAATTCGGAAGGAACCGCAGGTCGGTCATCAGGCGATAAAAGCAATCCGAAGCGGTTTCGACGTCTGCCCCATATGCGGCGTCCGCAGCGGCTACGGCGGAGGCGACGCGCCGGAACATGCCGGATATATCCTCGCAAAGCGCGCCGGACGCATCCTTGGCAAGGTAACGTTTTTTCAATACGGTAATGGCGTTTTGGCCGATTTCATGAATAGACATGCTGGTATTCTCCCCCTTTGCAACGCGATCATTATACCACTATATGTTGTGGATTAAAATGGGATTTTTAACAACATGTGCGATTTTACAGTTCGTTCAAACAATTGCTAAAAAGGCGCGGAGAATGGGGGAATCCATCCGCTGCCGCGCCCGGCCGGCAGGGACCCATAGAAGCCCTGCCTATTCGGACGGAGGCGAGCCATGCGGGCGGATACAATACGCGGGCCGTCCATTTGAAACGACCCGCGCCGGTATTTTGTGTGAATTTGATGACGGAAAAGCGCTTATTTGTAAAAGTCGTAGACTGCTTCCACAACGCGGTTCACGTCCGTCTCGGTCAGGCCATAGTACATCGGCAGCCGCAGCAGGCGCTCGCTTTCCTTTGTCGTATAAGCGTCCGCTCCGTGGAAACGCCCGAAGCGCAGCCCGGCAGGGGAGGAATGCAGTGGAACATAGTGGAACACCGCGCCGATATCGGCCTTGTTGAGATGCGCAATCATATCGGTGCGCTCGGCAAGATCCCGTACCTTTATGTAATACATATGCGCGTTGTGCTTGCATTCCGGCGGAATGTACGGCAGCTCGATGCGTTCCTCCGCAGCAAGCGCAATAAAGGCTTCGTGATACTGGTTCCAGCGGGCAAGGCGCGCGTCGTTGATTTCGTCCGCTACGTCAAGCTGCGCCATAAGGTACGCTGCGCAAAGCTCGCTTGGCAGATAGGAGGAGCCGACGTTTACCCAGGTGTACTTGTCTACCTGCCCACGCAGGAAGCGGGAACGGTCGGTGCCCTTCTCCCGGATGATCTCCGCATCCTCAATAAACCTTTCGTCGTTGATGAGAAGCGCGCCACCCTCACCCATGGAGTAGTTCTTCGTCTCGTGAAAGCTGTAGCAGCCGAGATCGCCCATGCTGCCGAGCGCGCGGCCCTTGTATTCGCTCATGACGCCCTGCGCCGCGTCCTCGACTACGAATAAATTATGCCTTCTTGCAATGGCAAGGAGCGTATCCATCTCACAGGCGACGCCCGCATAATGCATCGGCACGATGGCGCGGGTTTTGTCCGTAATGGCGGCTTCCACCTTGGTTTCGTCAAGGTTCATCGTGTTGGGGTGGATATCCACAAATACGATGGTTGCGCCGCGCAGTACAAAGGCGTTTGCGGTAGAGGAGAAGGTAAAGCTGGACATGATAACCTCGTCGCCCGGCTGGATATTGCATAGCAGAGCGGCCATATCCAGCCCGGTTGTGCCAGACGAGGTGAGAAGCGCCTTCGCCGTGCCGGTTCTCTCCTCGATCCAGCGGTTGCAGCGGGCGGTCATTGCGCCGTCGCCGCAAATTTTATGGGAGGCGATGGTTTCCTGTATATAGCTTTCCTCCGTACCCACATAGGGCGGGATGTTGAACGGAACGCGTGCCATAGATACCTCATTATTCATGAAAGATACCGCATTATAGCACATACGGACGCATTGAGCAAGGTTAGACGGTTCGCTTTGCGACGATGATGAGACGGCCCTCTTTGGCATGCTTGGAGCAGGTGCAAAGCGTAATGAGCTCGTCGCCGTAAAAGGCGTCCATATCGTCGGGGTAAAGAGACGCTTCCTTTATAATACGCGCGTATTCGGCATACTCCTCCTCGTTTGCGATGCGCGTATACTGATAAAAGCGGCAGGGCGAGTCCTCCTCAATTTCAACGTATGCGGCGGCGATAATGGAATAGCGCATCGTCTCCGCCGGGGTGATGAAATACATCGTGCGGTGCGCGGTATAGTACGCTTGCTCCGAAAACGCGTGCAAGCCGGCAAACATTGAGCCGTCCTTCATGTTGTGCCCGTAGATCAGCAGGTTGTGCAGGTTGTTTACCGGGTCGCAGGACTCGTCCAGAAACGGCAGCCCGCTTTTGCTTCGGTTGCCAGAAAAATCGCGGTCCAGATAGTACCACTGCCGCGTGGGGCTGAACATAACGGGATAGTCGACGGCGGTATCGGGGATTACAATCCAGCCGAGCAGCTCGCCGTTTTCCGCCTGCAACGCTTGCAGGTTGTCCATTCGTTCCTGCATCTGCTGCATCTCCGGGTCCGGGGACGGGGTTGGCACGGGCGTTTTGGCGGGCGCATCCGGCGGGGGCGGCACGGGCGTGGTTTTGAGACGAATGTAAACGAGCCCGCCGGGCTGCGTGTCGAGCGAGGCGCGCAGCTCGGATATGGCACGCTTCTCCTCGACACGCTCCAGCAGCTTCCATGCGACGCCGGCAACCGAGATGAGCAAGACGGCGCTTAAGAGCGCCGTCGGCACGCGCATGCTGCGCTGTCTAGGCCGGCGAAGGCGCGCCGCATGCTGGGCGCGCCCTGCCGGGCTATAGTTACTTGCGGTTTGCATTGCGTTGTGAACGCTTGACGGAGATCAGCACGATACCGGCAATTGCGCAAAGACCCGTGCAGATCAGGATGACGAGCCACATATCCGTCACTTCGCCGGTACGCGGCACGACGTAATAGATGCGCGGCGTTGGCGTCGGCGTAATGCGCGGCGTGGGCGTTGGCGTATTCGTCGGAATAGCCGTTACCACAATCGTTGGCGTAGGCGTCGGTGTTACAACCGGCGTAGGCGTCGGCGTTACGACGGGCGTGGGCGTTGGCGTTACAACCGGCGTAGGCGTCGGCGTTACGACAGGCGTGGGCGTTGGCGTTATAACCGGCGTGGGCGTCGGCGTTACGACCGGTGTGGGCGTCGGCGTTGGAGCCAGCGGAATGATGATTTCACGCCGTTTCTCCGCTGAAACGGTCAAATCAATGCCGCGGTTCTCACCGGTGGCTTCACAGTTGCTGTCTGCGGAGGTGAACCGATAGGTATCCTCGATCGTAAAGATTTCGTTGTCGTAAGTCAGCTTGATTTTGCAGGTGACGTCAATTTTGGCGTTCGCTCTGATGGACAGATTGCGCATGACGCTTTGATACTCGTATGAATAGGCGTTGCTTTTCGAATTGATCTTTCCGGTCATACGCAGCGGATTGCCGTCGACCTTGACGGCGACGTCGGTGATTTCTACCGGAACGGTTTCCGAAACCTCGGTAATCTTTCCGGTGTTTTGGTCGGTTGTGATGGTTTTGACCGTTACGCTGCCTGTGGAGCGTACGTCAACGTGGGCAAAGGTCTCGGACGGATCCTTGTCGTTGTCTTTCCCCCTTGCCGCCGCGGAGCCGAGCGCGGTTGTAAGCAGCAACAGGGTCGCGGCTATGCCGATGATGATTCTTCGTTTCATCTTTGTCCTCCTTTTGGTTACGCTTTGTGCAATGGTTGCCCTGCTTAGCAATTTTTATGCAGCTGGAGCTGTGAAAAGTATGCTTTTTTACAATTCGGCAAAAGAGGTGCAAAAGGGCGAACACCTGCTTTACAAGGCGCAACCACAAGATGTTGTGCCGGAAAAGGCCTCGGCCGACAGACGCGAAAAAAATTATGGGGGAAAGCGCAAAAAAGCTAAAAAAAGTCTTGCATTCCGCGGCTGCATCCTGTAGAATAGCAACGTTCGCGCACAGGCGAAGTATACGTATGCGCGCGGGCAAGGGATGATCGGGAGGTTGCCGGTACTGCCATCCGGGTAATTTCCGCTCAGACCCAACGTTCCCGCAAATGCGGGGATGAGGGGGCGTAGGCAAGGGATCATCGTGCCGTCCCGGATGCAGGGAGAGCGTCAGCCGAAAGGCTGCGCGTACCTTATGAAGAGGGAAACACACGGCCTTGTGTACGGCCCAGAATATTTTAGGAGGACAACAATAATATGGCAAACAGAATCCGCATTAAGCTCAAGGCGTACGAGAACAGTCTGATCGACCAGAGCGCCGAAAAGATCGTCGAGACGGCCAAGAGAACGGGCGCGCAGGTCAGCGGCCCGATCCCCCTGCCCACGGAAAAGGAAATCGTAACGATTCTCCGCGCTACCCACAAGTATAAGGATAGCCGTGAGCAATTCGAGATGCGCACGCACAAGCGCCTGATTGATATTTTGCAGCCCTCGTCCAAAACGGTCGACGCGCTGATGAAGCTCGATCTCCCCGCCGGTGTGGACATCGAGATCAAGCTGTAAACAACGGAGGTAAACCATGAAGAAAGCCATTTTGGGCAAAAAGATCGGTATGACGCAG
>CAYPLG010000029.1:0-25476 GCA_964411535.1 uncultured Oscillospiraceae bacterium
AGGAGAGCAAGAAGGAGAAGATACTCGAAATGAACATCGAGGATCTGGATCTTTCCGTGCGTTCCTACAACTGCCTCAAGCGCGCCGGCATCAACACCGTAGAGGAGCTGGTGCAGCGTGACGAGGACGAGATGATTAAGGTTCGCAATCTTGGGCGCAAATCGCTCGAAGAAGTACAGCAGAAATTGAGTGCGCTGGGCCTGTCTCTTCGCACGAATGAGGAATAAGGAGGGGCAATATGGCAAACCGTAAACTGGGCAGATCGTCGGATCAGCGCGTCGCTCTGCTGCGTAATCAAACCACGGCTCTTCTTTGGAACGGCAAGATCATTACGACCGAGACCCGTGCCAAGGAGATTCGCTCGATCGCCGAGAAGCTGATCACGCTCGCGGTCAAGGAATACGAAAACAGCGATACCGTTGAAAAAGAACGGCACAATGAAAAGTCGCAGATCGTAAAGAAGGAAATCGTTGTCGACCGGCCGAGCAAGCTTGCTGCGCGCCGCCAGATCATGGCTTATCTTTACGACGTACCGGAGTTCAAGTCCAAGAAGGAGAGCAAGTCCGAGTACAAGGAGCGTACGGCCGATCGCGCGCATCCCGTCGTGGAGAAGCTTTTCCGCGACATCGCGCCGAAGTATGCCGCCAAAGCCAAGGAAGGCAGCAAGGGCGGATACACCCGCATAACGAAGCTTGGGCCGCGCCGCGGCGACGCCGCCGAGATGGCCGTGCTGGAGCTTATCGACTAACGAACGCATTATTAAATGCCAACAACCCCGCTCGAATTGCTTCGGGCGGGGTTGTTTTTAGCTTTGTACTGTCCGTTGGCCTCCAAAGAATTAGCTTGCGTCATTCTGGAGCGTGCGGCGGCGATTCTTTGCATGACGCCGCTTACTACGCGATCGGTTCGAAATAGTACAGCGTAACGGGAAACGCAGGGTTGGTTTCGTCGCTGCCCCAGGTTGCGGCGAGGAAATGGGTCTCCATAAACCGGTCATAGCCGCCAAGACCCCATTCTTCGTGCATGGCAAGGCATTCGCGGCTGATGACGACGGGATCGTGCACAGCGTCGCCAAGCAGCGTGTCGGTGTACTCCTTCGGCGCAGGCCCGTCGATTTCAATGTCCATATAGTTCATATTGTATACGACATTGTCCCAATCAAACAGGGCGAACATCTCCACCGCGCCGAAGCCAAAGGCCTTTGTGCCGGGCTTGACGACGTCCTTGGCATCGTACCACAACTGTGTGGTAACGGAAGGATCGGAAAGTTGCTGCCGGTACTCGATGCGCGATTGCGAAGACACGGTGCACCACAGCGCAAGGGAACAGATTACGCAGGTAATGCTCATGCCCATTCCGGCAATGGCGGCCTGGCCGCGCGAAATCTGCACGCCGGGACCGCCGGAAAGGACGCGCTTGACGGTGGGGAGCGCCTCCGCGGCAAGCACGCACAGGAGGATTACGATCAGCTCGTAGCCGATTCCGTAGTGGCCGTATACGGAGCGGTTGATGGCGTATGAGTATCCGGCAAGGAGCATAATGGCCAACGCGAAAAGGAGCGCTTCTTTCGGCGAACGCGCTGCCTCGCGGTTGCATATGCGGGAGGCATAGAGGCCGCGGCACAGGAAAAAGAGCAGCAAGCCAAGGATAACGACCCAAGTGGAAACCGCGCCGACGAGCGTCAATTCCAGCCGGTCGGTCATATAGTATCGCACCATCAGCGGAAAAACAAACTGCGAAAGAGACAGGGGCGCGCCGCCTGCGGAAAGGTTATACAGGTCCATGATGCCCCACGCGGCAAGGAAGACGGCAACAGCGCCAAGCAGAACGGAGAAGCAGCGCAGTAGCCAGCGCCTGCCGCAGGTTTGCAGCTGTAAAACGCCAAGATAGCAGCACCAGCCGGCGAGGGCGAACAGGCCCATCTCCGTGCTCCAAAGGAGGCAGAAAAGCGCCGCGGCCCAACCGGCAGCGCGCAGCAGCGCCCGCTTACGAACATGGTGATCAAGCCGCATATTGAGCGTGATTGCAGCGGCCATGAGAATCAGCGGAAACGTACGGTGCGGATACAGTTGCTGATACGTTGTGTCGCGCAGAACAAGCAGCGTTAACCCGCTTGCAAGGAGCCCCGCAAAGCGCAGGAACCGGTTTTTTACGTTGCCAAAGAGCGTATAGGAAACAAGCAGCTGCTGCAACAGGGCGACGCCTGCGACAAGCAGCGTAAAGCAGCGCATGGCGCTGCCGGCGCCGAGGGATTGCATAAGCCGCAGCAACGGCGCAAGGAACAGGCCGTAGTGCCCGTAGATGCTGTTATGAATGGCGTCATAGGGAACGCCATTCATCATGTACAATACCGGCTGGTAATAGGCGTTTACATGATAAAGGTTCAAAAAGGGGTTGGGGCAATACATGCTGTACCCGACCAGCATGGAGACAAGCGCCGCAGCAACCCAGTACGCAATATCGGAAAGTCGGCTGGCATCGCACAGCACATCGCTGCTTTCGCGAATGGAAAGCAGCAGTATGGAAAACAGCATGAGCTCGATGAGCAGGAATACCGGAAGCGGCATGCTGTGCCAGACAAACGCATCCGCGTTGCGCGGCAGCCAGGCGTCGTACGCAAGCGGCTCGTTACGAAACATCGTTATGAGCAATGCGCCGTTAAGCAGCAGGGGGATGGCGGCAAAAAACCATTTCTGCCGACTGGTTATACAGCTGCGCATAGGCACCGTCAAACGGCGAAATACCAAATGGTACGAAAGCAGAAAGCCGAGTACGGCGACGGCGCACAGGATGGCGTAGATGATAAGATTGACGCGCCCGAAAGCGGCATAAACCGCGTCGTGCACGGACGGAATAAACAGTACGACGCCCGTAATTGCGGAAAGCGCGCATGCAAGCGCGAATGCGCAGGCAAAGCGCGCGTGCGAATCGGATTGCCCCTCAATTTTCATTTCGGCTGTCCGCATATTAAAACAGGTGCAGGAAGTCGAGCGTTGCAAAGTAGTCGTCGGGCGTTTCCGCGCGGCGAATCAGCTCCGTCGTCCCGTCGGGACGCAGCAAAACTTCCGCGCTGCGCAGCTTGCCGTTGTAGTTGTATCCCATGGAAAAGCCGTGCGCGCCGGTGTCGTGGATTACGATGAGGTCGCCTATATCGATATGCGGAAGCATACGGTCAACGGCAAACTTGTCGTTGTTTTCGCACAGGCTACCGACGATGTCGTACATGGTGTCCGCAGGGGCGTTCTCCTTGCCCATGACCGTGATGTGGTGGTATGCGCCGTACATGGCGGGGCGCATGAGATTGCAGGCGCAGGCGTCAAGGCCGATATAGTTTTTATATGTCTCCTTGCTGTGAATCGCACGGGCAACGAGGCAGCCGAAGGGGCCGGTGATATAGCGGCCGAGCTCCGTAAAGATGCGCACATGCATGCCTGCGGGCGCAATAATGTCGCGATACTCGCGCTCTACGCCGCGGCCGATGTACTCGATGTCGGCTTCCTTATCGTAGGAGCGGTAGGGGATGCCGATACCGCCGGAAAGGTTGATAAACGTGATGTTCGCACCGGTTTCCTTGTGCAGCTCGACAGCGGTGTTAAAGAGCTTGCGCGCAAGCGTCGGGTAGTAGTCGGCGTCGGTCGTATTGCTTGCAAGGAACGCATGCAGCCCGAAGTTCTTGACGCCGAGATCGAGAAGCTGGCGGAATCCAAGGGAGAGCTGCTCCCGCGTAAAGCCGTACTTCGCTTCGCCGGGGTTGCCCATGATGGTGTTGCCGAGCATAAACTCCCCGCCGGGGTTGAAGCGGCAGCAGACGGTTTCCGGTATGCCACCGTTTTCCGCGAGGAAGGGGATATGCGTGATGTCGTCGAGGTTTACAATTGCGCCGAGCTCGCGCGCAAGGACGAACTCCGCGGCTGGCGTCTCATTGCTGGAAAACATGATTTCCTCTTGATCGATATCGACGGCTTTGCAAAGCATCAGCTCGGTCAGCGAGGAGCAGTCCATGCCGCAGCCCTCTTCGTGCAGGATGCGCATGATCACGGGGTTCGGCAGCGCTTTTACCGCAAAGTATTCGCGAAACCCGTCGTTCCAGGCAAATGCTTTCTGCAAACGGCGGACATTTTCGCGTATCCCGTTCTCATCGTAGATGTGGAAGGGCGTCGGGTAAAGAGCCGTAATGTTTTCCAACTGTTCTTTCGTAAAGGGCAGCGCTTTCATCGTATGGTTAAATCCTTTCCTCTTTCATGCGTCGATCCATCTCACGGCTGGCGTCGCGTTCCGCAATGGTATGTCGTTTATCGTACAGCTTTTTGCCTTTGGCAATGCCAAGCGAAAGCTTTACGCGCCCGTCCTTCAAATACAGGGAAAGCGGGATCAGGCTCATGCCGTCGGCCTGCGCCGCCTTGTTGAGCCGCATAATCTCGCGCTTGTGGGCAAGCAGCCTGCGCGTGCGGAACGGGTCGCGGTTAAAGATGTTTCCCTGCTCATAGGGGGATACGTGCATGCCGACGAGGAAAAGCTCCCCGTTTTTTACCTGCGCATAGCTGTCGCGCAGGTTGCAGGCGCCCTTGCGAATGGATTTGACCTCCGTTCCGCAAAGTTCCATACCGCACTCTAGCGTTTCCTCGATAAAATAGTCGTGGTGCGCTTTGCGGTTTTGTGCGATCAGTTTGGTTCCCCGGCGTATGGGCATGGCAAAAGATCCTCCTGCTGCTGCGGCCAATCCGCAGAAATTCATATTATATAGGATAATCAATTTGGGCCGTTTCGTCAATGCCGTGATGCGGCATGCAGGCTGTCTGCGCGGCGGGAAAGCGGCGGCGTACGTTGCAAAATATGGAAAAATTCGGTATACTTTGCTATGTAAAATGGATTTAACCAGATAAGCGGAGGATGCGTATGCGGTTAAAGTGGCGTTTTCTGGTCGATGATACGCGCGGTGCGGCGGAGCGTTTGCGCCTGTTGCTGGCAGCTGATGGTCTGCTGTGCTTTACGCTGTTCGTGTTTGCGCCGGTTTATATCTATGTGAACAACACAAACGAATTCTGGTTCCGGCTGTCGCAGTTCTGGTGGATGACGGCGCTGCTGGGGCTTGCTGTCTTCGCGGTTCTTGTGGGCGTTGGCTGCATTTTGCGCGGCCGGTTGCTCGATATGTATGTCACGGCGCTTTTTGCCTTTGCCGTTGTGGTTTACTTGCAGGGCAGCTTTCTCAATATCTCCTATGGGGAATTGAACGGGCAGCAGGTCAACTGGTCGCGCTATGGCGGGTATGCAATTCAGAATACGATGCTTGTGGGCGCGTTGTTCCTTGTGCCGTTTGTCATACGGTATTTTTCCAAACGATTCTGGGAGAAGATGGTGCGCGTGGTCGCACTGTTCATCGTCGCGGTACAGTGCGTTGCGATGGTTACGGTCGGCGTTGCGAACCGGAAGCCGCCGCGTACGGAGATGGCGCTCGGTTGGGAGGGCGTGCATGCGTATTCCCCCGACAGGAACCTTGTGCTGCTAGTGGTTGATGCGTTTGACGACGTCTATTTTGACGAATGGCTGTCCGCTTCGCCCGCGCAGGCGGACGCGCTTGACGGTTTTACCCGATACACCAATACGGCAGGCATCTCCATGACGACGTTTTACAGCATGGTGCCGATGCTTACCGGGCATGTGTTCACCTACAATCCGCCGGACCTAAACGATTATCTGGACGAGGCATGGGCGGATGCATCCATGTTCCGAAAGCTTCAGGCTGCGGACTATGACGTGCGCGTGCTGGGCCCGCAGGAAATTTACCTTGGCCGCGTGCGCGACGACGTTATTGACAACTACATTGTCGGAAACCGGGGCATCATGGATCCCGTGCAGTTTACGCGGCAGATGATGGAGCTTTCGCTGTATACGTTTCTGCCGCATGTGCTAAAGGCCGGCTTTTGGATATATCCGGATGAATTCAACTACTTGCAGGACAAGGTGTTTTATACGGACGACGATACGGAGGCGTTGCGCCACATGACGGACGAACCGGTTGACGCCAGTGCGAAACAGCCGACGTTCCGGCTGTACCACTTAAACGCGCTGCATGAACCCTTTACGCTTACGTCCGACGCTACGAGAAGCGACACGGATACATCGGCGCTTGCGCAGGCGCAGGGGACCATGCGAATTGTGGAAAAGCTGCTGCTGCAAATGCAGGAAGCGGGCGTATATGATAACACTGCCATTGTGATAACCGCCGACCATGGGAATGGTACGCATGTGGAAAGCGATAACCTAAAAAGCCAGCCCGCCATGCCGGTGCTTCTGTACAAGCCGATGGGGGGGGCGCGCGCGCTCACGGAATCCGCCGCGCCGGCGTCGCTAATGGATATTCGGGCAACGCTTCTTTCCGCAGCCGGGCTGGACGCTGCGGGCGAGGGAACACCGCTGGAGCTTCTTAAGGAAGGACAGAATCGGGAACGCCTGTTCTACCGGTCTGTGGGCAGCCCGCGCGTGTTCTATGAATACAGTATCGACGGCGACGCACGACAATACGAAAACTGGCGGCAGACGGGCAATGTTTATTCCCCGCCTACAGACGCCGCCGCGCAATCGCCGGACGGTGAATAGCGCGACTTGCTCCCGGCTGCGCCTGGTGGGGGCAAAGGCGGCGCAATCCGACAGAAATGGCAATAGTACAAGACAGACCGCCTGCACGGCGGTCTGTCTTGCGTTTGTTACGCTGTGTAAGCTTTACCCGTACAGGAGCAGCACATCCTGCGGCGCAACGCCAAGCGCGTCCGGCATATCGCATGCGGTACCGGATTTCGGCATGTAATGCAGCTGGCTTTCTGAGCTTTCGCATTGCGACGGATAGCGGAAGTATACCTGCCACGCAAAGGGCGATTCCTGCATGCCGGTAACCCGGATCGGGAAACGGTTAGCGGTTTCCTCCCCGGAAAAATGATGCGCACGGACGCCGATGGCGCAAAGCGAGTCGGAAACGGGCTGACCCGTCTCCAATGTAACGCCCCATTCCGGCACACGAACCGCCGTATCACTCGACTTAACCGCCTTGACAATGTTCTTGCAGCCGGTGAGCCTTGCCGCTGCTTCCGTAAGGGGATTTGCGAACACGTCATGCGTGTCGCCCATGCGGACAATGCGTCCTTCGTCCATGACGGCGAGGGAGCGGCAAAGCTCGTACGCTTCGTCCCGTGCGTGCGTGACAAGCAGCGTGTCCTTTTGAAACTGGGCCAGGATAGCGGCTAGCTCCACGCGGAGCTGCTCGGTCAGGTATGTGTCCAATGCGCTGAAGGGCTCGTCGAGCAGCAGGATTTCCGGCTTGCCGACCAGGATGCGCGCAAGCGCGGCGCGTTGCTGTTGTCCGCCGGACAGCTGATGCGGGCGCAGGCCGCCAAGACCGCCCAGACGCATAATTTCCATCATATCGGCCGCAGCGCGCCGCCGGTTGCGGCGGTTCCGCTCGAAGGGGAGCCCGCAGGCGATATTCTCCTCCACGGTCATGTTCGGAAACAACGCGTAGTTTTGGAACAGGTATCCGACATGTCGCTGCTGCGGGGGCAAATTGATGCGCTTCTGGCTGTCGAAGAGGACGCGCCCGTTGAGCACGATTCTGCCCGCATCCGGCTTGACAATGCCCGCAATACTGCGCAGCGTAAGGCTCTTCCCGGCGCCGGAAGCGCCGAGAAGGCCGGTGGTTTCCTCCCCGGTTGTGAAGGATACTTCGAGGCGGAAGCTGCCAAGCTGCTTACGAATATCCACAGAAAGGCTCATAGCGGTCGCCTCCCCTGCCGCTGCTTGCTTTCAAGCAGATTGACAAACAGCAAAACGACCGTGCTGATGGCTAAATTCACGAGCACCCAGCGAAGCGCGCCCGCGTCGTCGTTTGTGCGCCACAGCTGGTAGACCGTCGTGGCGATGGTTGCCGTCCGGCCCGGCGTATAACCAATCAGCATGCTGGTTGCGCCGTACTCACCGAGCGCGCGCGCAAAGGCAAGCACCGTGCCCGCGATAATACCCTGCTTGCAGGCGGGCATGCGCACGCGCCAGAAGATGAACGTGTTGGACAGCCCAAGCGTTTTGCCGCTCCAGCCAAGCGTCTCGTCAAAGCTTTCGAACGCGCCGCGCGCCGTGCGGTACATCAGCGGAAACGCGACGACAACCGCCGCCAATATGCCGCCGTACCACGTCATGACAAACTGCACGCCATAGAGCTTGAGAAAAATGCCCACGGGATGCTTCAGCCCGAAAATGAGCAGCAAGAACCAGCCGCAGACCGTTGGCGGAAGAACGAGCGGGAGCGTGAGGACAACGTCCAGCACGCCCTTAACAATTCTCGGCAGCCGCGCAACATAGTAAGCAAGACCAATTCCAAGGAAGAATACGATCACGCTTGTGAAAGCGGCAATGCGCAGGCTATTCCATAGCGGATACCAATCCATAGGGGTCTCCTGTTACAGAATTAGGATGCGGCGCTGAACCCGACGGCCTCAAACACAGCGGTGGCTTCCGGCGACGTAAGGTAATCGAGGAAAGCCTGCGCTTCGTCCTTGTGTTCGGAAATGTTCAGCACGGCGGCGGGATAGATCACCTGACCGCACATTTCAGCGGTAGCGGCGTCCACGGCCGTAAGTCCGGCGCTGTATGCGTCCGTACCGTACACGACGCCGCAGTCAACGGACGCTTCGACAACCTGCGTGGTGACTTCCTTGACGTTGGAGCCGTAGGTGAGTACGCCGTCCTTAGCAAGCGTTTCCTCATCGAGCTGGTAGTATGCGAGAATCTTCTGCGTGTACTGGCCAACCGGAACGTCGGCGTTGCCCATGGCCATGAGAACGTCGCCGCTCTTTAGCAGCTCCGCAAGCTGGTCAAAGCTTTCGACGCCCTTGGGGTTGCCTTCCGGCACAACGAGCACGACCTTGTTTTCAAGCAGGTTGATACGCGTGTCCTGCGCAACAAAGTCAAGCCCGTCCGGGTTGGCTTCCGCGTCCTTGCTCGCGTCAAGCGCATTCATCTGCTTCGGCGCGGCGGAGATGAACAGGTCGCAGGCAGCGCCTTCCTGAATCTGTGTTTTCAGCGTGCCGGAGGAATCGAACGTGTATACGAGCGTTACGTTCGGCGCCACCGCT
This sequence comes from uncultured Oscillospiraceae bacterium, assembly GCA_964411535.1. GTDB lineage: Bacteria > Bacillota > Clostridia > Christensenellales > CAG-138 > CAYPLG01. The sequence goes on from CAYPLG010000029.1 coordinate 9,120, forward strand.
TTGTAAAGGTCGGCGATAGCAGTCATGGTTTCCGTCATGCTGGCGGCTGCGAAGACGATCAGGTCAACCGGCTCTGCGGCGGGTTCCTCCGGCGCAGGCTCCGGCGTCGGCGCGGAGGCTGCGGGCGCTTCGGTAGCTGCGGGCGCCTCTTCGACGGGTGCGACTGCGGCCGGTGCGGCGCAGGCAATTGCTGATAATGCAAGCAGCAGTGCGATTACGAGACTTACGATTCTTACGTGTTTCATGATAGTTCCTCCTGTTTATTTATCCGTATTGTAAATAAATACAATTCGCATACGGTAAAAATATCCGGACTTGCTTGTTGCAAATCCGGGAATGCTACGCGCGCTTATCTACCAAAGCCGCATTGCGGGAAGGTGCACGTATTGCAGTTTAAGCACAGGCCGCCCTCGCCCAAGTGGGAAAGCCAGTCTGCGCTGATCGGCACGTCTGCCATAAGGCTTGGCAGAACAAGGTCAAGGATGGTTCGCTTTGCATACATTGCGCAGCCGGGCAGGCCCATGACAGGCCGGTTGCTATCGGCATAGGCGAGCAGGAACATAGCGCCCGGCAGGACCGGCGCGCCGTAGCTTACAATTTTTGCACGACTCATCTTGATCGCAAGCGGCGTCTTATCGTCCGGGTCGACGCTCATGCCGCCTGTGCAGGCGACCATGTCCAGCCCGTCGTCGAGCATCCGGTTGATGGCGGCGGTAATCCGCTCGTTATCGTCGGGAAGAATCACATGTTCGGACATCTCCGCGCCGAATTCGCCGAATTTCTCTGCAATGACGGGGGAAAACGTGTCTTCAATTCGGCCGTGGTAAACCTCGTTGCCCGTGGTGATCAGGCCGAAGCGCTTCTTTACGAACGGGTGCACCTGTACGAGCGGTATCGCGCCTGCAACGGCCTGCGCCTCATCCATACACGCCTTGTCGATGACAAGCGGGATGATGCGCGTTCCGGCAAGCTTATCGCCCTTTTGCACGGAGAAGCCGCTGTGCCGTGTGGCAATCATCATATCGCCAAGGGCATTCACAGCGTTGACGCGCCCGGTATCGACGGTCAGTACGCCGTCACAGTCCGCAATAAGCTCAATCTTGCCTTCCTTTGGGGCGGTGGGATGCATGTTTTCACCCATGCAGATGCGGCAGAGTACGTCGGCCGCTTTATTTTCATGCAGCTTGGTCTCGTCGTATTCCCAGATGTAAATGTGATCCTTGCCGACGCTCAGCAGTACGGGAATGTCCGCCTCCTCGATCACATGCCCCTTGCGGAAAACCGCGTCCTTGGTGACGCCCTTAATAATCTGTGTAATATCGTGACAGAGCACCTGTCCCACAGCGTCTTCCGTGCGCATCAGTTTCATAGTACAATCCTCCCGTTCTTCTTCTTTCAGCAAAAGACGAAGAAAGCAAAATTTGGTTTTCGTTTCTGCATGTTCGGCCGTATCCCGCCTGGCATGCTGTCTAAATAGTAACCGTGTCCGGCTTGTTATGCTGTCAGAGAAAATCGCCGTATTCTTCGGCAAAAATGTCCTTCGCATACTGGCGGATGCGTTCCGAGTATCGTTCGTAGCGGGCAAGCAGCTCCCTGCCGCGCTTTGTAAGGCGGCTTCCGCCGCCGCTTTCGCCGCCCGGTTGGCGGTCGATCAGCGCAAATCCAAGGTTATCCTCCATAGCGGCGATCAGTTTCCAGGCCTTGCTGTAAGACATACCGGCTTTTTCACACGCAAGCTTGACCGTGCCGAAGTAGCTGATCATATGCAGCAGCCTTGCGCCGCTTTTGTCGAAGAGCTTGTCCTCCCGCATGAGGGAAACGTCGACAACGGGGCGAAAAAGCTGCTTGGTGTGATTTTGCAGCAACGTATCACGGATTGGCTCCGACTCCACGCCGTGCAGGATGCCCGCGTCGTTTACCGGTACATACGCCGTTTCCCTGCCGCAGGCGACGATGGCGTCTCCAAGGCGGCCCGTGCCGGTATAGGCGAGGATGGACGGAATGCAATCGCAGCTGATCAGTACCGGATGCCCGGCATGCCCGTTGTATACGGGTTTGACAACAGGCGCGTTTGCCTCCATCATGGATAGAATGCTGATGGAGGAGAACAGCGGCACGTCCACCGGCGTAAAAAAGGTGCGCTCGCATTTGTCCTGTATGAAGGAAAGACCGATTTTTGCGGAGGCGAACATGTCGGATTCGGCATATTGCTCGTTTCGCAGACATATGACGCCAAGCCGTTTTAGGTGCGCTTCCAGCGCGTCGCCCGCAAGGCCGGTGATGACAACGATGGGAAATACATCCGCCTGTTGCAGGCTTGCGATAATGCGCTGCACGAAGGAGAGCGGGCCCATCGGCCGCATGGGCGTAAACTCGCCGGTACGCCTTGACGGCCCTGCCGCCGCGATAACCGCGCCCGTATGCATCGCGTTTACCTCCCGTTCAATTCGAATTGCAAATGAATACAACTCGACCCGGACAGTATACAGCAGATTTCGCGCTTTGGCAAGGCAATTTTACAATTTTAGCAGCGCGCCGGGCGCAGTGGCGATGCTGTCTGTTGCGGTGGCAAGCGTGGGTATGCTATAATCAGCCGGGATGGGGGGCGCCCGGATATGCTGTTTACCTCATGGAGCTTTGTACTCTTTTTTGGTATCGTATTTTTCCTGTACTATCTGCTGCCGTACCGGTTTCGCTGGGCGCTGCTGTTGCTTGTCAGCTATTATTTTTATGCGTGCTGGAACTATAAGCTGCTAGCCCTGCTTGCCGGTACAACGCTGCTTACTTATGCCTGCGGGCGCTGCATTGCGGCGGCAGGATCGGCGCGGGGCAAACGCCTGGCTATGGCTATCGGTGTGGCGATGCCGCTGTTGGCGCTGTTTTACTTTAAGTATTTCAACTTTGCAACCGAAACCGTGAACGCCATTGCCGCGCTGTTTCCGCTCTCGCTCCGGCTTCCCGCGTACACGATTATTTTGCCGATCGGCATTTCGTTTTATACGTTCAAAACAATCAGCTATGTGATCGATGTGTATCGCGGGAAAATGCGCGTGGAAAAGCATGTCGGCATGTATGCGTTGTACGTATCCTTTTTTCCGCAATTACTGGCGGGGCCGATTGAGCGGCCGGAAAACCTGCTGCCGCAGTTTCGCGAAGAGCACGCGTTTGACTATGCGGGCGTTACCTATGGGCTAAAGACCATGGCGTGGGGCTACTTTAAGAAGATGATCATCGCGGATGCGCTGGCGGTATACGTCGATACCGTTTATAACGCCGTTACGCAGTACCGCGGGCTAACGCTTATCGTTGCGACGATTCTGTTTTCCATACAAATTTATTGCGATTTTTCCGGTTATTCGGATATCGCGATCGGAGCGGCGCGGATGCTTGGCTTTACCGGCATGCAGAATTTCCTGACGCCGTATTTTTCCAAGTCCGTGCGGTCCTTCTGGCGCAGATGGCACATCTCGCTGTCTTCGTGGTTTATGGACTATATCTATATTCCGCTTGGCGGCAACCGCGTGCGCATACCGCGGTACTATTGCAACCTGTTTATCACGTTCCTTGTCAGCGGATTGTGGCATGGGGCGAACTGGACGTTCGTGCTGTGGGGCGCGCTGCACGGCGTCTATATCATTGTTGGGCAAATTACAAAGAATGTGCGCGCGCGTGCGTATACCGCACTGCATATCCGGCGGGACGGATGGTTTGCAGGCGCGTGGCAAACGGTTGTTACATTTGCGCTGGTGACCGTTGCGTGGATCTTTTTCCGCGCCAATTCGCTTTCCGACGCGCTGTATGTGATAACGCATCTGCATAACGCAATCCTGGTTCCCGCGCTGAATATTTCGCGTGCCGTCCGGGATCTGTTGGGAACCGATTCGCTCGCGGGCTTATGGCTGCTGCTGCCGATTGCGGTGCTGACGGCGTTCGATTGGTGCAGCCGCAAGGAGGACGCGATCCTTCGGATCGGCCGCCTGCCAACGGTTTGGCGCTGGGCGCTTTACATAGCGTTTGCAATTCTGTTCATCCTGTATGCGCCGGAGACGCAGACTGCCTCGCAGTTTATCTACTTCCAGTTTTAGGAGTTGCCATGAAGAGATTCCTGCTTAAAATTCTGCTATTTGCGGCCATCCTGACAACGCTGACATTCGTGCTGCCGATTCTTTGCATTGCGCCGCAATATCTGGGGCATTATACGGCAACGCTCAATACGAAGGTGAACCGGCTGAAGGCCGTCGATGCGCAAAAGATCATTCTGATTGGAAATTCCAATCTGATTTACGGCATTGATTCGGAATTGCTGGAGCATTTAACGGGCATGCCGGTGGTGAACCTTGGGTTTCACGGCGGGATGGGAAACGCTTTCCACGAGCGCATGGCGCGCCTGCATACAAATGCCGGTGATCTAGTAATTATCAGCCATCTTACCTATGCGGATGATGATCAGATTGAAAACACCAGCTTGATCTGGCCTACGCTGGAAAACCACTTTCAGCTTTGGCCGTTGCTGCATGCGCAGGATATCATGCCTGCGGTTGACGCGTATCCGAAATACCTAAGGGACATTCTTCGATTCTGGATAACGGGTACCGGCAATCAACAAAATACAGAGGGGCTTTTCCGTTCCGATGCATTTAATGCCTATGGCGATATCTATGTTCACCGGACGCATCTGGTCTTAGGCTGGACGCCAACGTTGCCGATGCCGGAAATAAACGATACTTGCACGAATCGTATCAATGCGTTGAACTGCTATGTGACGGAACGCGGAGCCACTCTTCTGATTGCCGGATTCCCGGTCTACTACCAGAATGAGCCGGATGCAGCAGAAAAGCTTGCGGAGTTTACCGCCGCATTGCAGGAACAGCTGGACTGCCCGGTAATTTCAGATTTTTCCGACTATCTATACCCGACCGAACTGTTTTTTGATACCGAATTCCATCTAACCACCGAGGGCGCGAAAATCCGCACGCAGCAGCTTGCAAACGATATCGTACGCTGGCGCGCCAAACAGGGGGAGGACGTTACGCCTTCTTAGCGCCAACGCGCATGATCACCCACTTATTGATCGGAAACTGAATGAGGAAAGACACGAACTGCATCAAAAGCTTTATCGCAATTGCGCCAAGGCTTGCGCCGAGCAGCGCGTAAACGGGCGCGCCAATGACCGTTGGCAGCCAAAGAATGAGGATGTACACTCCGACAACCGTGAGTGCGTATAGCGTGGCGCTTATCGCAATGCTGTTGGTTGCGGAAAACGTCGCTTTGCGCTGGATAAAAAAATTGGCCGCCTGCGACACGGCAAAGGATACCGCAAACGAGAGAAGCGCGCACAGCCCGCCGTTTTCTACGCCGTAATCGAGCAGCCAGAACCGCACGCCCCGGTTTCTTAGGTTCGAAAAAACCCAATAGTTGCATATGGCAAACACGGCGAGATCGATTATGCCCGCAATTCCGCCCATGAGCCAGAACGTGAGAAGCTGCCACAGCGTTTGCTGTTTTCCACGAAACCGGTTGGAAAACGCTTTGATCCTTGCGAGAATCCCCGCCTGCCCTTCGGGACGGATGGTATTCTGCATCTTATCTATCACCTCGCGTTTTGCGATCGTACCACGCAAAGGGGCACACGTCAAGACGGCGCAAGGGCTTTCGCCGTTTTTTTCCTTGCCCTGCCACGGCAATTATCGTACAATACAGTATATAAATGCCGAAAGCGGGGGGAAAACGCGCATGACGATGACCGATAAGTTGGACCTGCTGATGCAGGAACGCGGCTTGACGAAGGCGTCCCTTTCGCGTGAGGCGGATATCCCGTATATGACCATTGTGAATTTCTATGAAAAGGGTACGGAGAACGTCAAACGTTCCACGCTGCTTAAGCTTTCGCAGTATTTTGGCGTAACGGTGGATTACCTTGCCGTGGACGCGGAGATGCGCCGTACCTATCCCGTCTATGCGCCCGCCGTTACGGAACCGGAAGGGCAGACCGGCGGCGACAAGCCCGCCGAGGCCGCGAAAAAGCCGCGTGTGTCGGAGTTTTTGGAGGGCAGTGACCCGCTTGCTCCTGCCAATATCGTGACATACGACAGCGTTCCGGAAAACGTTCGCTGCGATTTTACGATGCAGTTTCGTGGCAACAGCATGTCGCGGCTGGGCATCAGCGACGGCGACATCGTGTATATCCGTGCGCAGAACTTTGCGGACGACCACGAAGTTGCCGCTGTCGTCCTGAACGGCAAGCTTACGCTTCGGCGGCTGCTGCTTGGCGACGGCAAGCTTGTGCTGATGGCGGAGAATCCTGCGTTTGCACCGGCTGTCTTTCGCGACGCGGGCGACGTATGCATCGTCGGCAAGGCGGTGGCCTTTGAGCGCAGCAAGCCGGCGGAGGAATAGCTTTATAAAAGCACGTATCGGGTAAAGCCTGTTTTGTAAAGGAGTCGATTGCATGGAGGATAAAAAACCCCGGCGGAACGGTATTTTGATCGCGCTGATCGTCGTTGCTGTGCTGCTTGTCCTGCTGGGCGCGATGCAGTACTCGCGCAAGCATGACTTGCCGGCGGCGCAGCGTCTCGGCGAGTGGTTTGCGCGCGGTTCGTCCGACGCGGCGGAGGCGACGCCCGATGCGGCTATGGATGCTTCCGGCGGTGACGCAACGGCAGAGCCGGAGGTTGATCTGTATGACAACGTTGGCGAGATCGACTCATATGAAGGCTATTTGCAGGATACGCTCGTGCCGGAATTCGGCCTTGCGTCGCAAGCGGCGGTTGCAGCCGCACAGAGCGCGGGCTATACGTTTGCCGCCGATGCGGACAAAGCAGGCGCGACAGGCATTCTTAGCGCGCAGGTAATCGACCTGGACAACGATACGGAAAACGAGCTTGTCCTATTGCTTATTCGGGAGGATAACGGCGGCTATCCGCTGGAAATGCGCGTGTACGGCATGCAGGATGGAAAGTTTGCGCCGCGTTCCGAAACGCCGGTGATGATTACGGATATGGCGCGCCATACTGCGACGTTGACGGACAGTGTGGAAATTGTTTCACGCGACCAGAACTGTTATCTTCTGTATCATCAGTATGTGGAGGGGATGGCAACCTTTTACGACCGGTACATTGCCTATGATATTACGGCAAAGAATCCGCAGCAGGTGCTGGACGGCGTGTACGCCTACTACGGCGGCGCGGTGCTGATTGCGAGCGTTGTTCCCCCGTGGCTCGACGAAAGCGAGCTGTCCGAAGCGCCCGTCATTACTGATGTAATGAGCGGACTCTCCGGTACGGGGCTGTATGCGGATACAATCCAAGAAGCACCGTACGAAGGGGGTACGGCGAGCTATTCTGCTTATACGGAGCTGTATGAGGATTCCATTACCGCGCTGAACGCGATGCTCGGCCCGCTTGCGGATGCGAACCGCATGACGCTGCTGGACCCGCTGAGCCGGGACTGGACGGGGCTTCTTACGCTTTTCTCCGATGATGCGGATACGGACGCTGCGGAGGGAGAGCCGGTAGACGGCGAGGCGGAAGGCGCAGAATATGGCGTAGAGTTTGACGAAGCGCTCGACGGGTACCTGCCTCCGCCGGACTATGTCGAGCTGGAGACGCCGGACGATCCGTAAGGCGTGCTCACGGATTCTGCGGAAAGAACGGGACGATGACGTCCCCATATACGCGATAGGCCTGCTCCGCAATTTCTGCAAGCGGCGTATCGCTCAACGAATCAGAGTAGAACGCGGCGATCTCGGTATTGGGGTACGCCGCGTGCATTCGTTTTACCTTTTCTGTGTCATGGCAATTCAGCCCGTCGTATTTGCCCGTATGCCGGTCCACACGAGAGGCCAGCAAGGCTACGCCAAGCTCTTTACAGATCGGTTGCAGCAAAAACTCCGGTGAAGCGGAGATGATGAGATCGCTATCGTTACGCTGTGCAAGATACCACGCCTTGATGTTCTTTGCGTGCGTATGCCAGAAGCGCAAAACCATACCGTCTACATCCGGTATATACCTTAAAAAACGGTACACGCGCTGCTTAAACTGTGTTTTGTCAATCCGTCCGGTCAGATAACGAAGCCCGGCCATGCCGCAACAGAGCAGGTCAAATACGATCCAGGGCCGCTTTTTCGCGCAGTAACAGTAAAAGTGGATGCTCGAATCACCCGCATAAATGGTTTTGTCAAAGTCGTATACGTTACGCCGCATTTGCTATTCCGCCAGCACAATTTCGGTTATCTCGCCTGCATCGTCCAGAATTCGCGCTGCACCCGCGTCAATGAGCTCCTGCCGCGTGCGGTATCCCCACGAAACGGACAGGCACGGGATGCCCGCGTTTCCGGCAAACTGCACGTCAACCTCGCTGTCGCCGACATACACCGCCTCCGAAGGATCGGCATGAAAGTATTCCATTACAAAGCGCAGGGCATCCGGCGCGGGCTTGGTTGCGAACTTATCCATGCGGCCAAGCACCATATTGAACAGATCGCGTGGAAACAGCGTCTGAATCACCGTCAGCGTATCCGGGTGCGGCTTGTTGGAGATTACCGCAAGCAGCACACCGGCGCTTTTGAGCTTTGTCAGCATCCGTAGTATGCCGTCATACGGCTTTGCAAGGTCGCAGCAATGCCGCGAATAGTACTCCTGGTAAATGCGCCCGACGCGCTGCCAATCATCCGCATGCTCCGGCGGTACGGCGTGCTGAAACATGTACGCCGTACTGTAGCCGACGATGGCGGATACTTCCGGTATGGTGAGCGTCGGGAACCCGCATTCCGCCAACGCATAGTTCAGCGCGTCAGCAATGCCGCTGATCGTATACACAATGGTTCCGTCCAAGTCAAATATGCATAATTTTTTCATTTCTATGGCCTCTCCTCAAAATCCCATCAATATGGCAAACATGCCCAGCATCACAAGGACGCCCCCGAAAACCGCACTGATCGGCTGCCGCTCCCGGACGATGATGCGGGAGAAGAGCAGCATGGATGCAAAGCTGACAATCGTAACGGGCAGAAGCATGCTCATGTCGCCGTAGCGCGCGGAAAGATAGTAGCAGGCAAAGCTGCCGGCATACACGAAGGCCGCAAGCGGAATGCATACCCACGAGGCGGCGGGCATCGACGAAAGCGTGCGCTGCTTGCCGCGCACAAGCGCGAACAGCAGCAACAGCACCGCCGCCGTCGAAGCGCGCACAATGTGGTATGGCATATCATCCTGCACATCCGGCAGCAGCAGCGTCTTCGTTATGGAAAGCGCGGAATAGAACACCATGGCGAGCAGCGCATAGATAAACCAGTATTGCCCGCGCAGTGTTTTGGTGCGGCTTAGCAGCAGTACGGTACCCAGCAGAATCAGCAGCATGCAGCACAACCGCCACAACCCGATGCGCGCGCCAAAAAGGAAATGGGAGGCGGCAAGCACGATCACGGTGGAGAGGTTGAGAATCGGCGCGACCTTGCTCGCCAATCCGCCCGTCAATGCGGTGAACACGTTGAGCCAAAGCAGTGCGGAGATCGCACCGCAGAGCGCGTATCGCAAAAGCGTTGCGTTATCGAGCGCCCAAAGCGCCGGGAGCGTGCCCTCCAGATACGCCACCGCGGCGCAGCCGATGGACAGGCATATTGCAAAGTATGCGGCGCCGATCGAAGGATCGCTTCCCTTTGCGCCCGCGCGCATCAACGGGGTCAGCATGCCCTTTAGCACAGCGGCTGCAACAGCAAGGGCAACCCAGATGATCGCAACGCGCGTGGTCAATACGTCAAATCCGGCCAAATGTCGCCCCTCCTTTTACATATCGCTATATATTGTATCATATAGACGCCATCGTCACAATATAGTATTCCCAAGAAAATATGCAGGCGTCCCAGCCGTGCGAAAACGCAAATTCATAGCGCGGACTTGCCTCGTTTGCATTTTGGTGTATAATGGAACAGACTTTTTTGCGGAGGCGTAACGGTGCATTCTGGTCCCATTGGCGTGATCGACAGCGGTCTTGGCGGCGTATCGACGCTGCGGCAGCTTATAGCGCGCTTTCCAACGGAGGATTTTCGGTATTTCGGCGACTGCGGCAACGCGCCGTACGGAAGCCGTTCGGATGCGGAAATTCGCACGCTGGCGCTTGACGCATGCACGCGCATGGAACAATCCGGCGCAAAAGCGCTTGTCATCGCCTGCAATACGTCGGTTGCGGTTGCACTGCCGCTGCTTACGCAGGCGCTTTCCATCCCGGTGATCGGCATACGCCCCGCAATCCTTCGCGCCGCGCAAATGCCCGGCGACGGGAAGGTGCTGATGCTGGCTACGGAAGCGACGGCAAAATCCGCCGGATACCAAGCGTTGTATGCGTCGCTTAAAAATCCTGCGCGCGTGATCAGCGTCGGCTGCCCGGCGGGCATTGTGTACAATGTGGAACACGACGTGCAGAATCCGGATGCGTATTTTCCGCTGCTGGAGCGTGTGCTGCGACCATACGACGGCGAAACGTTCGACGCCATCGTGCTTGGTTGTACGCATTATCCGTTTGCGGGCCATGCCATCCGCGCCTATGCGGACGCGCATTTTCAGGGGGATTGTACATTTGTCGAGGGCGGACGCGAGGTTTGCGACGCATTGCAGCAGACGCTTGCCGCGCGCGATCTGATAAATCCTGCCGGTTCCGGGAACATTGCGTTTACCTGTAGCGGCGATGCGGCAAAGCAGCGCGAAACCTTCAACCGGTTATTACATTGCCCGTTACATGCGTAAAGGAAGACTGCTTTCGATCAGACTGTGAACGATCAAAAAAGCATCCGTGAACGCCCTGTAAACATGGGGGAAAACGGTTGCTTTTTGCTTGTTGCATCGGCTATATTGAATTTGCGAGGGGGAACCCTCCGGATGTTACACAACACGATCTCGACAAGAAGCCCGACTGCCTTTCTCAACTGCATCACTCGACAGGCGAACTCGACTAACTTTCCCGATTGACGAACTCGACTGCCTTTCCCGACGAACGAACTCGACTGACAAGCGCGACTTTCTCTTGGACAAAATAACGAATAACGGTAAACACATGGAAACAGTTTGTAAAGCTGTCCGCAGCGGTAGCGTAGGCAACCGGCGCGTGGCAGCTTTGTTATTGCGTGTCTATGGGAGCGGCAAGCGGCAAGCAGATAGTCATGCGCGTCCCGACGCCCTCATAGCTCTTCACCTCAATGTGCCCGCCGTGCTCCTCGATAATCCACTGCGCAATGGAAAGCCCAAGCCCGCTGCCGCCGGCCTTGCGCGCCTGTCCGCTGCGGTAGAACCGCTCGAACACATGCGCGATATCGCTTTTGGCGATGCCCATGCCGCTGTCCTGCGCGTCAATCTGCGCCTCCGACGCGGTATTTCTTAAGCGAAGCAGAATCTCGCCGTCCGGGTCCGTATACTTTGCCGCGTTATCCACGAGAATGCGCACCGCCTGCTTGAGCATGGCGGGATCGGCGTTTGCTGCGGGCTCGGCTTCGACGGCCAGGCGGTAGGTATGCGCGGGGTCGATCATGCGCGATTCGTCAAAAATTTCGTGCAGCATCGGCGCAAGCGGCAGCGGCTGCAAGCTGAGCTTTGTGCGGCCCATGTCGCCGCGCGCAAGGAAAAGCAGCTGCTCCACGAGCGTCTTCATGTGTTCCGATTCCGTCTTAATGGCCGCAATGGACTCCGAAAGAACCTTTGGGTCGTCCTTGCCCCAGCGGTCGAGCATGTTGACATAGCCCTGGATCACTGCGATTGGCGTGCGAAGCTCGTGGCTTGCGTCGTCGACAAAGCGCATCTGCTGCTTCGCACTCTCCTGCAAGCGCCTTAGCATATTGTTGACGGCCGCTTCCAGCCCGGCCAAATCCTCGTCGCCGACCTCCACGCGGGTGGTCGGTTCGTTGATGCGTGCGATGGCGTGCTCAAAGTTTTGGATTTTGTCGGGCCCGAAGCTATGCGCGGCGATGCGCTCCGCAGCAAGCGCAATGTCGTCAATGGGCTTTAGGTAGCGGCGCAGCGTGTTGCGTTCCTCCAGCCACCCAAGCACCCAACCGAGCATCTGTATGCCCAGCAGCACGCATAGCACAATTGCGAGCGCGAACAGAAACGGCCCGATGGCGAGCGTATGCGTAGCCCCGGCGGTGTCAACCACATAGTACTCCGTTGCGCGGAGCCGGTCGAGCCAGCCGCCGGTGCTTCCCGCCGCGATGGTACGCGACAGCATCGGCTCCCAACCGTTGCACACAAGCTTTTCCGAGGCGTAGCACCAGCTGAGAACGGCGGCCATCGCAATGCCGATATCCTGCCAAATGTAGGCGAAGAAACGCTGCCATTGCGTATGCGCCGTCAAACGGTTCAGTATTGATGCGGTTTTTTTGGGCGCGGTATCCATTGCTTATTCCTCCGGAAGATCGCGGATGGCATACCCTACGCCGCGAACGGTACGGATGATATGCGCGCCGTAAACGTCGTCGATCTTTGACCGGAGATAGCGAATGTACACGTCCACCACGTTTGTTTCTCCGATATACTGGTATCCCCAGATCTGATCGAGCAGGGTATCGCGCGACAGCACGATATTCTTGTTTTCCAGCAACGTTTGCAAAAGGATAAACTCTTTGTTGGTAAGCGTGATTTCGTCCTCGCCATACGTTACGCGATGCTCGTTCGGCAGCAGGGTAAGCTTTCCGCAGCATAAGCCTTCGCCCGCCGCCGGTGCAGCCGCGCGCAGCAGCGCACGAATGCGCGCAAGCAGCTCCTCAATGGCAAACGGCTTTGTAATATAATCGTTTGCGCCGCTGTCGAGGCCGGCGACCTTGTCCATGACCGCGTCGCGCGCGGTGAGCAGGATGACCGGCATTTTGCTGGTTTTGCGCAGCCGCCGCAGTACCTCCATGCCGTTTAGTTCCGGCAGCATGATATCGAGTACCATGAGATCAAACGAATCGGACAGCGCCATCGTAAGCCCTGTCCGCCCGTCGGAGGCACGGCCGGTATCATAGCCTTCGTGTTTTAATTCGAGTTCTACGAACCGGCCAATCTTTTCTTCGTCCTCGACAATCAGGATTTTCACCATATCCAGCAGTTCCCTTTTGAAAAATTACTTGTTGTCCCCTTCATTTGCGGCGGAAGCGAACGTTTCCTTGATGCTCTCTGCCGCGTCCGTTGCCTTGCCCATCGCGCGGTTCACGCTCTCGTCCTTAAAATCCGGTCCCACGAAGCTGTAGCGGCAGTTGAAGAACAGTGCGACAACCAGCACCGGAAGCAGAATCCAGAAGCATGCGATCATAAGCACGATCATCACGAGGATCGGGACGCTGATAAGCTCGTTGCCGTTGCGCGTGACGCGGAAGCTGTTCTGGCAGCTCTTGCGGAACAGCGACCGAACGCTGCTGCAAAAGTTTTTCCAGCCGGTGTGCTCGCGCTTGGCCGATGCGGTCGCGTTGACCTTCTCATACTGTGTGCCATTGCCGCGACCGGTGTCGTATGCAGCGCCCGCGCGCACCTTGCCTTGCCGTTCGAGCTCGATCATCGCGTCAAGCATATCCCAGTTGGCAGCTTCCAGCGCGGCCTTGGCCTCTTCGTAGCTGACGTTCGCATGCTGCCGCAGTTTCTCCACCATTTCCATATGATCCATCTGTTTATCCTCCGAAATATTGTGTTGGCAGCTGATTTGCTTACCGCACGCCTATCGTAGCAGGCAAAGATAAAAGCAAGCAGTGGGCTTTCATTAAAATTGGATTAAATCATGCCGGCTGCCTTTCATTTGTTAAGCCTGCATGCAATTCCTCCGCTATATCCGCCGGGGTTCGCAATGGCCGTTGCGTTCCCGGCGCTTTGCATACCGTTTCGTTACTATTTTATTCGAAATTTGCAGGAATGCAAGCGCAGCGATAGAAACAGCGCCCTGCGGTTCCTCCATACGGATGGCCAAACCGGGCAACGCTCCTGCGCGAAACGCTGCATAAGCGCGCGTCTAAACGCAGGATGCGCCGAATATCGAGCAAGGAAGGCAGGCGGCAAACAGCTGCTGCCCGCGCCGGAAGCTGCCAACGAAAATTTATTTTACGCGGCAAACCTTTTGTGTGAAGTTGACGCAAAGGCTTGATTCAAATGGTGTTCTGCGCGATAATAGGCACATTATTTAGAATTGTAGAAGAGGTGCAAGATGAAACTGCTACAGGATCGAATTCGGGCGGAAGGCAAGGTGCTGCCCGGCAACATTATTAAGGTCGACGGGTTCCTAAACCACCGCGTTGATACCAAACTGATGCGGGCAATTGCGAAGGAATTCAAGCGGTTATTTAAACTTGACGGTTTGACGGCTGTGCTGACGGTTGAAGCCTCCGGCATTGCGCTTGCGACCATATGCGCGGAGGAGTTCGGCGTACCCATGATATTCGCCAAGAAAGCCAAATCGGACAATATCGAAGGCGGCCTGTACCATAGCGAGATTTTCTCCTATACCTATAAAAAGAAGGTTACCCTCATTGTGTCGAGTCAGTGGCTTGGGCCGAACGACCGCGTGCTGATTATCGACGATTTCCTTGCAAACGGCGAGGCTTTGCGCGGACTGGTCGAGATCGTGAACGAGGCCGGCGCCACGCTGCTCGGCATCGGCGTAGCGGTGGAAAAGGGCTTCCAGCCCGGCGGCAAGCGGCTGCGGGAGATGGGCATCGATCTACACTCGCTTGCCATCATCGAATCGGCGGACGAGACGGGGATCGTCTTTCGAGAGGAGTAAGCATATGCGCGAGCGCATCGTGGTGCTCGACTTCGGCGGGCAATATAACCAACTCATTGCGCGCAGGGTGCGGGAAGCGGGCGTCTTTTCCGAATTGATTCCGCATTCGGCCTCCATTGAACGCATCAAAGGCGACGGCATATCCGGCATTATTATGACCGGCGGGCCGGACAGCGTGTATGCCGAAAATGCGAAAACCTGCACGCCGGAGGTATTTAAGCTCGGCGTGCCGATCCTCGGCATTTGTTACGGCATGCAGTATATCGCCAAGTGCTTTGGCGGAGAGATTACTTCCACAAGCGTCAAGGAGTATGGGCGCACGCCGATTACGCTAAGCGCACATCCGCTTCTTCGGGGACTTGGCGACGTGGTGTGGATGAATCATAACGACGCGGTAACGAAAATGCCGGCGGGCTTTTCCGCCGTCGCGTCCACGGAGCATTGTCCGGTTGCGGCCTTTGCAGACGATGCGCGAAAGCTTTACGGCATCCAGTTCCATGCGGAGGTTACGCATACGGAGCGCGGCGCGCGCCTGTTTCAAAATTTCCTTTCCGACATTTGCGGCCTTTCCTGCAACTACAGCATGGAGAACCTTTCCGATGCGCTAATCGAGGAGATTCGCCAGAAGGTCGGCGCCGGCCGCGTGCTGGGCGCGTTGTCCGGCGGCGTGGATTCCTCCGTCGCAAGCGTGCTTGTGCACAAGGCAATCGGCGACAGGCTCACCTGCATATTTGTTGACCACGGCCTTTTGCGCGAGAATGAGGCGCAGGAGGTGCTTGCCTTTTACCGCGACACGCTTAACCTCGACATCCGGTTTGTGGACGCAAGCGAGCGGTTCTTGACAAAGCTTGCGGGCGTGACTGAGCCGGAGCAGAAGCGGAAGATCATCGGCACGGAATTCATCCGCGTTTTCGAGGAGGAAGCGAAGAAGCTCGGTGGCGCGGACTACCTGTTGCAGGGGACGATCTATCCGGATGTCATCGAGAGCGGCACGGACAGCGCCTCCACAATCAAGAGCCATCATAACGTCGGCGGCCTGCCGAAGGATATCGGCTTCACCGGCCTTATTGAGCCGCTGCGGATGTTGTTTAAGGACGAGGTGCGCGAACTGGGCGAGCACCTTGGCATTCCGCATGCGCTTGTGTGGCGGCAGCCGTTTCCCGGACCCGGCCTTGCGATTCGCGTGCTGGGCGACATCACGCCGGAGAAGCTGCAAATCCTGCGCCGGTCGGACTGGATTTTCCGCGAGGAGATTCGCCTTGCCGGGCTGGACGAGGACATCTGGCAATACTTTACCGTATTCACCGGCATGCGCAGCGTCGGCGTCATGGGCGACCAGCGTACCTATGACTATGCCATTGGCGTGCGTGCGGTAACGAGTACGGATGCAATGACCGTCGAGTTTGCGGAGATTCCGTACCCGGTGCTTCGCCGCATCAGCGAGCGCATCATTGCGGAGGTGCCGCACGTTAATCGCGTGGTATACGACATTACGAGCAAGCCGCCGGGAACGATCGAGTGGGAATGATGGCAGAGGGCTGAAAAGCCCAGTAAAATAGGCATATTCCAGACATAAATTGCCGAATTGGCAACGATTTGGCAACATCCATCCATTATCCAACAAGAA